>NZ_VITD01000007.1:0-370701 GCF_007827755.1 Micromonospora sp. CNZ322
AATTGGCACTGGCTTTACAAGCACCCTGTTGAGTTCTCAAAGAACAACCACACACCGACCAGAAGCCCCACCTCAGTGGAACCCCAACCGGGGCTTTTCGTACCGCGTCCCCGTCGCTCTCGCGCCGGGCACTCTTACTACGTTACCTCACCGTCTCCGCCGTGTCAAACCGTGTGTCCCGGTCTGTCATGCTTCGTACGGGTCAGCGCCGGCGCACTCACGCAGCAGCGAACCGCTGCGTCAGGTCGTCGGATTCAGCAGGCCGGCCGCTGCGGTTTCCCGCAGTCTCGCCCGGTTCCCTGCCGGTCGTGAACCTTACCCGGTCGGCTTCGCCGCACCAAATCCGCCTCGCGGCCGATCCGGCAAGCCCCGCCCGGACCGCGTCTCCCAGGAGCGAACCCCTGCTTGACCCGGTTGCCATCCCGTTTCGGTGCTCCAGGACCTTCGTCCCGTTTGCCCCGTTCCGCGCTGGCAGAGAGAAAGTTACGCGTCTGCGGGTTTGATCGTCAAATCCACGGGTAGCGGCGCGCGTCACATTCGCGCGTCCGACCGGTTTCCCCAGGTCAAGCCTGTCCGGCAGCAACCAGGCTCGGTCAGGCCCCACCCGGCAGCAACCGGGGCTCGGCGGCTGACAGCGGTTCGGGCGCCGATTCGGCCCGGTCCGCAGGAGCGGGCGGCGATCAGGACGCCTGCCGCCGCCGGGCGGCGAGCCAGGCCCGGACACCGAGGACGCCGGCGGTGGTGCCGATTGCGAGGGACGCGGCGATCAACAGCGCGTGCACCCACAGGAAGCTGGTGGCTGCGCCCTCGGCCACCGTGCCGGACGCCCAGGACCGCGGGTCCTGCCAGATGGCCACCGCAAACCTCGGCCAGATCACCCAGGTCCAGACGCCGACCCCGACCAGGAAGAGACTCCACCCTCGCGACAGCACCATGGCAGCCGAGTATGCCAGCGCACCTGTTCAGCGGGCCGGCGACGCGGACCCGAACGCCCTGCCAAACCCGGGCAGGAGCACCGCCGCGCAGAGCGCAGGCTGTTTCCGTCGTCAGCGGGATGGGCACTGCGAAGGGGGACAGCTGAGGACCGTCCCCTGGAGGTGCCCCATGCAACCCTCGATCTTCAACCCCTGGGCCTGGCGTGATCCATCCGCCTTGGCCGGCGGGTATACCCAGACCACCCCCTCGGTCACCCCTCCCGAGGGTCAGGAGGATGGGCACGACGGCCCGGATGCTCCCGGCCCGGGCACCCCCGTCGACCTGGTGGGTTATCAGGTGCAGGCGAGCGACGGGCGCATCGGCACCATCGACGAGACGAGCGACGAGGCGGACGCCGGGCACCTGGTGGTGGACACCGGGCCGTGGATCTTCGGCCAGAAGGTGTTGCTGCCGGCCGGGACGGTCGACCGGGTGGATCACCAGGAACGCGTCGTGCACGTCGACCGGACCCGTCAGCAGATCAAGGACGCCCCACTGTTCGATCCGGATTCGGCCGACCACGAGTACCGGGAACGCGTCGGCGCCTACTACGCCGACAGCTACCTTCCCCCTCCCGGTGCCATCCCGCGGGTAATCTGAGGCCGTGGTCCGGACGGGCAACTGCGCATCCGAGGCGGTCGACCTGGTCGACGACCGCTTCCTCGGTGCCGTGCCCGAGATCCCGACCAGCTCCGGCGATGGCCGTGAACAACTTCTGAACGTCCTCCGTGCCGGTGGTCTGCGGTTTCGCGCCGGCGCGCGATGGCGGGCGACTCGCTGAGTCGATCCCGCTGACCGAGCAGGGCTGAGCCAGCCCTGCTCGGCGCGCGCCCACGCGTGACCCACCTTCGGATACGAGAGGCACCACCATGTCCGTCGCACGAATGCTCACCGGCGACCGGCCCACCGGCCGCCTGCACCTCGGCCACTACGTCGGCAGCATCGCCAACCGGGTACGGCTGCACCGGCGCTACGAGAGCTTCTTCATCATCGCCGACCTGCACATGCTCACCACCCGCAACCGCCGGGAGGACATCGACCAGGTCGCCGGCAACGCCCGCGAGATGGTGACCGACATCCTCGCCGCCGGCGTCGACCCGGACCGTGCCACCTTCTACCTCCAGTCGGCCATCCCCGAGGTCGGCGACCTCAACACCCTCCTCCAGAACCTGGTGACCGTCCCCCGGCTGGAACGCGTGCCCTCGCTCAAGGACATGGCCCGCGACGCCGGCAAGGAGGAGATGCCCTACGGGCTGCTGGGTTATCCCGTGCTCCAGGCCGCGGACATCCTCTGTGTGAAGGGGGAGGTGGTTCCGGTCGGCCGGGACAACGCCGCACACGTCGAGGTGACCAGAGAGATCGCCCGGCGGTTCAACCACCTGTACGGCCCCGTCTTCCCGGTGCCCGAGTTGATCCCGGCGGACACCCCGAGCCTGGTAGGGACCGACGGCGCCGCCAAGATGAGCAAGAGCCGGGGCAACGCGATCGCGCTCTCCGACGACGCGGCGACGGTGCGTCGCAAGGTGCTCGGCATGTACACCGACCCGAACCGGGTGCGGGCCGACGTGCCGGGCACTGTGGAGGGCAACCCGGTCTTCGCGTACCACGAGGTCTTCAATCCGGACCGCGACGAGGTGGCCGACCTGGCCCGGCGGTACCGGGCCGGGCGGGTGGGTGACGTGGAGGTCAAGGAACGACTGATCGTCGCGCTGGAGGAGTTTCTGGCGCCGATCCGGCAGCGCCGGGCCGAGATCGAAGCCGACCGGGGCCTGGTCGACCGACTGATCGTCGAGGGCACGGAGCGGACCCGCCAGGAGGTACGCCAGACGGTGCTCGAGGTACGCCGGGCGATGGGGCTGACCGGCGCGTACCAGCAGGTGCGGCGGCGGGCTGAGCGGAGCCGACGCCGGACGGACGCCTCGACCTGAAGGCCGGGGCGTCCGGTCGGCGGCGTGACGCCGGGTCCGCTGCGACACCGCCGGGGTCTCAGCGGATCCGGACGTCAGCCAGGTCCAGGGTGATCGGCGTCCAGGAGAGATCCGGAGTGCGGTCCTCCTGGCGGATGTGGATCCGGCGTCGCGTGGGCACGACCAGCCCGTCGACCTCGGTCGCCCCGCTCACGTAGTGCGCGACCGGGGAGGAGCCGTTGACCACCGGCTGGTAGTCCATGCGCCGCAGCAGCCCGCTGTCGTCGAAGTAGTACAGCTGGGTGTCGGTGTGGGTGTGCACGCTCTCGGGGAACGTGACGCGCAGTACGCGCCACGACTCGCCGTTCTCCTGCGTCCATGGCTCGATCTCGTGCGCCTCGACGCCCGCCCAGGTGAACAGGAACGGCTCGACGAGGTAGTGCCAGGTGGCGTAGCCACGGAAGTAGGCCGCCTGGGCGAGCGTCCACTGGCTCTCCTGCGTGTAGCCGGCGAAGCTGGCCCGGGGGTTCGTCAACTCGTCGATCAGGCTGCCGTCGGCCGCGGTGACGGTGACCCGGTCGGTGTCGCTGTCGTACTCGGTGACCTGGCCGGTGCCCTCCTGGACGTGGCGGATCCGTTCCCGGTGCAGGTCGGCCTCGACCAGTTCGGTGCTGTCGAAGTCGGGGCGGCCCTTGAACGCCCAGAACGGGCCGCTGTAGGTGAGCCGGGTGGTGAGGGTCGACGCGGTGTTCCAGCGATCGAGGCCGCCGTGACGCTCGATCACCTTGGCGAGCAGTGCATCCATGACTTACTCCTAACTTAGGACTACAAGGTCCGACGTTAGCACTGCTCGGTGGGCGCCGACTACGATGGCGATGTGACTCAGCGGACTTACCAGGACGCCTGCGGGGCGGCGCGCACGATGGACATCGTCGGCGAGCGCTGGGCTCTGTTGATCGTCCGAGAGCTGGTGTTCGGCCCGAAGCGTTTCGGCGATCTGCGGGCCGGCCTGCCGAAGGCCAGCCAGAACGTGCTCAGCCAGCGACTGCGGGAGCTGGAGCAGTCCGGCATCGTCCGGCGGGTGCAGCTCGGGCCGCCGGCCAGCGTGCACGCGTACGAGCTGACCGAACGCGGTCAGCAACTGGAGCCGACACTGATCGAGCTGTCCCGGTGGGGCGCCGGCCTGCCCGCGGAGCCGGACGTCGAGATGAGCACTGACGCGTTCATGCTGTTGCTCAAGGCCCTCTATCGGCCACCGACCAGCGCGCCGGTGACCGCTCGACTCCGGTTGCAGGTGGGCACCGACGCCTTCGAGGTGGGGGTGTCCCCGAGTGGGATCAGCGTGGTCCGTGGCCGGTCAGGCGAGGTCGACGTCACGGTCACCGGCACGGTCAAAGCAATGCGGGGCCTGATGTTCGGCGGCACGCCGCTGCGATCGGCGGTCTCGGCGGGCGAAATCGACGTGCACGGCGACATCGCAGCGGCCCAGCGGTTCTTCCTGCTCTTCGGAGGGGCGCCGGGCGAGTGGACCGGATGAACCGCCGATCGATATAGCGCAGAATGCGAGGATGAGGAGGTTCTCGACATTCGTCCGGTGCCGGCGGGGGTGACGCACCGGACCACGATGTTCGAGATCTTCTTCGACCTGGTCTTCGTCTTCGCGCTCACCCGGGTCATCACGTTCATGGCGGGGTCGCCGAGCGCGCTCACCCTGGCCCAGGCTTGCTCCTCCTGCTGCTCTACTCCTGGGGTCCGTACACCTGGGTGGGGAACCTGGTCCGGCCCGACGTCGGCCTGGTCCGCGCGGCCACCCTGGTCGCGATGGCGGCGATCTTCGTGGCCGCGCTGGTGCTGCCGGACGCCTGGAAACAGAGCCCGGGGTTGCTCGACGCGCCGCTCACCCTCGCCCTGGCCTACGTGGTCGGCCGGGCGGTGCAGCTGGCGATCTTGTTCTGGGTGAGCGCGACGAACCCGGCACTGCGCTCGACGCTGCGCTTCTTCAGCGTGCCGGTGATCCTGGCGTGGCTCCCGCTGATCGTCGGCGCCCTGCTCGGCGGCGCGGCCCAGACGGCGCTCTGGACCGCCGCGTTGCTGGTGGACATCGGCGGCGCGCGGATCGCGTCCGCCTGCCGGCCGTGGCAACTGGGCAGCGTGGACCACTTCACCGAGCGGTTCGGCCTGGTGCTCATCATCGCGCTGGGCGAGTCGTTGATCTCGGCCGGCGAAGGGCCACGGACGATGGCACCGGTCGGTGCCGTGCTGGCCGCGCTGCTCGGCCTCACCAGCACGGTCTGCCTGTGGTGGCTCTACTTCGACCGGCTGGCCCCCGCCGCGCGGAAGGCCGTCAGCACTGTGCCGGGTGAGCGACGGGCCAGCGTGGCCGGCGACGCGTACGGCATCGGGCACTCCCCGCTGATCATCGGTGCCATCTACGTCGCGCTCGGCATCGAGGAGGTGATCGCCCAGCTCACCGAGGAGTCGGCGCACCCCGACCGACTGGGCTGGGAGGCCGCCACCGCTCTGTACGGCGGCGCGGCCCTCTACCTGCTCAGCAGGTTGGTCTTCCGCCGGCTGACAGTTGGCGCGGTGTACCCGACGCAGGTCGTCGCTGCGCTGCTGCCGCTGGCCCTGCTGCCGATCAGCCGATCCCTGCCGCCGCTGGTGGCGCTCACAGTGCTGACCGCTCTCCTGATCGGGGTGACCTGGTTCGAGCGACGGATGGACCGACGCGACGAACGACCCGAGGTGGCACAGCCGGGCCCCTCCTGAGCACCGCCGTGCCCTCGGTGCAGCCCGGCCACGAAAAACCTGACGCGCGGTGTCGATAACAGCAGCCCGCGTTCGTCGTCATGCTGTACGGCGACACGCCGCACCGAGAGGAGCCGAAACGTGAAGTACATGCTGCTGTTCATGAGCCCCATGGTTGACGGGGAGGTCGTCGACAACGGGTGCAGCTTCGAGGACTGGATCCGCTACGACCGGGAGATGAAGGACGCCGGGGTCTGGGTCTCCGGGCACCCCTTGCAGGACCTGACCACCTGCACCACTGTGCAGGTCGGCCCGGACGGCGAGCGCACGATCACCGACGGGCCGTTCGCCGAGACCCGCGAGCTGCTCGGCGGGTACGACGTCATCGACGTGCCGGACCTCGACGCCGCGCTGGAGTGGGCGGCCCGCAGCCCCGGAGCCGTCGGCACCGGATCGGTTCAGGTCCGTCCGATCTTCGAGCTCGACGTGCAGGTCTGACCATGCAGGGCGAGGGGGCAGCCGTCGGGTCGTCGGTGGAGGCGGTGTTCCGGGAGGAACGCGGCCGACTGCTCGCCTCGCTCGTGCGCCGCTTCGGCGACCTCGACCTGGCCGAGGAGGTGACTTCCGAGGCCATCGAGGCGGCGCTGACGCACTGGCCGACCGACGGCGTCCCGAGCCGGCCGGGCGCCTGGCTGCTCACCACGGCTCGGCGTCGGGCCGTGGACCGGCTGCGTCGGGACCGGGTGCTGGCGACCCGGCTCGCCGTCCTGCAGGCGGAGGCAGAGCGGGCCGATCACGCGCCGCCCGCCGACGCGGATCGCGACCTGCCCGACGACCGGTTGGCGCTCTTCTTCACCTGTGCGCATCCGGCGCTGGCCGCGCAGGATCGCGGCGCGCTCACCCTGCGATTCCTGGCCGGCCTCACGACCACCGAGGTCGCGCGGGCCTTCCTGGTGCCGCCCGCCACCATGGCGCAACGACTCGTCCGCGCGAAACGCAAGATCCGCGACGCACGCATCCCGTTCCGGGTGCCCGGTCCCGACGAGCTGCCCGGCCGTCTGCCCTCTGTGCTCCAGGCCGTCTACTCGGTCTTCACCGAGGGGTACGCGGCCAGCTCCGGCCCGGATCTGCAACGGATCGACCTGGCCGAGGAGGCCATCCGGCTGGGCCGGATCCTGCGTCGGCTGCTGCCGGCCGAGCGGGAGGTCGCCGGGCTGCTCGGCCTGATGCTGCTGGTCCACGCCCGACGGGACGCGCGTACCGGGCCGGACGGCGCCATGATCCTTCTCGACGACCAGGACCGTGGACGCTGGGACCGTCAGATGATCGAGGAGGGGCGCGGCCTGGTGGTGGTCGCGCTGACCGGCCGAGCGCCCGGCCCGTACGGCGTGCAGGCCGCCATCGCCGCGCTGCACGACGAGGCCGCCGACGTGGCCAGCACCGACTGGCCGCAGGTGGTGGCCCTCTACGACGTGCTGCTCGGCCTGGTGCCCTCACCGATCGTCGCGCTGAACCGGGCCGCCGCGGTCGCCATGCGGGACGGGCCGGCGGCGGGGCTCGCGCTGCTCGACGAGTTGGCCGACGAGCCTCGGCTGCGCGGCCACCACCCCTATCCGGCGGCGCGGGCCGACCTGCTGCGCCGGCTCGGCCGGCACGACGAGGCCGCGGCCGCGTACCGCAGCGCGTTGACGCTGGTCGGCACCGAACCGGAGCGCGCGTACCTGCTCAGCCAGCTGAGAGCCGTCACGACCGAGTGAGTTGTACCCTTCCCGGGTGAGTCTGCCTCTGCCTCCCGGGCCGTTCGCCGCGTACCTGTTCGACTGCGACGGCACCATCGTCGACTCGATGCCGCTGCACTATCTGGCCTGGCAGCGGGCCCTTGAGGAGTGGGGCTGCGAGTTCCCCGAGGACCTCTTCTACGCCTGGGGTGGGCGGCCGACCGCCGACATCATCGTCGCGCTGAACGAGCAGCAGGGTCTTGCCATGCCGGTGGCGGCCGTCGTCGAGCGCCGGGAGAGCTACTACCAGGAGTTGCTACCGCAGCTCGCCGCCGTGCCCGAGGTGCTGGCGCACATCCACGACGCGCACCGGCGGGTCCCGTTCGCCGTCGTCTCCGGCAGCACCCGCGCGTCGGTCACCGCCTCCCTGGAGGCGCTCGGCCTGTTGGACCGGTTCGACGTGCTGGTCTGCGCCGACGACTACACCCGGGCCAAGCCCGACCCGGAGGCGTTCCTGCTCGCGGCGGAGCAGCTCGGCGTACCCCCGGAGTCCTGCCTGGTCTTCGAGGACACCGACCTGGGCATCCAGGCCGCGACGGCGGCCGGCATGGCTTCGGTACGCGTGCCGCAGCAGCGCACGCCCTGACGTCTCAGGCGACCGTCAGCAGGAGCTTGCCGGAGTAGGACGTCTGTAGGCGCTGGTGCGCGTCCCGCACCTTGCCCAGCGGGAACTTCTCCGCGACGTGCACCACGAACGGCCCGGCCTCGATGAGTTCGTTGAGGCGCTGCAACTGTCGAGGGTTCGATTCGCCGTCGTACGCGCGGACCATGACGCCCGGCCGCTCCTGCGGCTCCGGCCGCACCCCGTGGGGGAACGCGACAACTCCGCCGTCGGCCAGCGCCTCGGTGAGCCGGTCCAGCGTCGCGCCGCCGGCCATCGCCAGGATGGCGTTCACCCCGCCCGGCGCCGCGTCCCGGATCCGGGCCAGCACGTCGGTCATGTCGCCGTAGCCGTCGAGGGACACGTCGGCGCCGAGCCGGGTCACCAGCGCGACGCCGTCCGCCCCGGATGCCACGGCGATCACGTTCAGCCCCTGCCGCTTCGCCAACTGCACGGCCAGGTGGCCCTGACCACCGCTCGCACCGAAGATCAGCAGCCAGGCGCCGGCCGACAGGCTGATCGCGTCGAGCCCGGCCAGCGCGGTCAGCGCATCGGTGGGCATGGCCCCGGCGTGTTCGGGAGGCACACCGTCGGGGACCGTCGCCGCGTACTCCGCCTTTACCGACGCGTACTCGGCGTAGAAGCCGCCCTTCGGCCGCATGGTGGCGGAGACGTAGACCAGGTCGCCCACCGCCAGGCTGGTCACCTTGCTGCCGGCCGCGATGACGGTTCCGGCACCGTCGGAGCCGGGCACGATCGGGAGCGCGGAGCCCTCCGGCACCAGCACACCCTCGCGCTCGTACGCGTCCCACACCCCGACACCGGCGCTCAGGACCTTGATCAGCACCTCGTCGTCGGCGACCTGCGGGATCGGCAGCTTCCGCAGGATGATCACCTCCGGCCCGCCGAACTCGTCGAAGGCCGCGGCCTGCATCCGCTCTGGCACATCCCCGTCAACCATGTGGATTCCCTCTCCGTGCCGGCGTCACCGTCGCAGCATGCCGGCTCGGGAACGGGCGTGGCCCGGGGCTGAGCGTCGTTCACCCACAAGGGCGAACGCCCGCGCTCGGTGGGCCTGGCCGGGCGTAGCCGGGGCGGGCACGGGAATGTCCGCGTACCGCGCCGGGCGCGAGCGCGGGTGCGTTCGACGTGGAGGACCGGGCGCGTCGCGCTGGCCGCAGGACCGACGGAAGGGGCATCGTGCACGCTCCGTCGACGCGGGCCGCGGCCTGGCTCCTGGTGGCACTGGCCGCGGCCTCCGGCTGCATCGACGTGATCTGTCTGACCAAGCTCAACGGCTACTTCGCCAGTGTGGTCACCGGTAACCTCGTGCACTTCGGCCACTCGATCGCCACTGCCGACACCCGCTCGCTCGCCGGGGCGGTGGTGGCGGTTGGCGGGTACGCGGTGGGCGTGGCCGGCGCCACTGTGCCGTTGCGGCACACCTCGCCGGGTTGGAACCGCCGTACCGCTGTGGTGACATCGGCCGAGGCGGTGCTGCTGCTCGGCTTCACTGTGGGCTGGTTTGCCTGCTCGGCACGTCCCGGATACGGCTTCGGGCTCGTGCTGCTGGCGATGGCGGCCGTGTCGAGCGGCATCCAGAGCGTGATCACGGTGGCCGCCGGTGTACGGGGCGCGTCGACCACCTACCTGACCGGCTCGCTGACCGAGTTGGTCCGGCGTCGCGTCGTCGACCCGCACCGGTTCGCCGACGTGGGTGGCGCCGGCCGGCTGGCGGGGCTGGTGGTCGGTGCCGTGCTCGGCACTGTGGTGCTGCGTACGGCCCCGACCTGGGCATCCGTGCCGGCGGCGGTGCTGGTGGTCGCCGTGATCGCGTTCGCGATCGGCCTGACCCAGCGGGCCAGAACCGCCGCCGGCCGAAGCCAGCCGAGGTGACCGGAGCCGCGATCAGGAGGTCTGCGGCTCCGGGCCACGAAGCGCCTGCTCGACGGCGTCGCGGACGCGAGCGTCCTCGCGCGCCTTGCTCTGCGCCCGGTTGCGGCGTCGGTACAGGTACGCACCGATGAGCACGGCGATCAGCACGACGAGCACCAGCACCAGCGTCCAGGGCAGGGCCCAGCCGTGCGCGGTGACCTGGACCGACTTGAGCGAGGTGGTGGAGCCCGATGCGTCGGTGAGCAGGGGTGTCACTGTCGCGGTCGCGGCGAGCGAGATGGCGGGAGCCACCCCGTGTACGGGCACCCTCACGTCCCAGCTCTCACCCGGAAGCAGCTCCGGCGGCGCGGCGACATCCTGGGCCCGCACCCGCAGCAGGCCGAACGGGCCCGACACGGTCACCGCCTGCTTACCGGACAGGGCCGCGTTGCCGACGTTGTGGACCTTGTAGGTGATGGTGGCGTCACCCTTGCTGAACGGGTTGGTCGCCCCGGCGTACGTGACGTTGAGGTTCTCGATCGCGAGGTTCGGCTTCAGCTCGCCGCCCACCCGCAACTTGATCCGGATGCCGAGGCGCCGGTCGACGTTGATCCCCTCAGCCTGGTCGGCCTGGGTCAGCGTGGTGAGGATGCCACCGACGTAGTCGCCGGGCGTGGCGTTCTCCGGAACGTTGACCTTGAAGGGGACCTGGGCGGTCGTTCCGGGTTGGATGATAACGCTGCCGGCGTTCGGCTTCACCCAGGCGCCGATCGCGATGGACTTCTTGTCCCTGGTGAGCAGGTCGAGCTGGCCGGCGTCGGTGGTGAAGCCGTCGGCCGCGTACACGGAGAGGGTCAGCGGCGCCGGGCCGCGGTTGGCCACGACCATGGCGTCCTCGACGGCACCGCCCGGATTGACGTTGTAGCTGTAGCTGGACCGGGCCTCGCCGTAGCCGTTGGAGGCCGTCCGGACCGTCCAGGCGACGTTGCCGTCCGCCGCGAGGGCGGGACCGGCGCCGACACCGACGGCCGCGACGACTGCGAGCAGGGACAGTGCCGTCGTACGGAGGCTTGCGGCGGTCGTGGTCTTCCAGCGAGTTACGGACGGTCGCATCTCAAGTCCTTGTGGTGATCTTGGTAGTGGGTGAACCGGTGGCGGGGTAGGCCCCGAAGGTGCCTACCCCGCCGAATGGAACAGTCCGGTCAGCTGCTCAAGGCAGTGATCGTGAGGGTGGTGCGGTAGCTGCCCTTCGCGATGCTGTCCGGGATCTTCAGATCCAGGTCAGCGCCGAGCTTGGCGCCGCCACGCGGGTGACCCTGCGCGGCCGCGGCGAGCGCGCTGGAGACCGAGAGGCCCTTGCCCTGGTCGTCGAGGGACGACAGGACCGCGGCACCGGCCTCAGCGCCCGCGCCGGCGTCGAGCACGTACGGGTTCCAGCCCAGGTAGGAGCCGGAGAACTTCTTGTCGGCGTCCTGGAAGTCGCCGACGTTGGCCGAGATCGACCACGGGGCGAGGGACCGGCGGCTGTCCGACACGAGGATCGGGTTGATCTTGCCGTTGGCCTGGAAGTAGGTGCCGTTGCGCTCCTGCGCGGTACCCAGGTCGACCAGACCGTTGTAGCCGTCGATCGTCCAGCCGAACTCGCCCGGAGCCGGGTTCGGCACGTTGACCTGGATGGCCTGGCCGTCACCGTGGAACGGGTGCACCGTCACGTTGTCGACGATCGAGCCGACCGGCTGACCGTCCGGAGTGTTGACGCAGGACAGGCCCTTCTCGACGGCCGCGTTCGGCGCCGCGCAGGTGCCGCTGCGAACGTTCGCGAGAACCAGCTTGTCGCCGCGAACCTGCACCTTGACGTAGCTGCGCACGTGCTCCTGGTTCTGCACGGAGTTGTACCAGTACTTGCTCGCGTCCAGCGGGTCCGGGCCGTTGCCACGGATGCCGGTGCCGGTGGCGTCCGGCTTCTTGATGTCGTAGTACTTCGAGCCGGAGGCCGAGTTGGCCGTCACGTAGATGACGCCACCCGGGCCGGGGAAAACGTCCGCAGCGCCCGGCTTCTCAGCCGGGTTCTCCTTCTGGCCGTTCTTGATGGAGTAGCTGCGCGAGTAGCTGTGGTCGTGGCCCTGCAGGACCATGTCGACGCCGAGGTTGGAGAACGCGGTGGTGAAGTCTTCCCGCCGCTGCTTGTTGTCGGTGTCGGTCGCGTGGCTGGCCGGCGAGTAGATGGAGTGGTGGTAGACCAGCACCTTCCACTTGGCCTCGGAGCCGTGCTTGTTGATGACGTCGGTGACGTACGCGACGTGCGCCGCGTCGCCACCGGCGGAGCCGTCCGCCGGGTTGGCGTAGCTGTTGCTGTTCAGGTCGATGAACAGCACATCCTTGTGGATGAACCAGTAGTCGCCGCCGGACCGGGTCGCCTGGTCCCCGTTGTAGTACGCAGACGAGCGGTCGGTGTTCGGGGTGAAGTGGTGCTGCTCGTAGGACTTGCCGCCGACGTCGTGGTTGCCGATGGTGGCGACGAGGGGGATCTGACGCAGCTGGTCGGGGGCCAGGAACGAGGTCCACTGACCCTCGTCGTTGGCGCTCTCGACGTGGTCGCCGGCGGAGACCAGCAGCTCGGCGTTCGGGTTGGCCGCGGTGGCCACCTTCAGGGTGTCCTCCCAGCCGGCCTGGTCCTTCAGCCGGTCACCGGAGGAGCCGATCTGCGGGTCGCCGAAGAACAGGAAGTCGTAGTCGCCCTCGAAGTCCTGCGTCTTGAAGGCGTACGCCGGGGACCAGCTGCCCTCGGCGCCGACCCGGTACGAGTACGCCGTCTTCTCACGCAGGTTGCTGATCGTGGCGTGCCGGTTGAAGCCGGTGGCGGAGGTGTTCGCCGCACCGACGGCGTCGAAGCTGACCGCGCCGGCCGGGAACTCGCCGTTGACGATCTCGGCGGTCGGGGCGAGCTGGATCTTCTGCGCGGTGTCGGCGGAGGAGTACCAGCTCACGATGCGCTGGGTCTCGTTGGCGCCGACGCCGAGGACCACACCGGTGATCGTGGTGGACTCGGCAGCGCTCGCGGTGGCCATCAGGCCACTGCCGAGGGCCCCGCCCATACCGAGGAACCCGGCTGCGACCCCGGCGACCAGGCGCCGCCGCACGAGCGCGGAGGCCCGTGTCGAGGTGCTCAATGTCATCGACATTGTTCCCTTTTCAAATAGAGAAATGGATTGTGCCTTCACCCGACGCTGGGGAAGCAATTCCACGCTTTCGCCGCCCGATGAACCGACCATGAACGTGATCTTGCGAAAGACTGCACTTCACGAACTACTTAGCCCTACTCATGATCCAGAAATGCGCTGCACAAACCAGATCAACCCCATAATGGACACGGCTGCGGAAACAGCCCCGGTAGCCCAGAGGCCGGCTTTCGGCGCACGACGGCGCAGCACGAACAGCAGCGGGAAGACGACGGCGATAATCGTCAACTGAACGACCTCGATGCCGACGTTGAACACCAGCAGCGACCACAGCAGGGTCCACGACCACGCCTCGTCGATACCCAGCGCGCCCGCGAAGCCGAGGCCGTGCACGAGGCCGAAGCAGAACACCACACCGAGGCGGATCCAGCCGGCCCGATCCAGGCTGAAGTGGCCGCGCCCGGCCGTCTCCAGGTCGGCCGCGTGCTCACCACGCCGCCAGATCCCCCACAGGTGCCAACCGGCGACGACGGCGATCGACAACGCGATGATCGGCTCCACGATCACCCCCGGCACCTCGACCAGGCCGAGCGCGGCGAGCATGAACGTCACCGAGTGCGCGAGGGTGAAGCTGGTGGCTGCGAGCACGATCTCCCGAAGCCGCCGAGACCCGGCGATGAGCGCCAGCAGGAACAGGATGTGGTCGATCCCGGTCAACAGATGCTCGGCGCCCAGGAGGAAGAACTCGCCGAACCGCTGGTACCAGGCCTGCGCGGTCGAGAAGGACGGGTTGGCGGCGTCGAGCGCCGCGCTGCCCGAACGGCCGTCGATCTCGTAGGTGACGATCGTCTTCGTACCCTTGACGTAGCCCTCGCCATCCGGGAAGAGGCCGCTGCGCACCACGTGCTCGTCGACAGGCTCCGGGCAGGTCCAGTCGAGCAGCAGGTCCGCGTACGGCACACCCTCGCGCTCGCCGATCGTCGCGTCACCCACCTGGGTCGGTCGGCAGGCCGCACCCCGGGAACTCACCGAGAATCGGTCGGAGACGTACCCGAGAACCGCCGACGCGTGACCCTTCAGGGCAGCGGCCTGGGCGGCGGTGTCGCCCGCCTCGAACGCGGCGGTTCCCGCCTGGAAGAGCGGGTCGTCGTCGCCGGCATCCGCCGCGGACACGACGAGGAGGTCGTATTCGAGCTCCACCTCGGTTCGAATGTGACCCTCATCTCCCGCCGAAATTTTCGCGTACACAGTCGACGAGAAGCCGTGCGCGGACGCCGGTTCGGCTCCCAGAAACGGAACCACCGCTGCGGCGAAACCGACAGCGGCGACGATAACGGTACGGCGGATCCGGCCTGACATTCGACTCCCTCGGTTGGCCAGTGCACGTTGCATGCCGTGGGTGAACACCAACCCGCGCACCGACGAACCGCCGGAGAACAACTTCCCCGAACGGCCGCCCACCGATTACCGGTGACCGGAATTGAGATAGGAATACGAAGAAGTACGCGCACTTTCCGCCACCACCCGGAGGACGATCACCTTGCGCCCCCCGCTTCGGGCCGTTGCCATGCTGGCCGCGACCGCCGCGCTGGTCACCGCCTGCAACTCCAGCGACGACTGGTCCGAGCCACGTCCGGCGCCCAGCGCCATCGGCACTCTCGGCCCGGGGTTCGTCGACCCCTCCACGAAGCCCGCGCCGGAGGCGACCATCACCCCGCAACCCGGCTCGTGGGCAGGCGTCCACCCGCCGAAGGACTACCGGGTCGTCCTGCTGACCAGCGGTGCGGACAACCCGACGAAGGCCCTCGTGACGGCGGTGAAGGAATGGGCCGACGACGAGCACGTCGACCTGAGGACCATCGTCGTCGGCAACGCGCACGACACCGTTCCCAGCATCGCCAAGGCGATGGAGATGGGCCCGGACCTCATCGTCAGCGCGGGTAACGACCTCATCGACGGGCTCGCGTTGGTCACGCCGAACCACCTGGACGAGAAGTTCCTCGTGGTCGGCGCAGAACTCGCCGAGCCCACCCACAACGTCACAGCTGTCGACTGGGACGGCGCGTCGTTCCGTGGCGAAGGGCTCGGGATGTCCTCGACGTACGACCCGAACTCGTTCACCGCCGACCGCTGCGCCGCGGCCATCCGGGCAGGCGTGGCGGCCGTCCTCAACGACCTGACCGGGCTCGTGGTCTGGCTCTGATGCTCTGCTCCGCCTCGGAGCGGAGCGGCCCGGCGCGGAGGCGGTGAAACCTCCGCACCGGGCCCGCGGGTCACCCGGTCGAACAGGTGGGAGTCATCCCCGCGCCGGTGCCGCTGCCCTGGTAACCGAACTCGGTCGATTGCCCGGCAGCGATGGCCCCGTTGTAGGCGACGTTGGTGAACTGGACGGTCCCGGTGCTGCCGCTCCGGTTGGCGCTCCAGACGCTGGTGATGCTGGCGCCCGACGGCAACGTCATGGCGACCGTCCAACCGTTTACCGGCGCGGCGCCGGCGGTCACCCGCACCGTGGCGACGAAACCGCCCGTCCACTGGTTGACCGACACCGTCGCCGCACAACCACCACCGGCCGGCGGCGGGGTGGTCGGGGGCGGCGTGGTCGGCGGCGGGGTGGTGGGGGGCGGGGTGGTCGGGGGCGGCGTGGTCGGGGGCGGCGTGGTCGGCGGCGGGGTGGTCGGGCCGTCGGCCAGGACCGGCGTCGACCAGTCCCGCCAGTCGGCCAACCGGCCGAGCGCCTTGCTGGAAATCCGGATCACACCCGGCTCGTTGCCCGTCTTCAGCAGGAACTTGCGGATGTTGTTCTGCAACGGGGTACGCCACTCCGCGCGGTTAGCGCAGTGGCTGCCGTCCTGGACGTCGGACCAGTAGGTGATGTTGTCGCCAGCGCCGAGCGCCTTGTAGACCTCGGCGCCGCCGAGGGCCGCGACGCTCGCCGACCGGGGGCCGAGGTTGGCGATGTGCGGGTTGTCCATGATGAACAGTCCGCGCGGTGCCACCATGGCGACCATCTCGTGGGTGTCCACCGGGAGCCGGTTCGGGCTGCCGGTGAAGGACCCGAACGCGTCACCCAGCCAGGGTTGCTCCCCGTACGCGCTGCTAAGGCTCTGCGCGCCCTCACCCGGGATGCCCCGGAAGATGGGGACGCCCGCGCTGCCCGACTCGATCGGCATGGTCAGGGCGATGCGCTGGTCGAACACACCGACCGCGAAGGCGCCCTTGCCGTAACGGGAGCAACCGGTGACGCCCATCGCGTCCGCCTTGAGGATCCTGCCGTCAGACTGCTCGATGACGTCGATGATCCGACTGACGCCCCACCCCCAGGCGGCGAGCAGTCCGGTGCTGCTGGATGAGCCGTAGATGCTGTAGAACGCGCCCTGCTTGTTGTTCCGGGGAGTGCCCTCGCGGCCGACTGCCAGTGGGTCGTAACTGATCACGGCAGCGCCGGCGGCCTTGATGGTGGCCGTGTCCGCGCCGAACCCGCCGACGACCACGACGGCCGGGAAGGGACCGGTGCCGCTCGGCAGTTCGACCCGCGCCGAGAAGGTGGAGCTCCTGCCGTTGTGTGCCACGTTGACGGTGATGCTGCTGTTGGACACCGTCCCCGTGACCGTCGCGGGCTTGGCGGGCTTTTCGCCGAAGACGAACTTCTCGGCAAGCTCCTTGATCTCCGCCCGCCTGCAGCGCCAGTCGGACTTGGCGGTGATGGTCGTCCCGTTCAGCTTCTTGAAGGGATCGGGAAGCCTGGCGTTGGTGGGCAGCGAGCCCAGGTCAGGCAGACCGGGCACGGCGCAGTCGACGCCCTCGTCCTCCACTGCCGCGGCCAGCGTGCCCACGGCGGCCTGAGCGTTCGTCGTTCGTGTCACTACCGATACCGATCCGGCGACCGTGAGCGCTGCCAGCGCCAGCACGACGACCGGGAACCGGGTCCTGGAACGGCCCGAGGGGATGGTCACTAGAGGTCTCCTTCCGAGGTGGTGGTTACAGGAAGGGACGAAGCGAGATCGATGATCACGATTGCCAGCCACGTAAAGCCTGAGCCAGCCCATCGCGGAGTGTCAATGTTTTTCCGAAAGTTTCGGGCCCGTCTTATCGAAACCTTTCGACGTCAACGTCCGGCTCGACGGCCGGCATCACGTCCACGCCGAGCACCCCCGGCACGATCGTGGCCCGCTGTCGCGGCTGCTCACCTCGGCCCGCGGTCCAGGAACTCGTACGTGGTGGTCAGGCCCTCGGGCAGGTCGGGGACCAGGGCGTTGGTGCCGTCGACCACCTGGACGTAGCGCTTGCCCTGGAAGATCGAGTAGCTGCCATCAGGCACCTGATCGATTCGGAAGAGCTGCGTCGAGGCGGCGGCATCACACGCCCGGCCGCGTACGCTGCCCGGCGCGGCGTCGTGCACGACGGTCATGCAGATCGCGTCGGCACCGGACGCCAGGACGATCCGGTACCTGTCGCCCTCCGGGCGCAGCACCCACAGCGCCCGATCGTCGATGCCCTGTTCGGTGGTGGCCCGCACCTGATCGCCGTCACGGTCGATCGCCAACGTGGCCCCGCGCATGCCGGGCAGCACGATCTGGACCTGCCGGCGGCCGCCGAGGATCTCCTGCGGTCCCGCCGAGGCGGTCGCGGACGGGACCACTGGCGGTGCGACATGGGTGGCCGGACCGGCACCGGGCGTGTCGACGTTGTTCCGTACCTGCACCACTGCGGTGCCAGCGGCGAGGGCCACCACGGCCAGCCCCGCTGCGCCGACGGCCGTCCGACGCCGCCGACGCCGGTCGCTGCGGTGCCGCAACGTCTCTGCCCCCGGCAGGATGGTGACTCGCCGGACCTCGTCCACGATCGCGGTGAGATCGTCGCGCGGATCAGCCATGGGAGGTCTCCTCCTGGTGCGCATCGGTCAGCAACCCGGCCATCGCTCTCCGACCACGGGCGAGGTACGTCTTCACGGTGCCGACGGGGGCCTGCATCTCGGCTGCCACCTCCGCGACGCTGAGGTCGTTGAGATGGTGCAGCACAACCGCCCGCCGCTCGTTGGCGCTCAACCGTTGCAGCGCCTGCAACAGCGCGACGTGATCCTCGTTCAGTCCCGGCACGCCCTGGTCGACCGCGGCCCGGCGGTGCGCGCGTACCCGGTTGAACGCCTTGCGCCAGCTGCTCACCGCGATCCGGGAGGCCACCCGGCGGACCCACGCCTCCGGACTGTCCGTCTCCCGCACCGTCGCCCATCGCTGCCAGGCCCGCATGAACGCCTCGGCGACGGCGTCCTCCGCCTCGGCGCGGTTGCCGGTGAGGGCGTACACGTGACCCACGACCCGTCCCGCACAGGCCGCGTAGAGGGCGTCGAACTCTTCGGCGTCACGCATCCGACCGGTGCCCTCCCATGCCTCGTCCCCTGGTCACCGCCGCATGGAACTCGCCCGGGTCGACCGGCCGCGTCGGCGCGGGGCGCGATTGTGGCCTCCGTCACACCGTAGTGATCAACCTAACGACCTGGCCAGGCGTCATCGTGCCGACCCGGGAGACGCCCGTGGCGGAGAGGACGATGTGCGACGACGGCAACGACGCGCCCTGACAGCCGGCGTACTCGCGACCGCGCTGGTGGCGGCGAGCCTGACCGCCCAAGCGGCAAACGCGCAGGAAAAGCCGACGGCCACGGCCCCCGGCACCCACGGAACCTTCACCCTGATCACCGGGGACCGGGTGTCGCTGGACGCGGCGGGTCGCCCGCAGATCCAGCGCGGGCCGGGTCGGGCCGCCATGCGGTTCGTGAGCAGCCGGGAGGACGGTCACCAGTACGTCATCCCGGTGGACGCGATGCCGCTGGTGCGGGATGGGCGGCTCGACCGGCGCCTGTTCGACCTCACCACGCTCGGCGAGTTCGGCTACGACGACCGGGCCGCCGAGTTGCCACTGCTGGTCGCGTACCCCGAAGACATGGCGGCGCGGGCACGGACCGCGACCACAGGGGGTGCCGGGCGGGTGCGGGCCGACCTCCCGGCCGCGCACGCGCTCGCGGTCCGGGCGGACCGGGACGACAGGTTGACCCTCTGGACGTCGCTCACCCGGGGTGCACCGTCCGCGCGCACCCTCACCACTGGGGTCAGCCACATCTGGCTGGACGGCAAGCGCACGGTCTCCCTCGATCGCAGCGTGCCGCAGATCGGTGCCCCGGCGGCCTGGCAGGCCGGTTTCGACGGCACCGGCGTCACCGTCGGCGTGCTGGACACCGGGATCGACTCCAGCCACCCCGACTTCGCCGGCCACCTCACCGAGGTCCGGGACTTCACCGGCGGCAACGACCCCGGCGACGCGGTCGGCCACGGCACCCACGTGGCGTCGACGATCGTCGGCAGCGGCGCCGCCTCCGGCGGCAGGTACCGCGGGGTCGCGCCGGGGGCGAAGCTGCTCGTCGGCAAGGTCTGCGCCACCACCGAATGCCAGGACTCGGACATCATCACCGGCATGCAGTGGCTCGCGCCGCAGGCCCGGGTGGTCAACCTGAGCGTGGGCGGCGACGACGCACCCGGCCTCGACCCGCTGGAGACCGCGGTCCAGGAGCTGAGCCACCGGTACGGCACCCTCTTCGTGGTCGCGGCCGGCAACGAGGGGAAGCCGAAGTCGGTCTCCTCGCCGGCCTCCGCCGACGACGCTCTCGCCGTCGCCGCCGTGGATGCCGACGACCAGCGGGCCTACTTCTCCAGCCGGGGCCCGCGCGTCGGCGACAACCACATCAAGCCCGAGATCAGCGCGCCGGGCGTCGACATCGTGGCCGCCGCCCCCGGCGGCGACTACGCCACCATGTCGGGTACGTCGATGGCGACCCCGCACGTGGCCGGCACCGCCGCGATTCTCGCCGGGCAACACCCGGACTGGACCGGCCCGCAGCTCAAGGCCGCCCTGATGGACTCGGCCAAGCCGACCGGCGAGGACACCATCTACGAGCAGGGGGCCGGCCGGGTGGACATCGCCCGCGCGGTCGCCCAGCCGGTCGCCACCGACATCGCCGCCATCGACTTTCCGGTGCAGCGCTGGCCGCACGCCGACGACAGCCCGATCACCCAGGTCGTCGGCTACCGCAACACGGGCACCGCGCCGGTCACCCTGACCCTGGCCATCGCTCCGGCCCCGGCGGGCATGCTCACCGTCAGCCCGGCCACGCTGGTGGTGCCGGCCGGTGGCCGCGCCGAGGCGACGATCACTGTGGACACCCGGGTGGACGCCCCGGACGGCGTCTACCAGGGCGCGCTGACCGCGACCGGCGCCGGCGACCTGCGGGTACGGACGCCCTTCGTGTTGAACCGTGAGATCGAGAGCTACGACGTACGGCTCGACCACACCGGACGCGACGGCAAGCCGGCAACCGAGTACACGACGGTGGCGGCGAGCTTGACCACCGGCGAGTTCAGCACCCTCCCCGCAACACCGGGCGGCGGCGTCCTGCGGCTGCCCAAGGGTCGGTACGCGCTGTACAGCACCATCCACGAGGGTGCCGTGTCGACCCTGCTCGCCCAGCCGGTCCTGGACGTACGCGGCCCTGTCACCGAGGCGGTCGACGCCCGCACCGCCAAGCCGGTCGCGTTGACGGTGCCGCAGCACGACGTCGCGCCAACCTCGATCAACGTGAGCGCCAACTGGGACGACGGCCTGCGCTACCCCGGCGTCCAACTCAGCGGAGTGTCCTTCACGGACGTCTTCTTCGGCCGGCTCGGACCCGCCGTCGCGGCACCCGAGTTCACCGCGACGTTGGGCGTCGGGCTCGCCCGGCCGGGCAGGGACGGCACCTTCCGGAACAGTCCCTACACCTACGACCTGGCGTACGTCAGCGCTGGCGACATGTTCACCGGCCTGACCAGGAAGCTGTCGTCGAAGAACCTGGCCACGGTCAAGACGACCTACCGCAGCCAGTCCACGACGGCGACGGCCACCCGGTTCCACCGCGCGTCGGCGCCCGGAGGCGCGGGCCCGATCGGGTCGAACACGCCTGTCGACCTGCCGTTCAAGGGCACCGAGTACTACAACACCGACGGTGGCATCGTCTGGACGTCCACGTTCGTCGAGGGGGACAACCTCACGACGCAGGACTCGACCTTCAGGTCGGGGCGTACGTACACCCAGACCTGGAACGCGGCGCCCTTCGGACCCACAGTGACCCAGGCGCCGACACTGTCACCCCTGGGGTACGCGGGCCGCGACGGCGACACCATCTCCATCGCGTCGGTGCCCCTGTTCGGCGACGCGACCGGTCGCCCCGCGAGCCGCGACGACCAGCCGGTGCGGTTCCGGCTGCTGCGCGACGGTAAGGAGATCGGGACCTCGGACAGCCCGTGGGCCGAGTTCGCGGTGCCCGCCGGGAAGGCCACCTACCGGCTGGAGGCGACCGCCACCCGAGGCGCACCGGACACCCTGTCGACGTCGGTCTCGGTGGCCTGGACCTTCACCTCGGCGCACACCACGTCGCCGGAGCGGTTGCCTCTGACCACGGCTCGCCCGACGCCCATGCTCGACGACACCAACACGGCACGGACCGGCCGGATCATGACGATCCCGGTGGCGCTGGACCGGCAGGCCGGTTCGAAGGCCGCGCCCAACCGGACGCTCGCCGTGTCCGCGTCGTTCGACGACGGCCGGACCTGGGTCGCCCTGCCGGTGATCCGAAACGTCGCGCTGATCAGTCATCCACGAGGGGCCGGATTCGTCTCGCTGCGACTGACCGCCACCGACACCGCCGGCAACACGGTCACGCAGACGATCCAGCGGGCCTACCGTATCGCCTGACGCATTGCCCGGTCCGGGGCGGTCGCTGGAGCCGCCGCCCCGGACCGGACCTCAGTGCCTCGGTGCCTCAGGCGGTGAGGGCGCCGTCGATGGCGATGGACGCACCGCTGATGAAGGTGGCCTCGTCGCTGAGCAGGAACGCGGTGAGGGCGGCGACCTCGTCGGAGGTGCCGGCTCGTCCGGTCGGCTGCGCCGACAGGTAGCGTTCCGCGATCTCCGGGGCCTGGCTGACCACGCCCTGCCAGAGCGGAGTGTCGATCAGGCCGGTGACCAGGGCATTGACCCGCACACCGGAGCGCGCCACGTCGAGGGCCGCCGAGCGCGTCAGACCAATGACCCCGTGCTTCGCCGCGTTGTAGGCGGCCTGGGTCCCATCGCCCTTCACGCCGGAGACCGAGGCGTTGTTGACGATCGCGCCACCGCCGGAGGCGATGATCGCCGGGAGCTCGTACTTGAGGCCGTAGAAGACGCTCGTCAGGTTGAGGGCGAGCGACCGGTGCCAGTTGTCGCTGTCGGTCTCGCGCACGCTGGCCATCGGGCCACCGCCGGCGTTGTTGAACGCGCCGTCCAGTCGCCCGTACTCCGTCACGGCGGCGTCGACGAGCCGCGCCATGTCCTCCTCGACCGTCACGTCGGTGGGCACGAAGAGGGCACTGCCGCCCGCGTTCCTGATCTGCGCGGCGACCTCCTCGCCCCGGTCCTTGTCCCGGGCGCCGATGACGACGCGGGCCCCTTCCGTGGCCGCCCGCTGGGCGAACGCCAGGCCCATGCCCTGCGTACCGCCGGTCACGACCAGCACCTTTGCTTCCAACCGTCCAGACATCTCGTCTCACATCCACTTCGACTGGTGAGCCGCCACGGGGCCCGCAGGGCTCTTCGTGGGACGGAACGCTAACCTTTTCTGGAACGTTCGACAAAGTAACGACAGTCACAGACGGCACCTCTGCAGCCGCGACTGCCTCTCGATTGGGCATCCTCAGCTGACATATGCGCTGATTTAGACCTGGTGATCATCCAGGACGACGCTGTAACCGCAGGCACATTCTTTGGTGATCGTTCCATAAAGTAATTAGCGTTGGGTGAGTTGTTCGAATCCACGCAAACCACTCTTAAGGAACAGTCATGTCCAGAGGTCGCTTCGCCCCCGAGTCCCAGCGGTGGAAGGCCCTGTTGTTCATCTCCATCGCTCAACTGATGGTGGTGCTCGACGGGGCGGTCATGAACATCGCGCTGCCCTCGGCGCAACAGGCGCTGCACTTCACCGACGGGAGCAGGCAATGGGTGGTGACCGCGTACGGTCTGGCGTTCGGCGGTCTGCTGCTGGTCGGCGGCCGGATCGGTGACATGGTCGGGCGCAAGCGCACCTTTCTGATCGCACTGGGCGGCTTCGCGATCGCCTCGGCCATCGGCGGCCTGGCCGTCAACGCCGCGATGCTGCTGCTCGCCCGGGCGCTCCAGGGTGTGTTCGCGGCCCTGCTCGCGCCGGCCGCGCTCTCGTTGCTCTCCCTGTCCTTCACCCAACCGAGGGAACGCGCGAAGGCCTTCGGCGTGTTCAGCGCGGTCTCGATCGCCGGCGGCGCTGTCGGTCTGATCGTGGGAGGGCTGCTCACCCAGTACCTGAACTGGCGCTTCGCGATGTTCGTGCTCGTGCCGATCGCGGTCATCGGGATCCTGGGCGCCAGTCGCACCGTCCACGACGACGGCGAGCGGCACCGCGCCCGACTCGACCTGCCCGGCGTACTGCTGGCCAGCTCCGGACTCGTCGGCCTCGTCTACGGGTTCGGTGTCGCCGAGAGCCGCGGATGGTCAGCGGGGGTGACCATCGGGTCGTTCACCGCCGGGGTGCTGCTGCTGGCGACCTTCGTCGGGGTGCAGGCGCGGGTCACGTCCCCCTTGCTGCCACTGCGCGTCCTGACTGAACGCAACCGGGCCGCCGCGTACCTCTCGGTGGGCCTTGCGATCGTCAGCATGTTCGGGATGTTCCTCCTGCTCAGTTACTACTTCCAGCAGGTCAAGGGATGGTCGCCGGTGATGGCCGGGTTGGCGTTCATGCCGATGGCCGTACCGCAGGCCATCGGCGCCACGCAGATCGGCGCCCGACTCGCGCACCGGATCGCACCCCGGCCGATCATGGTCGGCGGGTACCTCGTCACAGCGGTCGGTCTGGTGCTACTGGCTCTGCTCGACGCGGACAGCGGCTTCCTGGAGATCGCGTTCGCCGAAGCGGTGATCGGGCTCGGCATCGGCACCGCCTTCATGCCCGCGATGAGCATCTCGACCCATGGCGTCGAGCCCAGGGACGCCGGCGTCGCCTCCGCGATGATCAGCTCGTCGCAGCAGGTCGGCGGGTCGATCGGCACCGCGCTGCTCAACACCATCGCGACCAGCTCGGCCGCCACCTACCTGCTCTCGCACGGTGGCCCGGCGGCGCGAGTCCAGGAGCGGAACGAGGCCCTGATGCACGGCTACTCGGTCGCGTACTGGGTCGCCGTCGGATTTGTGGTCGCGGCGGCAGTGGTCTCGGTGGCCATGGTGAACGCCGGTGCCCCGAAGCACGTCCCGGCCCCGACTGACGCCCTCGGGGACGTCACCCCGGTGCCCGTGCACTGATCGCTGTCGCGCCTGCCGATCCGGCGCGGTGACCGAGGACACGGTGCACCAACTCCGCTGAGAGGGTGGAATCAGGGGTGTGAGCAGAGAAGGCACCGGCGAGTGACGTCGTGAGGTCCACTCTTTCGAGCCGCGATGCGGGTTCGTCCAGCGCTGGCACGACGCCCTCAGCGAACGAACCGGTTCGCGTGACGCCCGCCCATCGGCAGCGCTGGGCGGTGCAGATCATGGCTGTCGCGCCCGACGACCAGGTGCTGGAGATCGGCTGCGGTCGGGGAGCTGCTGTCTCCCTGGTCGCCGGCCAACTCACCACCGGTCGAATCGTCGCCATCGACCGTGCCACGACGATGGTGCGGCTCGCGACCGAACGGAACCTGAGCCACATCGACGCCGGTAGAGCCGAGATCCGGCGAGCAGGGTTCGAGTCGGCCGACCTTCCGACCGGCCACTTCACCAAGATCTTCGCAGTGAACGTCAGCCTCTTCTGGTTGGGCGACGCGGCGCAGCAGATCGCTCGGATGCGCAGCCTGCTGGCGCCGGGAGGGCGGCTCTACGTCTTCGGCGAGCGACCCACCGAAGCCCACGCCACCGCGAACCTCACAGCGACCGAACTACTGCTCGAAACCCACGGTTTCGCCACGACCACATCGAGCGCCACCCGTGGTCAGGGCCGGGTGCTGACCTGTGTCACCGGTACCCCGATCCCCGTGAGCCCGGGCTGGTCGCAGCCTTGACATGAGCCGGGCGGGCTCGGCGTGACGCCGAGCCCGCCCGTTCCGTGTCAGCCGAGCTTGATCAAATCGGATCAGCGCTGCAGGGTCAGCAGACCCGGCCGGTACGGCAGCAGGCCGTAGTCGACGCCGTCGGAGCTGGGGGAACGCCCCTGGTAGAGCAGTTGCAGGTTGCAGGCGTCCACGGTCATCGTCTGGTCGGCGTTGGTGCGCAGCAGCTCACCGTGGCTGATGTCGTTGGTCCAGGTCGCGCCGCTGTTGACCTTGCCCGCGAACGGGTTGCTCTGGGACGCGGCCTGCGGGGTCCACGAACCGTTCAGGCTGGTCGCCGTGAACGAACGGAAGTAGCGGCCCGTCGAACCGATCGCCTCGACGATCATGAGGTACTTGTTCAGACCCTGCAGCTTGTAGACCTGAACGGCCTCGAACAGGTTGTTCGTGGTGTCGCTCATGATGGTCGTGTAGCTGCTGCCGAAGTTGCCCGGGAAGTTCCCGATCGGCATGCTGGCCCGGTAGATCTTGCCGTTGTCCCCGGCGAAGAACAGGTACATGTTCGTACCGTCACCGATGACCGTCTGATCGATCGGACCGGTACCGGAGCCGGTGATGCTTCCGGTGAACAGCGGCTGCGCCGCGGACCAGCCGTTCGCGTTGGTGGGGTTGGTCGAGGTCCGGTAGGAGAACGCCGTGCCACCCCACTGGTAGGTGAGCACCCAGATGTTCTTCGGCGCGAAGTAGAAGAGCGACGGCGCGACAGTCCCGGAGTTCATCGTGTTCTGGGTGGCCGAGGCCATCTGCGAGTAGTTCGAGAAGAGGCTGAAGTTCATTGAACCCCAGCTGGACCCGAAGTCGTGCGTGGTGGCGTAGACCAACTGCTGGCCGTTGTACGGGGCGACGGTGAAGTCCTTCAGCGACACCCAACCCGACTTCGGGTTCGCCAACACCCCGGTGGAGGACCACCGGTACGTCGAGGGAAGGTCGCACGTGCCGCCCGGCGGCGGAGTCGTCGGCGGCGGCGTGGTTCCGTCGACGCGGACGAACTGCCACTGCTGGTTGGTGCCGTTCCAGTCGTCGTACTGCACGATGTTTCCGCCGTCGGCGGTCGAGGCTCCCTGCACCTCCATCACCTTGTTGCTGTTCCGGTTGATCAACCGGACGTAGCCGCTGTCCGAGTCGGCCAGCCGGAACTGCTGGTTGGTGCCGTTGAGGTCACTCCACTGCACGATGCTGCCACCGTTGGCGGTCGAGAAGCCCGAGACGTCCAGCACCTTGCCGGACAGCCGCGACTTCACCCGGTAGTAGCCACCACCGGAGTCGACGAACTGCCACTGCTGCTGGTTCCCGTTGTTGCGGGCCCACTGGGTGATCCGGGCACCGTCATTCGTGGCCAGGTTGTAAACGTCCAGGGCCTTGCCGCTGTTGCGATTGACCAACACGTACCACGCGTTCGTGTCGACCGACGCCGCAGCGGCGGGAGACGACACCACCGCTACGGCAGCGCCACCGACCATCAACGCCGCCGCGCTGGCGGCGAGGATGCGGGGCAACCACCAACGCCGCCGCGACGGCGTTGCGATCGATGGAGACCTATCGAGGGCAGACATGATCCTCCTCCAGTGACCAAGAGCCGAACGGCCTGCCCGAGGGTGGGCGTACCGCGACGCGTGGCCGAGCGCGCAGGCGTCAGAGAGTTAGCGTTAACAAGACGCCGGCGCGCAGTAGCGCACGCCTGATTCGAGATCGACGAAGCAGGGCTTGCCCGGAAAGCCAAGGTGTCGTCGTCCTTAGGCATCGACTGTGAGCGATAACATGCCGTTCGTCAAGACGTAATGTGCTGGGAACATCTGCCGCTACCGGGCTGCGGATCTTGTGGTGGAACGTCTTGAACCGCATTCCCGCAGGCATCGCCCCAGATGCCAGGCGAGGACCACCACGAACCCTTGAGGAGGCCCCGCGAGCGCGTTAACATCGACGACTGCCCATCGCGACCTGACCCGAGGCACGGTCGGTGGGCGGTCTCCGGGTCATTACCGCTTGGAGGCCCAGAAGACATAGACAGCGCCGTACGGCACGGCCACCGTCGCGCCGTCGGTGCAGGCGCCGGCCGGGGCGACGCCACCCGACGTGAGCAGACGGCTGATGTACGCGACATTGCTGAGAATGCCGGTGCCGGCATGGGTGTCCACAGTCAGCAGCAGCTCGGGGATGGTCCCCGCCCGTGGGCTCTCCGCGGTCTTCTTCGCCGTGATCAATGAGCCGTCCCGCTCGGACTGCCAGCTCGGGCCCTTGAAGTGATGGACCCGGCCGCCGGTGCCGATCAACTGGGCCTCCGGCACCGATGCGCCGGTGAACACGCCGCCAGCACATGTGTAGGTCTGCGTTCCGCGAGTGACGACGTACGCACCAACGGGGCGCGCTCCCGCCGGTGGCTTGATTGTCGAGGCGATGCGCGGGATGTCGACCCGGCGTGCGTCGGCGCCCACAGCAGTTGGCGCGGCTACCTCGGCAGCGGACGCGTGCTGGGTCACCGCTCCGATCGCCGCCACAACACCGGCCATACCGAGGACGGCAACCGCTCGGACCCGCGAGTGAAACGTGCTCAGCATGCGATTCCTCCGTTTCGGGCAGGCGCACCTACGCCCACTCGTCTCCTGCACGGACAGCATGCGTGTAACGATCAAAATCGCGCCCGATTTGAACGACCATTCACCTGGCGGAGGTGCCGGCGGGTGGTCGGATCATCTGCGATCCGACCACCCGCCGCGACCGTACGAGCTATCGGCGGCTCCACTGCTGGTTGGTCTGGCCGGTGCAGGTCCAGAGGACGAGCTTCGTGCCGTTGCCGGTGCCCACGTTGGACGGGTCCAGGCAGAGGCCGGACTGCACCCCGGTGATGGTGCCGTTGGCGTTGACGTTCCACTGCTGGTTCGTTCCGCCATGGCAGTCGTAGATGGTGACCAGGGTGCCCGGCGAGGTGCCGTAGCCGGCGGCGTCCAGGCACTTGTTGCCGTACACGGTCAGCGTCTTGCTGCTCGTGTAGGTCCACTGCTGGTTGGTGCGGCCGTGACAGTCCCACAACTGCACCTGGGTGCCGTTGGTGGTGGAAGAGCCGGGGACGTCGACGCAGCGACCGGACAGGGTGCCCACGATCGCAGTGGTCTGCCCGGTGCCGCTGCCCGGGTTGCCGATGCTGCCGGGCACCGACTGCAGCGCGCTGTACCAGCGGGCAGCCATCTTGTCGTATCCGCCGGACGTGGGGTGGACGCCGTCGATCAGGTCGGCGGTGGTGAGCGCGCTGTGCATGTCGACCAGGCGTACCCGCTTGCCGGCGTTCACCTTGCTCTGCACGATGCCGGGGATCGCCGCGTTGAAGGTACGTGCGGCCGCCTCCTGGTTGCTGTTGGAGAGCGGGATGATCTGCGCGACGAACACCTCGGCGGTGGGAGCCGTGGTGGTGATCCGGTCGATCAGGGTGGAGAGCCGGTTCGGCGCGGTGCTCACGTTGTAGTTCTGCAGGATGTCGTTGGTCCCGATGTGCAGCAGAACGGTCTGCGGTCGTTGGGTGTTCAACCAGCCGACGATGTTCGCGTCGATCTGGTCGATGCGCCAGCCGGGATGTCCCTGGTGGTCGTGGTCACCCAGGCTGGCTGGCCCGTTGAACTGCGACCCGACGAAGTCCACCGTGTATCGACCGTTGACGAGGCGCTGCCAGAGCCCGATGCGGTATCCGCCCGGCACCTGGGTGCCCTCGGTGATGGAGTCGCCGAGAGGCATCACGCGCACCCCGCCGTTGGATTCCGCGTTGGCCGGGCCGGTCGAGGTCAGCACCCCGGCGAGGACAACACCGAGTGCGGCAGTCGCCGCGAGCCATCTTGCCCTCGTTCGCATAGGTTTCTCCCCTGCAGTGGTAGTGCTGACCGAGGAGTCAGGCCGTCGCGACCGCCGCGACATCGGCATGACGATGCCGTCGCAGCACTGGGACGGATTGTTAACGCTAACAGCGATTCCTGTAAATTCTTGTCGCTGATCTGGCCCACGTCAAGCACCAGCAACCTGGTTCTCCGCGCCGAACCAGCGCGATGGCCGCGAGGCATCAAGATGGCCCTGGCGGTGGCGGTGACTTGCCGCCCCTGGTCTCAGCGAGCGGTACACCTCAGAGCCATATGAATACCTCTGAGGTATCGCCTTCGACGACGGCAAGGACCACAAGAAGGACGGCGATCATCGAGACGCCAAGGGCGACGGCTTCCGGTCCGTGCCCTGCAACGCCGACGAGCTGATCGCGGCGATCGTCCGTGCGAACGCCGGCTCCGGGGCCAAGCTCCGGCTCGCCGAGAAGTGCACCTACACGCTCAACAGGTCCGCACCCCAGCCACCGGTGCCCTTCGGTGCGGTCGGCCTGCCGATCATCACCCAGCAGATCGTGATCGACGCAAACGGATCCACCATCGTCCGCGCGGCCAACGCCACCCCGTTCCGGATCCTCGAAGTCGGAGCCGGCGGCGACCTGGCGCTGCGCGACGCCACCATCAAGGGCGGCCAGGCCGAGGGCGGGGTCGGCGCCGGCGGCGGTGGCATCCGGATCGACATCGGCGGCAGAGCCACCATCGAGAACACCGACGTGGTCTACAACCACACCAACGGCCCGGGTGGCGGTATCGCCAACTTCGGCGTCACGAAGATCCTCGGCGGGAACGACCACGGCAAGGACTGGGACGGCAAGGACAAGGACAAGAAGAAGGACGGCGGCAGCAACATCAGCAACAACAGCGCCGTGTTCAGTGGCGGAGGCATCTTCAACAACGGCAACCTCACCGTGCAGAACACCCGGCTGAGCTACAACAACACGATCGGGGTCGTCAACATCCTGCCCATCGGCGGCACTGGCGGCGGGTTGTCGAACAGTGAGGTCGCCGTGCTCGAGAACGTCCGCCCGCACAACAACACCGCAGGCTTCCGTGGCGGTGGCATCAGCGGCGGCATCAACTCCACCACCGAGGCCAGGAACATCGAGGTCAACGAGAACCGAGCCGGCAGCGAGGGCGGCGGAATCTTCGCCGACGGCGTCTTCCACCTCAGGCACAGCAAGATCCACCACAACGAAGCCGGCCAACGAGGTGGTGGCGTCTTCAACCAGATCAACCAGTTCGTTGCCGAAGACAGCTGGATCAACGAGAACGTCGCCAGTACGAACAGCACCATCGAACACGGCGGTGGCATCTACAACGGCAGCGGCACCGTCGTCCTGCGCCGCACCCACGTCGACCGGAACCGGGCCATCGGCTCGAGCTCCCAGGGCGGCGGAATCTACAACAACAGCACGCTCACCCTCACCGAAAGCAAGGTCACCGACAACATCTCCATCCTGGCACCCGGCGGGATCTTCAACGACGGCGGCCAGGTCAACGTGGACCAGAAGACGGTGATCAGCGGCAACCGGCCCACGAACTGCACACCCAGCTCACCGCCGGTGCCCAACTGCTTCGGCTGATCACCAGATAGCCCCGGCACCCGGGTAGCAAGAGATAGGCATCCGGTCCCGCACAGGTTCGGTCACGAAGATCGGACCTGCGGCGGGACCGGATGCCGTCCGCGGAACGACCGCAGGGACTCGAACCGTCCCTCCTCTGCCGGGCGACAATCCTCCGGGTGGCCGGTTCAGGTTTCGATGATGCGGCGGCGAAGGCTCACTGGTGAAGTCGCCGATGGTCCAGGATTTGCTCTTCGGTGTCCGCGCCGGCGCGCGGACTGTTCGTGGGGAACCTATTCGGTGAGTCCGGGGAACGAGCGTATTTTGTCGAAACGGCAGGCGGCCAAGTCGTCGAAGCTGATCAAGTAGCGTCCGTAGTAGAAGTCGGAGTCCGTGTCGCACTGGACGAGCGGCACCCATTCCTGGGTGACCCGGAACTCCTCCTCCTCGAGCCAGTCCCACGTGTCGGACGGGGGAATGCCGAGTCCTGTCTTCAACCGGACATCGAGGCGTTCACTTGCTATCTGCCTTTCGGGGGAGTCACTGCCTCCGATGTCCCAGGTGTAGCCGCCGACGCAGAGTCTTCCCAGGCCGATCTTCGCCGGCCAGAGCTCGTGGACCAGTGCGATGAGTTCCTCGGCCTGGGTGAGCTCACCGGCCAGCTGCCTCGCGATGTCAGACGCGCATTCAAGCGGATCGTCGTCCTCCTCATCAGGATCGAGCCAGTTCGGCAACTGCGGCTCGACCATGGCAAAAAGCCGGCGCTCCGGGCCAGGGGCCGGGATATCGGGGCCGGACGACGACTGCGTGGCCACCGCTGTCTCGGTGCCTGCGGGGACGTACAGGATCCGCACGTAGTCGTCGTCATACCCGTTGAACAAATCCTCGAAGGCAGTGTCCACGAAGAGGAGCAGCGAGCCGTCCACCGGCAAGGGGAGCTTCTCGATTTTCGGAAGAGCCGCGCAGTCGAGGGAAGCGATGAACGGCAACGGATACTCGCCGTTGGACGGCCACTGCGTGCCCACCGGTAGGCGGGGCAGCCCACCCCTCTGTCCAACGACATCTCCGCCGCAGTCGTCGCGGATGCTCAACCAGACCGCGAATCGAAGGTGATCGGCGAATTTGTCGACCTGAGCCGCCGGCATGCCCCGCTTCAGTGCCTCGCGGCGCAACTGTCCGTAGTAGTTCATGGCGAAGCATCATCGCAGCTTCTCCACGACCTTTGGCGGGGTCATCTTCCGCATTGGGGATTCCGGGATTAGCTCCTCCCGGACGGCCCAGTTGTAGAAGGCCCGCAGAGCCCGGTACCGCCCGCAGGCGGAAGCCGCCGAGCGAGTCTCCAGGACGTGGAGGATGTAGCCCTCGACCGCCGTACGGCTCAGCTCCAGGAGGTCTGCCTCGTCTACCCAGGCCGAGAGCTGGAGCAGCGTCTCCCGGTAGTTCTGGGCGGTCCGAGGTGACCGGTTACGGATCTTCAAGTCGCGCTCGTAGGCTGCCAGATGCAGCGAGTTGATCTTGGCCATGCACGGAGAGTAAGATTCTGCAGCGCTGAGTGGCTAGACAAGAAGAAGCCCCCTGCCGGCGGTTATGCCTGGCAGAGGGCTTTCTGTGCGCCCGAAGGGACTCGAACCCCTAACCTTCTGATCCGTAGTCAGATGCTCTATCCATTGAGCTACGGGCGCTTGTGCTCAGCCAGTGTACACACCCGGCTTTCGCGCGGAGACTCCGGGATTCGAACCCGGGAGGGGCTTTAAGACCCCAACCGCATTAGCAGTGCGGCGCCATAGACCAGACTAGGCGAAGTCTCCCCGGTGATCCTCAGACCACCGCGCCCGAGGATACAGGTCGCCACCCACCGGGAGCAAAACGACTTCCGGGGTACGCCCCCCGGGCTTCGCCCGGGCCCGTGTTTCAACGCTGTGCGACGGCGTGATCGGGACTACGCTCCATCGATATGCAGGAGCAGCCGCCCAGCGAGTCGACCCGTCGAGAGCCTGCTGAACGAGCGCGTCGGCGCTCCCCACGGGCCACCTTCCGGCCGCCGATCGTGGCCGACGAGCCCGCCGAGGTGGTGGAGCCTGAAGCGGCGGCACCGCTGGCAGCCGCCCCGGCCAGCCAGCGCCCTCGACGGGCCAAGGCTGCCCCGGCGGTGCTCTTCCAGCCACCGGATCCGGACCGCCCCCTGCCTCGACAGCCCCGGCGCGCACCGACCGAGCTGACCACCGACGCGAGCGTGGAGCAGCCGGAACAGGCGGAACAGGCGGACGGCGACCAGTCAGGCCCCGCAACAGGCGTCGCGCAACCACCGAAGGCCCGGACCACCCCCGTTCGCAGGACTGCCCTTCTGAAGGGAACCGAGACGCCCGCCGAGGTGACCCCGACCACGCCGGCACCGCGCAAGCGCGCCGCAAACCCCACCAAAGCAGCGAGCACCACCAAAACAGGGAGCACCACCAAGGCGACGAGCACCACCGGAGAGGCGAACACCACCACGCCTCCGACCCCGGCCAGAGCCGCAAAGACCACAAAACGCGCGGCCACCCCGCGCAAGAGCACCACGCCGCCGACAGAGCCCACCCCCGACCTCGTGACCGCGCAGCAGACGGCGCCCGCCGAGCCGCACACGGCGGCCGCCGAGCACGCGCAGCAGACGGCACCGGCAGCACCCGCCGTGCGGCAGGCTGAGCCGGCTCTGCGGCGTACCCCGGAATCGGAGCTGCGCGCGGTCGCCGCGCGCGTGCTCGACCACCCTGGCTTCGCACCGGAGCTGTTGGCTCTGGCCGCGGTGCGGGCGTTCGGGCCCGGCGCGGCCGGGTGGGCCGCTGGGTTGCGTGCCCGGTACCCGGACGCCCCGGCGGACGGCCTGGCCCGGTTGGCGACCCGGCGGTTCGTCCGCTCCGCGGGTGCGGGTGGGGCGACCGCCGCGCTGGCCGGCTTCTTCGCACCGCTGGCCGAGTTGGCGGCGGTGCTGTGGACGCACTCGGAGCTGGTGCTGCACCTGGCCGCCGCGTACGGCAAGGATCCGACGCATTCCGACCGGGCCGTCGACCTGCTGGTGCTGACCCAGGTGCACCCGGATCGGGCGAGCGCGGCGGCGGCTCTGGCCGCCGCCGAGTCGGCGGGTGACCCGGTCGAGGGGGCGTGGCCGCGGGCGGCGGAGGCGGCTTGGCGGTTGGCCGCGCCGCTCACGGCGCAGGCCGGTGGTTGGGTGGCGTTGCGGCTGGCGGCCCGGTTGCTGCCGGGCGCGGCGGTGCTCGCGGCGGCGTTGGGTGACGCAGCGGCGGCCGACCGGCTCGCGGCCCGAGCGATGGCCGTCTACCGACCCGACCGGCGCTGACGGGTCAGAGCCAGTCGAACCACTCCCTGGGCAGCAGCGCGTAGCCGACGAAGGCGAACACGTCGAGCAGTGTGTGCGCGATGATCAGCGGCAGCACCCGCCGGGTGCGCAGGTAGAAGAGGCTGAACACGACGCCCATGATCGCGTTGCCGACGAACGCGCCGAAGCCCTGGTAGAGGTGGTACGAGCCGCGCAGCAGCGCGCTGGCCGCGATGATCGCGGCCAGCCGCCACTGGAGCTGACGCAGCCGGGTGACCAGGTAACCGACCACGATCACCTCTTCCAGCACGGCGTTCTGCACGGCGGCGAGGATCAGCACCGGAACCGTCCACCAGACGTCCGGCAGCGCGGCCGGCACCAGCGTGGCGTTGAGACCCAGGTGGGCCGCCACCCAGAACAACGCCAGCCCGGGTAGGCCGATCAGCGCCGCCAGGCCGGCGCCGCGCGCCACGTCCTGACCGGGCCGCCGGGCGTCCAGGCCGAGGGTCCGCGCCGGGTCGCCGGGGTCACGGGTGAGCAGGTGTACGGCGAGCAGCACCGGCAGCAGCGCGAACACGATGCCGAGCAGCTGGTACGTGAGGTCCAGCCAGGGGCGGGCCGACGCCGAGGTGTTCAGCGAGGCGGTCTGCTTGGAGAGCGGACCGTCGGCGGTCAACTTCGCGATGATCGAGACCACCGCGTAGATCGCGGACTGGCCGAGGGAGAGGCCGAGGACCAGCAGCGTCTCGGTGCCCAGCAGTCGGCGGGACACCGGGCGGGTCAGCTCAACGGTCACCGCACCACTCTGCCCGACGTACGGCACCCGGGACACGGCCGACCGGCCACCATGAGCCGATCGCACATTCTGTGCGACCGGTCGACACTCTCCGTGGAGATTCTATGGGCGCCCGATCCGTTGCCGTCTGGAGAAGGAGCGTCCGTGGACAACCTCGCGCGGTTGCTGAAGGAGAGCTGGACCCTGGTCGAGGACGACCGGGTCCGGTTGAGCGGTCACTTCTACGCTCGGCTGTTCCTGCTCGACCCCGCCCTGCGGCAACTCTTCCCGGTGCAGATGACCGGCCAGGGCGACCGCCTACTCGAAGCGATCATCACGGCGATCCACACTGTCGACGACCCGGAGAGCTTCGACGAGTTCCTCCGGGCGCTGGGCCGCGACCACCGCAAGTACCACGTCGACGAGCGGCACTACGCCACGATGGGCGTCGCACTTCTGGACGCGCTGCGCAGCACCGCCGGCGACGGCTGGAACCTGGAGTACGACCAGGCGTGGCGGGAGGCGTACGCGGCGATCGCCGCCCTGATGGTGGCCGGCGCCGCCTCCGACGACGACCCGCCGTTCTGGCACGCCGAGGTGCTGACCCACGAGCGGTACGGCCCGGACACCGCCGTTCTGACCTGCCGGGCGTTGCAGCATCCGCTGCGTTGGCAGGCGGGGCAGTACGTGAGCCTGGAGGTGCCGCGCTACCACCCCCGGGTGTGGCGTAACTACTCGGTGGCGAACGCCCCGAACGACGACAACGTGCTGGAGTTCCACGTGCGGTCTCCGGGGGCCGGCTGGGTGTCCGGCGCCCTGGTGCGGCGGGTACGGCCGGGTGACCTGCTCCGCCTGGCGGCGCCGATGGGGTCGATGACAGTGGACCGCGCCTCGGAACGGGACATCCTCTGCGTGGCCGGCGGCGTCGGGCTGGCGCCGATCAAGGCGCTGGTGGAGGAGTTGGCCACCTTCAACCGGACCCGGTGGGTGCACGTCTTCTACGGCGCACGGCAGGCGGCCGACCTGTACGGCCTGGACGGGTTGCAGGAGTTGGTGGCCGTGCACCCGTGGCTGTCGGTCACCGCGGCGTGCAGTGAGGATCCGGACTTCGACGGTGAGCAGGGCGAGATCCCTGAGGTGGTGGCCCGGTACGGCCCGTGGACCACGCACGACTGCTTCGTCTCCGGTGCCGCCCGGATGGTCCGGTCCACCCTGCGGGTGCTGGCCGCGGACAACGTGCCGCCGCCGCGCATCCGCTACGACACCTTCGGTGACCTCTAGACGTTCCTCCCCCCACACCGGGGCGCGTGCCCCTGCCCCCTGGGGCACGCGCCCCGGTCCCTTCCTGGTCAGTAGCGCCAGGGGCGCCCGGTCTCGCGGTACTCCTCCACCGGCACCAACGGCACGCCGGGTGCCATCCGGTCGACGTAGAGCCGGCCCTCCAGGTGGTCGATCTCGTGTGCGACCAGCCGGGCCATGCCGAATTCGAACGACGTGATGATCCGGCTGCCGTCCCACTGGGCGTGTTCCACGTCCAGGCGCAGCGGCCGGGGCACCAGACCTCGGTGGTCGAAGAAGGAGAGGCAGCCCTCGTACTGCTCGTCGGTCTCCGGGTCGGCGTCGACCACACGTGGGTTGAGCAGTACGACCGGCTCCGCCGACCGGTCGGGGGGCCGCACCACGGCCGCCGCGCGGCCGATGCCGAACTGCGGGGCGGCGACGCCCACCCCCTTGTTGAACGGGTGCAGCTCGTCGAGCCGGGCCAGGGCCATGGTGAGTCGGTCGACCACGTCCCGGGCGACGTGTTCCTCCCCGGGCAGGTCGAACGGGCGAGCCCGCTGGCGGAGCAGGTCGTCCCCTCGTTGCACGATGCCGAGGCCGCGCATCCGGTCGCTGGGTCGGACCCGGGCGCCGCCGGGGCCGATGTCCGGTTCGGTGTCCGGGCGGGCACGGAACCGCCACTGCATCCGGTAGCGGGCGTTCAACGGGGGATCGTCGGTCTGCCAGTCGTAGATCACCCGATCGCCCTCGTCGTGACGCTGCGGCGCCGTCCGTAGCGGGCCCTCCTCCGCGCTGAGCGAGGTCTCCACGCCCCAGACCTGCGGGTCGAGGGCCGCTGGCAGGTCCAGGCGTACGGCGAGCTGCCGGGTGGGCAGTCGGACGGCTCGCTGGAACCACGGGCCCCACTTCTCGTGCCCGACGCTGTACGCGTACTCGATGGTTGCCCGGTCGCCCGGGTAAAGGGGGAAACGTCGCTCCCCGTTCTCGAAGAGCAGCCAGATCTCCTTGAACGCGTCCCGATCGTGCTTGGCTCGCCAGTGCATCGGCTCCGGGTCTCCGCCGCCGTCGTCTCGACGGGCCTGTATCTGCAGCTCGGCGAAGGTGAGGGGGTGCTCCCGATGGTGCCGGTTGGAGCGGCCGGGGTCGTTCGGGTAACGGTCGACCGCGACCCGGACCAGGTAGCGGGTGACCGGCTCGGTGCCGGCGTTGTACAGCTCACGGTGGATGACGCACCGGTAGCCGTCGTCGGCGTGGGTGAGGGTGGCCAGCTCCCGTTCCACGACCAGGCCGGTGCCGGGTGGCAGCCACTGGCCTGGCAGGTACGGCTCGCGGTGCGGCTGACCCGACCGGGCGTGACGTAGGTCGTCGTACTCCCGGAAGCGCTGCCAGATCGCGCCGCTTGCCTCCAGGACGGCCTCCGCGCGGCGGGCGAAGTCCTCGGTTGGGCGGTGCCGGCGCCCCTCGACATGGCTCACGTAGGACGGGTCGAACCCCATCAGGACGGCCAGTTGCTTCTTGGACAACCCGCGCCCGGTCCGTTGCCGGGCGAGTTCGGCCGCGAAGGAGTCGGCAGCCCGTTCGAGGGGTGAGGTCGTCATCAGCTTCCTCGTGGCCGGGGCTATAAGTTTCACGTTCCGTGCGCAAGCACACACGCAAGTGGCATGTTTTCGACACACCGCTTGACAATCCACCGATGGTCATCGATTGTGCGGCGGCGTTTCCCAGCACTGACTCCGGGTAGTACGCGAAGCGCTACACCCGTCGGACACGGGGGTGACCTGGGCGTCAGGGATGTGACCAAGGTGAGGCTTCCCTTACGGCCAGAGGCTTGGTTAGGCTAGCCTTAGCTCAGGACGGCACTGGTTCGTCCGCCGGGGCGCACTCCTCGGTCACACAGACAGGGGACGACTCAGGTGACAGCGGTGATGCCACGGCGAGAGACCGCCACCACGCCGCTCGCTCCCGTCACCGCGGCGCTCCGGGCCATGTTCGGCACCGACGACCTCCCCGGCCTCGCCCGGGGCCTGCTGGTCGACGACGAGCTCGGCTGGGCGCCCGCCACCACCCTGATCGACGGCAGCCGACTGCCGGAGCTGCTGAACGGCGCCGCCGTCCGCTGGGGCGGCACCCCGCACGCCTGCGCGGCGCTGGCCTGGAAGTCCTACAGCTACTGGGCCGCGCTCCCGGTCGTGCTCGGCTGGGCCTCCGCCCGGCGCGTGCCACTGCTCGATCCGGCCGACCTGCTGATCCACTTCGAGGACCATCGGCAGCTGCTCACCATGGGCCTGCGCCGGGGCACCACAGTGGCGGTGCTGCCGAACGATCCGCTGGCACTGGCCGGCCTTCCGGAGGTGCGGGTCGTCGCCGACGAGGCGGAGCTGCTGGCCGCGTTGCGCGCGTCCCTGCTCGACGCTCACCTGGCGCCGCTCATCACGGCGATCCAGTCCGAGGTCCGGGTGGGCACCCGGACGCTGCTCGGCTCGGTCGCCTCCGGCATCGCGCACGGCATCCTGCGGGCCGCAGACGCCCTGCCCGGCTCCACGGTGCAGAGCATCGACACAGTGCTCGGCGCACTCGACCTGGCCGACCTGATCGAGCTGGTGCCGGGGCCGACCGGTGAGCCGACAGTGCAGCGCCGCACCTGCTGCCTCGCCTTCACCCTGCCCCGGCCGAAGGTCTGCCAGGGCTGCTGCGTCCGCTAGGCCGGGCCCGGCCAGGCTGGGCCGCACTGCTCAGTCGGTCAGTGACCGGACATCCCACACCCACACACCGCCGGTGAAGACCGGTTGGATCCCGGTCAGCTCGGTCATCCCCCGGCGCAGCGCGGCCTCGTGCTCGTGTGGCCCGAGGATGACCACCCCGGCCCGCCAGTAGCGCAGGTCGTCGACCGCTCGGACCCGACTCTGCGGGGTGATCGGCGGCACCGCCCCGGTGCGCCGGATGGTGGCGAAGAAGCTGCTGGTGGGGCGGGGCGTCGCACCGAACAACGCGACCTTCGGCGGATCGGCGTTCGGGCGGGTGTCCGGGCCGAGGAAGTAGCCACGGGCCAGAGGCATGTCCAACCGGGTCGCCGCGGACCAGCGCAGCGGCTCGGCGTAGGTGGTGTCCGGCAACGGCAGCGTCACCACACTGCGCCCACCGGTCACGTACGACCGCCAGGCCCCACTGGTCACGAAGCTGGGGACCGGGTCGGGGCGGGCCACGGGCAGCGGGGTGGGAACGATCGGCAACAGGGCCATCGTGAGCACTGTGGCGCTGACGAAGCGGACCTGCCCCCGAGCGGCCGGGTGCGCCTCGGCCAACTCGCGGGCACGTTCGGCACCGTAGGCGAGCAGCAGCCCGATGATCGGGGTGATCGCCAACGCCCAGCGTGTCGGCACCACCGAGTGCAGGATGGGGAGGTTCTCCAGCGCCGCCCAGGGGCCCGGCACACCCGTACCCCGGTTGTCGAAGCGGACCTCCCGACCCAGCGAGAGCACCGCGAAGAGCAACCCGAGCGCGGCCAGCGCGAGCACCACGATCGAGCGGCGCAGCCACCAGACCAGGGCGATCACCAGCACCACGAGTGCCCAACCGAAGAAGCTGTTCTCCTCGGTCGGGTTCTTGGCCAGGCCCGCGGCGGTGCGTGCGCTACCGGCGAGTGATTCCCGGGAGTACGCGACGAACGAGGCCACGTCGCTGGAGTAGCCGCGGATCAGGCGGGACAGCCCGGAGTACGCGTCCGGTCCGAAGAACTGAACGTAAAGGGGGTACGCGAGCAGGAGCGCGGCGACCCCGGCGGCGACGGCCAGCCCGGCGATGAAGGGTCGGGCCCGCGACCGTAGATCCGGGCGGCCGAGGGCGAGCACGCCGACGGTCACGCCGAGCCCGATCGCGGTCATCAGCAGGATCTCCAGGTTGAGAAACGCCTGCCAGACGATGACCAGCGCGAGGAGGACCCCGTTGCGCAGCCAGCGGCCCTGTTCACCGAGTCGTAGCGTGCGCCAAATGATCAACGGGACGACGAACTGCGACACGATGTTCGGGTGCCCATTGGCGTGCGACACCATGGCCGGCGCGAACGCGCAGAAGCCGGCACCCAGCCACGCCGGCACCCGGCTGCCGATCAGAACCCGGGAGAGCACGAAATACCAGGCCGCGGCGGTGGCAATCATGCCGGCGGTGAGAAAGATCAGAAATGACGCACGCGGCCCGAACAACAGGGTGATCGGCGTCATTGGCAATGAAATGGATAATACGGACGTATTGGCCATCAGATTGACGCCGTCGGGGACGTTCATCTGATTGGAATGGAACGGATACGCAAAGTGCGTGACTACTCGCGTACCGTGGGCCATCATCCATTCGAACTGCGACTGATCGGACTGGTTGTCCCGCACATCGCTGCCCGGGTCCAGCCAGAGTCGACACGTGACCCAGAAGCCGAGCACCACGAAGCTCAGCACGGCGGCCAGATCGGCCCACATCCCCCTGCGGGAAGGCCGAACGGCACCGGAAGCCCCCTCCGCCGACGGCGCGGCGGCCGGGCCGCCGCTGTCGCTGGGCACGTCCGGTTCAGGAGTAGTCATGACAATTCATAGGGTAGTCAGCGTATGGCACCGCCGTGACATGTTTCGGGGTACTGCCGTACTATGTGCCGGGTTCGCCGACCGCCGATCACGAACCCACCCCCCGACCACAATTCGGCCACCCCGATGCCCCGATTCTTTCGCCCTCCCAGCGGATGATTCACTCTGTCGGTCCAGGCACGGGTCGAGTTCATATCGTGAGGAATCGACGCATGGCAGAAATCACTGGGGATCAGCGCGTGCAGTCCGAGGTGCTGGAAGGCCTGGCAACCGCTGTCAACCACCGTCGCTGGTTCATCGAACTGGCCGTGCCGTACCTCGGTGACGACCCGATCGAGATCGGCAGCGGTCTCGGTGACTACGCGCTGGAATGGTCCGAGCGGCTGCCGCGGTTCACCGCCACCGAGGCCGACCCGGACCGGCTGGTGCAGCTCAAGGAGCGCCTCGCCGGCCGTCCGAACGTCGACGTCCGGCAGATGCTGCTGCCGCACAACGACCGGGGCGACTACAGCGCCGCCGTCTCGTACAACGTCCTGGAGCACATCGAGGACCACGTGGGCGCGCTACAGAGCATGCGCGACCTGGTCCGACCCGGCGGCGCCGTGATCATCATCGTGCCCGCGTTCCAGTTCGCGATGGGCCCGGCCGACATCGCCACCGGGCACGTCCGCCGCTACACGAAGAAGACGCTCGGGGCGGCGATGACCGACGCCGGTCTGACCATCGAGAAGATGCACTACGCCAACGCGCTCGGGCTGATCGGCTACTTCATGGCCACCAAGGTCTTCCGGCTGATGCCGAAGGAGGGCCCGATGGTCAAGGTGTACGACACCCTCGTCCTGCCCGCCACCAAGGCCGCCGAGCAGCTCGTCCTCCCGCCGTTCGGCCAGTCCGTCTTCGCCGTAGCCCGCGTCCCAGCCTGACGCACCCATCCCCGCGATCTTGCACCGCACCTCGCGGTCACGTGCAAGATCGCGGGGTACGGATCATTCCTTGATCTGGTAGGTCGGGCGGATCACCGCTCGGGCCAGGGTGTGGAACGTCAGGTTGAAGCCGACGTAGGCGGGGCTGGCGTCCGGGGTCAGGTCCAGGCGGTCGACGTCCAGGGCGTGCACCGCGAAGACGTAGCGGTGCGGGCGGTCGCCGGGCGGCGGAGCCGCGCCGCCGTAGCCCTGCTCGCCGTAGTCGTTACGGACCGGGAACGCCCCGCCGAGGTCGGTGCCCGCCGCGCCACCAGCCCCGGTGGGCAACTGGGTGACGTTGACCGGCACGTTCACCAGCACCCAGTGCCAGAAACCGCTGCCGGTCGGCGCGTCCGGGTCGTAGCAGGTCACCGTGAAGCTCTTCGTCTCGGCGGGGAAATCCGACCAGGTCAGCTGCGGCGAGACGTTGTCGCCCCCGGTGCTGCCATGCGCGTGCCGGGCGTCCATCGGCTCGCCGTTCTGCACGTCGTCACTCGTCAGCGTGAACGAGGGCACCGTCGGCAGCAGCTCGTACGGGTCCGGGGCGATCGGTCGTTCCAGGGTCATGGGGACGCGTCCTTCCGATGTGCGGAGATACCAGCCCCTTCTTACCCCGCCACGGCCCTCCCGACGACCGGAAGGCACGCGCTGACCCAGTGTGGTTTCGCGGAGCTACGTTTGAGGTCGGGCAGCGTTCCTCAGGGGGACATCGTGGCCGGCATCTGGCGGGACTTCGTGGTGGCCGTAATCACCGCGTTCCGCCGCCGGGACGAGCGAGCCATCGCCGACGAACGCCGACGCGCTGTCGAGCGACTGGCCGAGGAGACGATCCGCCGGGCGCAGCGAGCCACCGACCCGCCGGAGTGACCGGAACGCGGGGCACCGGACCGCTTCGCCGCAGACCGTCAAGATGACCTGATGGGGCGGATTTTCGGGGCACGACCGATGGTTACCCCGGAGACACACCGACCCATTCTGTTCGAGATCTTCTTTGACCTGGTCTTCGTCTTCGGGCTCATCCGGGTTACCACGTTCATGAGCCAGCGGCCCGCGCCGGTGTCGCTGGTGCAGGGGTTCCTCGTACTCCTGCTGCTCTGGATCTCCTGGTTGGTCTACTCCTGGCTGGGCAACCACGTCCGGATCGATGTCGGGTTGATCCGTGCCGGCGTCACCGTCGCGATGGCGGCCGTCTTTCTCGTCGCTCTCGTCATCCCCGATGCCTGGAGGACCGGACCGGGTACGACGGAATCCCGGCTGATCCTGGCGCTGGCCTACATCGCACTTCGAGTCATCGATCTGGTTCTCTTCCGCTGGGTGGCGACGGGCAACCGGCAGCTGCGCCGGACCATTCGCCTCTACGCCCTCTCCACCGCGCTGTCCTGGATTCCGCTCGTCCTCGGTGCCGTGTTCGGCGGCACCGCACAGATCCTGCTATGGGCGCTGGCCCTCACCATCGACATGGGCGGCGGGGTGGTCTCCTCGGTGCTGAGCGGGTGGCCCGTACGCAGCCCCGGACACTTCGCGGAGCGACACAGCCTCGTGGTGATCATTGCGCTCGGCGAATCCCTGATCTCGGTCGGCGCCGGCGTCGGGGTACAGCGGATCCGTGGACCGATCCTGCTGGCCGCGCTCCTCACCCTGGCCATCACCGTGTGCCTGTACTGGCTCTACTCCGCGAGCGCGGCGACCTCCAGGCACGCGCTGACGACGGAGTCCGGGCTGCGGCGGGCCCACGTGGGTGCCGACGCCTACAGCGTTGCCCACTTCCCGGTACTCGCCGGGACCATCTACGTGGCGTTGGGAGTCGAGCAGGTGCTGGCCGGCCTGGCACATGAGGAGTCCCACGGCACCTCGGACTGGATGCCGGCCGTCGCGTTGTTCGGCGGAACCGCCCTGTTCCTCGCGGGCCGGGCGACGTTCCTGAGTCTCAGCGTCCGGTGCCTGCGACCGGGGCAGCTCGTCGCTCCCGTCGTGGCGCTGCTGTTGCTCCCCGTCGGGCGTTACCTTCCCGGCCTGGCCGCTCTCGGCCTGCTCACCGCGTTCCTCGTCGCGCTGCTCAGCTACGAGGCGTGGACCAGGCGGTCTGCGACGAACGAGCAGCCACAGACTTCACCGGAGTGACCAGGCTGATCAACGCGCCCACCCAACGAACCGCTCGAACAATTCGCCAGCGGCGACGGCGGGCAGCTCTGCGACTACCACCGCGTGCAGACTGCCCAAATACATGGACAGCCCGATCCGGTCCCGGCCGTACGCCTCGGACAGGCGTACTCGGGCCGGGGCGCAGGGCCATGGGGTGTCCTGCTCGCAGGTACGGCAGGTCCACTCGGGCCGTCGCGGGATGTGTTGGTCGGCGAGGCGGCTTGGCAGGACAACTGCTGCCCGTTGACCCTGTGCGGCTCGGGCTTGCACGGCCGCCCTGACGTTGGTGGGAACCTCGACCATCATCGGCCGGCACCGCCGTCGCGATGCTCGGCGGGTCGACGGCCGGCTTGAGCCAACAGCCGGGCCCGAGCGGCTTCCTGCTCTGCCCGCTGGATCGCCGGACCGGTGGCACCTCGCGGTGCAGAAACCGCCAATCGCCTAGCTTGGCGACGGAGCAGGTTGAACGGCCACATCATCGCGGTGCCCTCCCGTCTCAGGGGGCGGCGGCCATCGCCTCAAATCGGGGCGAGGCCGCACACCCACTGCATTCGTGAGAACACGCTAGGCAGCAAAGACGTGCGCAAAGGGTACGCAGCGTACCCAGCGACAGGAGGTACCCCTACAGCTCTGGCACCGCGATCCGGCTCTCCAACTGGATCGCCTCGGCGCGGATGGCCGCCGGTGCCTCCCGGGCCAGCCGACCTGCCAGCTCCTGAGCCGCTGGTGAGTATCGGACCGTCTCGGGAGAGGTCGACTCCGCGAGGCCCAACAGGTGAAGCGTCGCCTCCCGCGCCCCCTCCAGGTCGGCAGAGCGGGCAAGCTCGACGTAGTGCCGACCCCGCCGTTCGGTCGACGGAATCGACGCCGGATCAAGCGAATGCGCCCGTCGCTGTGCCTCGTCAGGATCGCCCAGGTCGACTGCGCACATCACCGCGTACACGTCGACCAAGGGTCGCGACACTCGGGTGCGAAGACCGACGAAGCCGGCCGGCAGGGCCTGCTCCACCAGCCGGCGGGCCGCATCCCAGTCGGCCCAGGCGCCCTGGTCACCGGTACGAGCCCGCGTCAACGCGGTACACAGGTGCAGGTCGGCCAGCATCTCGGCCCACTCATTGCCACCATCAGCGACTCGGGGCTCGATCAGACCGCGAGCCTCCTGTAACCGCTCCAACGCTTCATCGCCACGCCCGACCGCCCGCAGCAGGTGCGCGGCGTACCAGGTGGACTGGGCAATGGCTAGGGGCTCGTCGGCATCGAGGGCCGCAGCCATGCCGCGGTCGACGGTCAGCCAACACAGCTCGCGGTCACCGTGCCAAGCGAGGTATGCCTGCGCGAGGTGATGCGCCTGGGCGAGCAGAGCGAGGCTGGCACGCCGGTCCTCGCCGGTGTGCAGCCGGGCAGCTCGCTGAGTGGATTCGAGCAGCCCGGGAAGGATGACGCTCACCTCGGTGCGTTGGTGCCGAGAGGTGTGCCAGGTCTGCCACGCGGAGTCGACAGCGCCGCGCAGATAGTCGGGTGATTCCGGCTCACCGGACATAGAGATCTGCCATGCGGTCAGCGCGCGACGGACGTCGCCAATAGCGGGGTGACTGGGACGGCCATCGAGCGACAGAGTCACCTGCGGCCCGAAGAGATCACCGAGGTCGCGTACGCCGAGGTGCGGCGCGACCTGCTGCGCCGCCCGCAACGTCAGGCTCCGACGCCCGTTCTCCACGAACTTGATGGTGGTCGGTGACAGGCCGGCAAGGCCGGCGAGTTGCTCGCGAGACAGGCCAGCAGCTCGACGAAGCCGCTCGACGCGCTGGCCAGGGGTTGGTTGCTGATCCACCATGAGGCACCTCGCCGTATTGGGTACATCGCGTACCCCGACCGTACGCCGCGTTGAGGCAGCCGTCGATGCCCTGCCCGCCGTCGGCGCGCCCAGCGCTACTTGCGGAACTCAGCTCCCATCGAGGACACCCGTTCGTCCTCCAGAGGCGCCGCCGAATGTTTGCGTCCACCGCCATGCCAGCGGACTTGACGTGAACCCGATGCGTGTTGGCACGGCGTGGCGACTGCACCAAGCGCACCGGGCAGCGCCGCCTCGCTCATCATGGCTGCATGACGAATGACGAAGGCTCGCCGGGAGGCACCGAACCGGGGCTTGACGGCGAACGACCCAAGATCGTTCAAATCGCTTCAGTTTCGCTTCAAAGCGGGGAAGCTATATCAATAGCAGAGGGATTAACCGTTTTAGTTGGACCGAACAATGCCGGAAAAAGTCGACTAATACAGGAGATTCATGACCGGTTGACCGGGGCGGCAATCTATGGGCATTACGTACCAAAAGTCACCTCAGCTGTGCACTATGACGAGCACTGCACAGCTGACGATCTCGCAGAATGGATGAGGACCAAATACAAATCCCTACCGCCCGGCAGTTATAATCACGGACTGTATGGGGAGGAACATTTTCCTGTACCCAATCAGGGCAGCACGGCAATTCCAATAACTCAAATCAAACAATTATGGGGGAGACGCCTTGGTCACTTCCAGCCAATAGCACCCTTCCTTATGGCATACATGCCGGCTGGCAGTCAAGGCGGTTCGGTGGGGTCAGCGCCAACATATCATGTCGGGCGCGAAGCTCCGTCCAACCCTGTTCAGAGGCTGTTTTCCGACCGACGCTTAGAGGAGATCGTTAGTGCCGAAATGCTGCGGGCCTTCGGCGAGAAACTCGTCGTACACCGGTACGCCGGGAGCCAAATAAGCCTCCATGTAGGCGAGGTAGCCACGCCGGAAACGCCGCCGCCTGCATCCTTAGAATATTTGAGCGAGATAGAACGCCTACCCCTACTACAAGATCAGGGAGACGGTGTTCGCTCGTTCATGGGGGTCGTCCTGACATTGATTACGGCCGCCTATCCGATAGTGTTGATTGACGAGCCAGAGGCATTTCTCCATCCTCCGCAAGCATATATGCTGGGACAGTTCCTTGCCCGCCAGCACGACGCGGGCACCCAGGTGCTCGTTGCCACTCATAGCGATGACATTCTTCGGGGCATAGTATCCGTCAAGGGGGCCGAGGCCGCCGTTACCGTCGTGCGCCTCACTCGGTCGCCGCGAGGTAACCACGCTGCCCAGGTACATGTCCAGGACGTCCAGAGGTTATACGAGGACCCTCTCATCAAGTACTACGGGATTCTTGATGGACTCTTCTTTCATGGCGTTGTGCTATGCGAATCAGATTCAGACTGTACCTACTATCGCGCCGTATTGGAATCAACCGTGGACGTTCTGGATGGAGGGCATCCGGCAACAGCGCTCAGCCTGCATTTCGCCCACTGCGGCGGGAAATCCAGGATGCCTGACGCGGTCCGCGCCCTGCGAGCATCAAGAGTCCCCGTCGCATGTGCGGTCGACATTGACTTCTTACAGATGGATCACGATTTTAATGGCTTGGTGAGTGCCTGCGGCGGCGACCCGGCGGCGCTCGAACGTGATCGAAAAGTCGTCATTTCCGCCATCCTGGCAAGGAGCGAAAAAGTCGACAAGACAGTTGCGAAAGTCAAGATCGAAGAAGTCTTCGCGGGTCGTAGAGATGATTCTTTAAACGCTGGAGACATCAACAAGATCAGGAAGGTACTCACGGCTCGAAGTGGATGGCGGCTATTCAAGACAGTCGCCGACACAATACTGCGCGGCGAGGCAGCCACGGCCTATCATTCGCTCAACATCGCCCTTAAGGAACTTGGAATCTTCCTCGTACCCGTGGGTGAACTCGAAGGATTCCACAAGTCTATTCCGTCGGAGAATAAGGCCTTCTGGTTGAGAGAAGTTCTCCGGACCCAGGCGTATAGAGAAGCCCCCATAGCAACCAGTTTCGTCCGAGACATGGCCAACTTCGTCTGGAATCACCAGGACCAAACCGCAGTGGCCGATGGGCATCTTGTGGGAGGAGACGCTCATTAGATTGGTGAAGTCCAAGTTGGTCGACGCACTGAATCGAAGTGATTGGCGCCCCAGGCTCGGGCAGGGATCTTCTCCCGGCCCGGCAAATCTACCGGCAGGAGTTGCCTTGCGGCTACCCACACACCCGCAGGGATCATGCTCGGCTGGACCCTGCCACTCGCCTTTCACAGAAGCGCCCCGGCCAGCGTTCGCGCTGGCCAGGGGGCGTTTTTGCTGTCAACCTGGGCGGAGGGTGTGGGATTCGAACCCACGAAGACATCGCTGCCTTACCGGTTTTCAAGACCAGCGCCATCGGCCACTAGGCGAACCCTCCTGGGCCGCCACCCGTGGGCGTACGGCCACGCATAGTCTGCCACGGCTCGCTCCGGGCGGCCCGGCGTCCCTCCCCGGTTCCCCGGCCAGGCGGTCTGGGGTGTCCACTGTGGGCTGGACGGTGCGCCTGCGGCACCCGGGGAGATCGGGAAGACTGGGCCCATGCGAGCCATCACGATTCCGCAGCCCGGTGGTCCCGACGCGCTGGTCTGGGCCGAGGTGCCCGACCCGGAGCCGGGCCCGGACGAGGTGATCGTGGATGTGCGGGCCAGCGGAGTCAACCGCGCTGACCTGCTGCAACGGCAGGGGCACTACCCGCCGCCGCCGGGCGCGCCCGCGTACCCCGGGTTGGAATGCTCTGGGGTGATCACGGAGGTTGGCGCGGAGGTCGCCGGGTGGGCGGTCGGGCAGCAGGTCTGCGCGTTGCTGGCCGGCGGCGGGTACGCGGAGCGGGTTGCGGTCCCCGCCGGGCAGTTGCTGCCGGTGCCGGCCTGCGACCCGGTCGACGCGGCGGCGCTGCCCGAGGTGGCCTGCACGGTCTGGTCGAACCTGGTCCGGGTGGCGCGGCTCGGTGCGGGCGACACGCTGCTGGTGCACGGCGGCGGCAGTGGGATCGGCACCTTCGCCATCCAGTTCGGGGCTGCCCTCGGCGTGACAGTGCTGACCACCGCGCGGGAGGCCAAGCACGACCGGCTGCGTGAGCTGGGCGCGGCGCACATCATCGACTACCGGGAGCAGGACTTCGTCGAGGAGGCCCGGCGGGTCACCGACGGGCGCGGCGTCGACGTCATCCTCGACATCATGGGTGGGTCCTACCTGGGGCGGAACGTCTCCGCGCTGGCCACCGGCGGTCGGCTCGTGGTGATCGGGATGCAGGGTGGGCGCAAGGCCGAGTTGGATCTCGGCGCGCTGCTGGCCAAGCGGGCAAGCGTCACCGCGACGTCGCTACGGTCCCGTCCGCTCGTCGAGAAGGCGAAGATCGTCCAGGGCGTACGGGACGAGGTGTGGCCGTTGGTCGAGGCGGGCCGGATCCGGCCGATCGTGGACCGGCGGCTGCCGATGACCGAGGCGGCGGAGGCGCACCGGCTCGTCGAGTCGAACGATCACTTCGGCAAGGTGCTGCTCACCCGCCCGCCGGGTGGAGGGTCGGCCGTCAGTTGAGCGAGCCTTCCGAGTAGGTGTGCGTCAGTTGAGCGAGCCTGCCAGCGTCGGGTCGTCGGTCGGTCGGGGCAGCACCAGCCGGGCGCCCGGGCCCTCGCCGGCCAGCGTGTCCTCCGGGTTGTTGAGCGTGCAGCGCTGCAAGGACAGGCAGCCGCAGCCGATGCAGCCGTCCAGGTCGTCCCGGAGCTTGGTGAGCAACCGGATCCGCTCGTCCAGTCGGCTGCGCCAGCTCGCCGAGAGCCGCGCCCAGTCCTGCGGGCTCGGGGTGCGGGCCTCGGGAAGCGAGTCGAGTGCCTCCCGGATCTCGTCGAGCGAGACGCCGACCTGCTGGGAAATCCGGATGAAGGCGACCCGCCGCAGCTCGGCGCGGGCGTACCGGCGCTGGTTGCCGCCGGTGCGGTCGGCACGGATCAGCCCGAGTCGCTCGTAGTAGCGCAGCGCCGATGGTGCCACCCCGGAGCGGGCGGACAGCTCACCGATCGTCAATAGATCCGGCATCCCCAGGTCCTTGAGTTGAAGTCCACTTCAACTCACACAGTAGTGGCATGACCACCACACTGCCCACCGACAGCAGCGCCCGACTGACCGGGCTGATCCGACGACTGACCGGCGACGAGAAGCACGCGCCGAGCGCGCACTCCACCACCGACGTGCTCCAGGTGCTCTACGACCGCGTGCTGCGGGTCACCCCCGACACCGCCGACGACCCGGAGCGGGACCGGTTCCTGCTCTCCAAGGGTCACGGACCGGCCGCCTACTACGCGGTGCTCGCCGCGCACGGCTTCATCCCGGACGCCTGGCTCGACGACCTGGCCGGACCGGAGAGCCGGCTCGGTCACCACCCGGACCGACTCCTGGTGCCCGGGGTCGAGATCGGCTCCGGCTCCCTCGGGCACGGGCTCGGGCTGGCCGTCGGCACCGCGCTCGGCCTGCGCGCCCAGGGGCTGCTCAACCCCCGGGTGTACGTGCTGCTCGGCGACGCCGAACTGGACGAGGGATCCAACCACGAGGCGATCGCGTACGCGGGAGCGACAGGCCTCGACAGCCTCACCGCGGTCGTTGTCGACAACTCGTCGGCCAGCCACGGGTGGGCCGGTGGCATCGCCAGCCGGTTCACCGTCAACGGTTGGACTGCCGACACCGTCGACGGCCGGAACCACGAAGCCCTGTACGCGGCGCTGACCGGGCACCGACCACGACACCCGCACCTGGTGGTCGCCCGCACCGAGAGCAAGGGATGACCGACATGCGTACCGCCTTCATCGACACCGCCAACGCGCTCCTCGACGAGGATCCGCGTACCGCACTGGTGCTGGCCGACATCTCGGTGGCCCAGTTCGCCTCGGCCAGCCACCGCCACCCGGACCGGGTGCTCAACGTCGGGATCCGGGAGCAACTGATGATCGGGGTGGCCGGCGGGCTCGCCCTGACCGGGCTGCGTCCGATCGCACACTCGTACGCGACGTTCCTGGTAGACCGGGCGTACGAGCAGATCAAGTTGGATCTGGACCACCAGGGCGTGGGCACCGTCCTGGTCAGCATCGGCGCGTCGTACGACGGGTCGGCTGAGGGCCGCACCCACCAGTCGCCCGGGGACGTGGCGCTCTTCGACTCCCTCGGTGACGGCTGGACGGTCCGGGTGCCCGGCCACCCGGACGAGGTGGCGCCGCTGCTGCGCAACGCCGCGACCACCGACGATCCGATCTACCTGCGGCTCTCCGAGCAGCGCAACGCCGAGGCGTACCCGGACGCCACAGGGCTACGGGTGATCCGACGAGGCCTGACGAATGCGCCCCTCGTGGTGGCGGTCGGACCGATGCTCGACCCCACAGTGGCGGCGACCGAGGGAATGGACGTGACTGTGGCGTACACCCACACGCCCCGGCCGCTCGACACGCCCGGGCTGCGGGCGCTCGCCAACACCGACGTGGTGCTGGTCGAGCCGTACCTGGCGGGAACGTCGAGCGCGCTCGTCAGCCGGGCCCTGGCGGACGTACCGCACCGGCTGCTCGCCCTCGGGGTGGGTCAGACCGACCTGCGACGGTACGGCGATCCGGCCGACCACGCCCGGTGGCATGGCCTGGACGCCGACGGCCTGCGGCGGTCGATCAGCGGGTTCCTGGGGTCAGTTGGCGGCTGAGACGGCGGGGCGGCGGCGAGCGCGCTCGCGCCCGAGGATCCAGATCGCCTCGACGCCGTCCTTCCAGGTGATCTTCTTGCCCTCTTCCCGGCCGCGCGCCCGGTAGCTGATCGGCACCTCGTACGGCCGGATCCGGCGACGCAGCAGCTTGCCGGTCACCTCGGCCTCCATGCCGAAGCCGCGCGAGCGCACCTCAAGCGACCGGTAGAGCGCCACCGGCATCAGCTTGAAGCAGGTCTCCAGGTCGCCGATGTACGAGTTGAACAGCACGTTGGCCGCCATCGTGACGCCCTTGTTGCCCATCACGTACCAGAAGCTGTAGGCGCTGTGGCTGCCGAAGGTGCGATTGCCGTAGACCACCGTGGCGCGACCGTCGAGCACCGGGTCGAGCAGCTTGGGGATGTCCTGCGGGTCGTACTCCAGGTCGGCGTCGAGGATGACCATGTAGTCACCCTCGGCGCTGTCGACCGCCGTCTTGATGGCGGCACCCTTGCCGGCGTTGCGCTGGTGGGTGATGACCCGCAGGCGTGCGTCGTCGGCGCGACCGAGGACCTCGCCGGTGCCGTCGCGGCTGCCGTCGTCAACAACGACCAATTCGATCTCACAGGGATAGTCCACCGCCAATGCCTGCTTGAGGGCATCCGCGATGCGTTCTTCCTCGTTGTAGACCGGCATGAGGATCGAGAGCTTCACGGGGATCTCCACGGTGGCGGCAACACGTCGGCCATAGCCTAGCCTGGTTGGTTTGTTTACCGCGTACCGCTACCGCTGGGCAGTCGGCGCGGCGGCTTCAGATCAATGGTGTTTACTTCCGCCATGTCGGCTGCCGGCTCCCTGCTCGCGGCGGTTCCTGCCGCCGCGGTGCTCCTGCTCATCGTCGCGGCGATGCCACGCGAGGCTGGCGCGGTCGCACCGCTGCGGCTCGCCGTGGTGCGCGCCGTCCTGCTCACCGGGGCGTACGGGGTGCTCGTCGTCGAGGTGCTCGGCGCGTCGCACGCGCTGACCCGAGGCGCGTTCACAGTCGCCTGGCTGCTCTTCCTGGTCGCGGCGGCAGCGGCGACCGGTCTGCGCTGGCGACGGGCGACCCGCCTCGGGCAGCCGCCCGCCGCCGCACCGGTGCCGGTCAGCGCTGCGCCGGCAGTCAGCACTGCATCGCGGCCGGTGCCGGTCGGCGCTGTGGTGTCCGGTGGCGGACCCGACGTGTCCACCCCGGCCGCCGAGCGCGGTGAGCCCACCTCCGCGCCGACCCGGGCTGGTCGAAGGTTCGCTGACCTTCGTGCCGTAGCGGTCGACGCGTGGCGTACGGCCCGACCGGGTGAGCGGCTCCTCGCCGGCACGGTCGGCGGGCTGGTCCTGGTAGAGCTGCTGGTCGCGCTGCTGGCCGAGCCGAACAACTTCGACTCGCAGACGTACCACCTGCCGAAGGTGGAGCACTGGGTGGCCCAGGGCGACCTCGACTTCTGGCCCACCGCCATCCACCGGCAGGTGACCATCCCGCCCGGAGCCGAGTACCTGCTGCTGCACCTGCGCCTGCTCACCGGCGGGGACCACCTGCACAACCTCGTGCAGTGGGCGGCCGGGGTGGTCTGCCTCCTGGTGGCCGCCCGGATCACCGCACAGCTCGGCGGCGGCCGGCGGGCCCAGTTGCTCACCGCGTTCGTGCTGGCGACCACGCCGATGGTGGTGCTCCAGGCCACCAGCACGCAGACCGACCTGATCTGCGCGGCGTGGGTGGCCTGTGCGGCGACAGTGGTGCTGGACGGGCTGAGTCGACGGACCGGCTGGGGCACGCTGCTCGGGCTGGGGGCGGCCACCGGGCTGACCGCGGTGACCAAGACCAGCGGCCTGATCGCGGTCGGCCCGCTGCTGGTGCTCTGGGGACTGGCCCAGTTGAGGCTGGCCCGGAGCAGGAACGCCACGTCGACCGATCCGGCAGCGGCGGGCGGGGGTCGGCGGTCCTGGCCGGTCGGTGGGCTGGCCCGCACGGTCGGCGGTTCGGTGCTGATCCTGCTGGTCGCGGCCGTGGTGGTCGGCCCGTTCCTGGCTCGGGTGACCGCCGAGTTCGGGCACCCGCTGGGGCCGCCCCGGCTGCGCGAGTCCATTCCGATGGAGCGGCACGACCCGGCGTCGATAGTGGTCAACGCGCTGCGGATCGGGCACACCGCGTTCGACACGCCGCTGGCGCCGCTGCGTCGTGCCGGGGCCGAGGTGATCATCAGCGGCGCCGAGGCGATCGGGGTCGACCCGCAGGACCGCGCGATCACCTTCGGGCGGGAGCTGTTCCCGGAGCCGGCCTGGTATCCGGACGAGGACCGGGTGGCGTTTCCGCTGGCCGGAGCGTTGGCGATGATCGGTGCGGTGATCGCGCTCGCCCGCCCACGGCGGATCGCTCCCGAGCGGGCCGGGTCACTGCGGGCGTACGCCGTGGTGGTGCTGACCGCCGTGCTGCTGCACACCGCGATGATCAAGTGGCAGCCGTGGGGTAACCGGCTGCTGCTCTACGCCGTGGTGCTCGCCGTGCCCCTCGCCGGCCTCGGGCTGGACGCTCTCCTGCGCAACCGTGCCGGTGGGCGTCGAACCGTTGCCACGGTGGCGGCCGTCACCGTGCTGGCCACCTCGGCGCTGGCCGGGGTGCTCGCACTGTCGTACGGCTTCCCGCGCCGGCTGGTCGGCGCCGGCTCGGTCTTCACCACCTCGGACTGGGACACCCGGTTCCTGCGCCGCCCCCAGTGGGCCGACGAGTTCCGCTGGGCGGCGACCGCGGTCCAGGACAGCGGTGCGCGGCGGATCGGGCTGGTGCAGCAGAACGACAACTGGGAGTACCCGTGGTGGCTGCTGCTGCGGCAGCCCGACGGCGGCTCACCGGACCTGGTGGCGTTGCAGTCGGTACTGCCGGAACGGCCGCCGGCCGACCCCTCCTCGGTCGACGCGATCGTCTGCACCGGCAACAAGGCGGCCTGCGCCAAACTCGTCCCGGCCGGCTGGCGGCTGGAGTTCCACGGCTACGTCGGCTACGCCCTGCCGCCGGGCCGCTGAACCAGAAGCCGGCCGCACTGCCGCCGGATAGCTGAACCAGAAGCCGCCCCGCGCTGCCGTGGCGCTGGCGCGCGGGCCCGGATAGTCCGATCCGGGCGGTTCCGCATCCGGCGCGCAAGGACCTGAAGCGCATTCACATCTGTTGATCCGCACGTTACCGTCTGGTAACTCAATCGACGTCCCGCGATTGAGCCGAAAGGAGTGCGTCGATGCCTGTAATCCCCGCCAGGCCCGAACGCGCGACCCGACGACGGGCCATCACCGTCGCCGTCGCCGTCGCCGCTCTCGTCCTACCGATGCTCGCCGGACCGGCCACCCCCGCCACCGCCGCCGACCGACCAGCGGTCCAACCACTCCCCGCCAACCTCGAAGCCATCCGGGCCGCCGAGGCGACCGCCCTCTACGGCAGCCCGGCGATCCGCCCGATCGAACAACGGCGTACCGCGTTGGTCACCATGGGTGACAGCGAGATCTCCGGTGAGGGGGTCGGCAACTACGTCCCCGGCACCCACCAGGACGGCAACTGGTGCGACCGCTCGTACGACCAGGCGGTCTTCCGCACCGGCATCACGTCGGACGCGCAGTACAACATCGCCTGCTCCGGTGCAACCCCGTGGAACCTGATCGCCGGCGGCCCGACCCAGCACAACGAGCTGAACCAGGGCGACTACCTGGGCATCAAGGCGCGCAACACGCACGTGAAGCTGATCTGGGTGGTGGTCGGCGCGAACGGTGACGGCACCATCCAGTTCGGTCCGGTCGCCACCGACTGCGCCGTCCGCCGCGTCTTCTTCCAGGGTGCCTGCTACCCCACCTACACCGACCAGTGGACGATCCGCACCGACGGCAGCCGGCAGGCCGTGGAGTCGGCGCTGACCGACATTCGGCAGACCATGACCAACGCCGGCTACCTGCGGTCGGACTACGAACTGGTGCTGATGTCGTACCCGAGCCCCGGCAGCCCCGACGTGGAGGACAACCCCAACTTCCCCGGCTGGTACTCCGGCGGTTGTCTGCTCTACCTGGCCGACGCGGCGTTCGCCCGGAACAAGGCGGTGCCGATGTTCGAGTCGGCGCTGCGCTCGGCCGCGGCGAACACCGGCACCCGCTACCTGGATGCCAGCCGGCTCTTCCACGGGCACGAGGTGTGCACCGACAACACCTCGGTCCGCGGCCTCTTCATCGAGGTCGGCATCTGGAACGAGAACGCCGCCCGACAGTCGTTCCACCCGAACGCCCGCGGGCACGGCATGTTCGCCCAGTGCATCACCCAGTTCTGGAACTCCGGGCAGACGCGGGCCAGCTGCGTCGACCCGGCCAGCACCGGCGGTGGCGTGCTCTACCCGGGGCTGCTGGAGTTCAAGCAACTGCGCAACGTGGCCACCGGCACCTGTGTCGACGGCAAGGGGTACGACTCCCGCAACGGCACCGCACAGCAGCCGTACTCCTGCCACGGTGGGCGCAACCAGGGCTTCTGGTACGACTCGACCCGACGGTCGTTGCACTCGGAGCTGTCCCACGACCGTTGCCTGGACGTCGCCAACAGCTCGATGACCGCCGGCACCGCTGTCAACATCTACGACTGCAACGGCACCGGAGCGCAGCAGTTCGTCTTCCTGGGTAACCAGATCAGGCCGGCGAGCGCCAACAACCTCTGCGTGGCGTTCGACAACCCGCTGCTGGGCAGCTCTCGCCTGCGGTTGGCGACCTGCTCCAGCAGCACCCGGCAGCAGTGGTCGTTCGAGGCCCGTACCGCCGCCAACCCGGTCGGTTACGGTCACGACGACTTCATCGGCTCCCGCGTCTACTGACGAGGGCAGGGGCCCTGGCGTCGACCAGGGCCCCTGCGCTCACTTGGCGCGGGGAATGAGGACGAGCCGGGCCACGCCCTTGTCGCCGTCCTTCGCGCCGGCGACGCCGAGCGTCGCGCCGACAGTGACCTCGCTCGGCTGCACTGTGGCCCGCCGCTCGACCACCCGCAGGTCGTCGCCGAAGGTCCAGGTCATGGTGAAGCCGTCGGTGGACTTGACGGTCATCGAGTCGCCGTCGATCGCTGTCACCTCGCCGCGCTGCACGGCGACGGTCTGCGTACCGCCGTCCTTCGTCTTCACCACCGCCTCACCGTGCAGGGTGTTCCTGCGCAGCAGCACGCGGGCCTGGCGGCGCTTGCGCCACTCCTCACCGCGCTTGTCCCGGGCCTTCTCCTTGGCGCTGGGGGACGCACCCGGCGTCGGCGTGGCCGGTGCGGCGACGGTCCGCACGTCCAGGTCGTCGGCGTCGAAGCCCATCGCGGCCAGCGCCTGCCCCTCGACTCCCATGGCGGCGGCGACCTCGACGGCGACATCCCGGGCGGGCTGGCTGGCCACCTCGGCCGCGCCGCAGCCGCTGACGCCGAGCGCGACCGCCGCGAGCAGTGCCGTGGTGCCGGTGGCGATACCCCAACGTGGCATGACTCTCCCTCTCTGTCAGTGGAGCCCCCAGCCTTCCCGGGAACGACGAGCGGAGCGTCAGGCCGATGTTCGGGTCAGGTAAGGATCACCGGGCAGCCGGACGGTGAAGGCGGCGCCGCCCTCCGGCGCGTGCCCCGCGGCGATCTCCCCGCCCAACCGGCGGACCAGCCCGGCGGCCAGCGCCAACCCCAGTCCGCTGCCCACCTTGCGCACCCCCCGGTAACGCTCGTGCAGCGCACCGCGTTCAAAGGCCACCGCCAGGTCGTCGTCAGTGAAGCCGGGCCCGCCGTCGCGAACCTCCAACACGCCGCCGTGCGCCGGGTCCGCGTCGACCGGCCGGACCGCGAGCACCACCGGCGACCCCGGGGGTACGACCCGCAGCGCGTTCTCCAGCAGCCCGTCCAGCACCTGCCGGATCCTCCCCGGATCGGTGTACGCGGGCACCGGCTGACCGGGCGTCTCCACCCGGAACGGCACGCCCACCGCCGCGCACCGGCCGGACCAGGTCGGCTCCGCGTCCACTGCCAGTTGGGTCAGGTCCACCGGCACCGGTTCCAGGGGAAAGTCGGCGGCCTCCAGCCGGGCCAGTGCCAACAGGTCGCCGATCAGCCGGTCCAGGTGTTGGGCCTCGGCCAGCATCGTCCGACCGGTGTCCACCGTGTCGTCGGCACCGAGCACCCCGTCGGCGAGCGCCTCGGCGTACCCCCGGATCGCGGTCAGCGGGGTGCGCAGCTCGTGCGAGACGGAGAGGAGGAACTCCCGCTGTCGGCCCTCGCTGGTGGCCAGCGCGGCAGCCAGACCGTTCAACGCCTCGGCCAGGTCGGCGACCTCGTCCGGCGGCTCGACCGGCACCCGGACGGCGCGGTCACCCGCGCGCAGCCGTGCCGCGGCGGTGGCCGCGACCCGGATCGGCCGGGCCAGCCGACGGGCCAGCAGCAGCCCGGCCACCACACCAGCGGTCAACCCGGCCAGCAGCGGCAACCACAGACTGAGCAGCACCCGGGCCCACAGCCCGTCGGCCAGCGGACGGGAGAGCACCACCCCGTTGCCGCCGGGCAGGGCCCGACCCTCGACCAGGGCCCGCTCACCGTTGACCGAACGGCGGGCCGACACGTTGCGGCCCTGCCCGATCCGCTGCACCACCCGGGGTGGCAGACCCGCCCGGTCGACCGCCCCACGGCGGACCAGGTACGCGTCGATGCCCTGGTCGCGCAGTTGCCGGATGAGCCGTTCCTCGTCGGCGCTGCGACCCCGGTCGAGCCGGGTCCGCAGCACCTCGGCGGCGAGTCGGGCCTGGGCGGCGAGCGCCTCCTGCTCGCTCCGCTCCGCGCCACGGATCGCCAACGGCACCGCGACGATGGCGGTGACCAGCACCGACACCAGCGCCACCGCGCAGGTGACGAGCACCGCGCGGGCGGTCAGCGTACGGCCGAGTCGGCCTCGTCGGGGTGCGGTGGGTGGGGCGGCGCCCACCACCGGCAGGGCCATGGTCGGCGACTCGACGTGCCCAGGGTGGTCAGGCATCGACCGCGTACCCCACGCCGCGATGGGTCCGGATCACACTCGCCGGGCCGAGCTTCGCCCGCACCTGGGCGACGTGCACGTCCACCGTCCGGGTGCCAGCGTGCGCCGCGTAGCCCCAGACACCGGCCAGCAACTCCTCCCGCGTGAAGACCCGGCCGGGCCGGGCCATCAGGTGGGCCAGCAGGTCGAACTCGGTGGAGGTGAGCTGCACCGGAGAGCCGGCGGCGGTGACCGTACGGCGGGCCGGGTCGAGCGTCACCGGGCCGACGACACGCTGCCGGTCCGCGCCCTCCGGGCCGCCGGCGGATCGGCGCAGCACCGCGCGGACCCGGGCAACCAGCTCCCGGGGGCTGAACGGCTTGGTGACGTAGTCGTCGGCGCCCAGCTCCAGACCGACGATCCGGTCCACCTCGTCGTCGCGGGCGGTGAGGAAGATGACCGGGGTCCAGTCGCCGGCCTCGCGCAGCCGGCGGCAGATCTCGGTGCCGGGCAGGCCCGGCAGCGCGATGTCCAGGACGCAGGCCACCGGGCGCAACCGGCGTGCCGCGCTCAGCCCGGCCTCGCCGTCACGTTCCAGGTGGACGCCGAACCCGTCCCGGGTCAGGTAGAGCCGGACCAGGTCGGCGATGGCCGGCTCGTCCTCCACGACGAGGACGAGCCCGCGATGCGGTGGTTCGACGGTCACCGGCCCATGATTGCCGACTGCGCAGGCTCGGCGCGATCGGTGTGTGTTCGAGTTCGGTAAAGGCCGGGCGACGCCCGGTCGGGGTCAGCTCACCAGGACGGAGCGAACATCCCGGGCCGGGCGGCGGCTGGTGCGTCACCGATGCTGGCAACGACCCGCGCGCCGGCCGGCCGCAGGCGGGTCCGGAACGCCTGGTTGAGCAACGCGTCGAGCTGCCAGACCTGCTTCGGGTGACTGGTCCGGATCAGGAACCGCTCACGGATCCCGTCGATCGCGGTGGCCGCCATCTCCACCGACTGCAGCCGCGGGTCCGGGCTCCAGGTGACGTTGCTCAGCTCGCGCAACTCGGTGTTGAGGTGCAGGCGCAGTCGGTGCAGGAGCCGGGTCTGCTGGGTCACCACCAGGCGGCGGTGCGTGAGTAGCAACAGGTAGTCGCCGGTGACCGGGCGGTCGGGGCGGCTGCAACGGGTGACCAGGATGGTGGCGTCACCGGAGCCGACACAGCGCCGGAAGACCGGCATGTGCCGGCTCACCGTCTGCACGGCCAGGCCAGCCTCAGCGGCGGCCGGGAGGAACGTTCGGGAGAAGACGTCCATGACCTGCCCAACGACGCCCTCACCAGGGTGACGTGGGTCACGCGGGATTTTTGGAAGTTCCACGCCGCCTGTCGCACTGCCTGTCCGACTTCCGACTCGGACGGATCATGGTCAGGAGTTCGGCTGAAGTGGACTGGCGGCGAACAGCTCCTCCAGCCAGCCCGGGACCGCGTCGGCGTACTCGGCGCGGGACTCCTCGGGGGTGTCCAGTGCCCGACGCCAGGAGAGCGACCGGCTCACCGGCCCCAGGCCGATCGCGAGGTCGGCGGCCTCCACGAGGGTCCGCCGGTCGTACCGGTCGGTCCACACCTCCAGGTACGCGTCACGCAACCGCACCAGCTGGGCATCGTCGGCAGCGAGCTTCCCGGCGTGCCCGATGGAGCGCAGGGTCACCAGCAGCGTGCCGAACGGGTGCGCCACCGAGGCGTCGCCCCAGTCGAAGTACCGGTACCCGGCCGCGCCGGCGAAGACGTTGCCGTCGTGCAGGTCGTCGTGTTGCACGGTCGCCGGAATGCCGAGGTCGGCGAGCCGGCGACACCGCTGCGCGTACGCCGGCAGCTCGGCCCGCAACCGCTCGTGCACCTCCGGACTGAGCCCGCCCTCGGCACCGACCAGCAGCGCCTCGTGATCGTCGAGCAGCTCGGCGAAGAGACCGGCCAGCACCTCCGGACGCTGATCCGGCACGCCCAGGGCGACCAGCTCGTCGGCGCGCGACGCGCTCGCCAGTTGCAGTGCCGCGTACCCGGGCAGCGCCCGCTCCCAGTGCGCCAGGTCGGGGTCGCGCGCCAGCACGTCGCGCAACGACTCGCCGCCATCGGGCAGCAGCGACCAGCCCTGCGCCGGGTCCACCGCGATCGGCGTCAGCACCCGGTCGGGCGTCAACTCGGCGAGCGCCGCGATCAGGACGGCCTCGTGCACAGTGCCCGGGTTGTTGGCCTTGAACCAGACCGGACCGTCGTCGGTGGGCACCCGCCACACCAGCGACCAGGGCCGCAGCCTCGGCTCCACCAGCCCGGTCACCCGTCGGCCGGTTTGGCTCAGCTGTGCGTCGACCCAGGATCGGGCGCGCACCTGCCACTGCTCGCTGGACCAGTCGGGGGCGCGCTCACCGGCGATCGTCGTCACGCTGGGCACCTTAGGCGGCCGTTCCGCGTCGAGGCGAGGCGTTTTCCCGCCCCGCGTCAGACCAGCTCGACGATGGTGGCGTTGGCCATGCCGCCGCCCTCGCACATGGTCTGGAGCCCGTAGCGGATGCCGTTGTCCCGCATGTGCTGAAGCATGGTGGTCATGATCCGGGCACCGGAGCCGCCGAGCGGGTGGCCGAGGGCGATCGCCCCGCCGCGCGGGTTGAGCCGCTCCGGGTCCGCCTCGGTCTCCGCCAGCCAGGCCAGCGGCACCGGGGCGAACGCCTCGTTCACCTCGTACACCCCGATCTCCTCGATGCCCAGCCCCGCGCGGCGCAGCGCCTTCGCGGTGGCCGGGATGGGCGCGGTGAGCATGGTGACCGGGTCGTCGGCGGCGACCACGGCGGTGTGGATCCGGGCCAGCGGGCGCAGACCGTGTCGGCTGGCCCAGTCGGAGGTGGTCACCGCGAGGGCCGCGGCGCCGTCGGAGATCTGGGACGCGGAACCGGCGGTCACCACGCCGTCGGCGCGGAACGGGGTGGCCAGCTCACCCAGCTTCTCCAGGGAGGTCTCCCGGCGGATGCCCTCGTCGGCGGCGAACTTGCCACCGTCGGCGAGCGGCACCGGAGTCAGCTCCGGGTCGAACGCGCCAGCGTCCTGCGCGGCGGCCGCCTTCTCGTGACTGGCCAGCGCGAACTCGTCCAGTTGGGTACGCGACAGGCGCCACCGTTGGGCGATCAGCTCGGCCCCGACCCCCTGGTTGAACGGCAGCGGCGCGTCGTCGGCGAAGCCCTCGACGCCCCGGTAACGGGCGCGTAGCTGGTCACTGAACGGCATGCCGCCGGCCACACTGGAGCCCATCGGCACCCGGGTCATCGACTCGACGCCGCCGGCGACCACCAGGTCGGCCTGACCGGAGAGCACCGTCGCTGCGGCGAAGTGCAGGGCCTGCTGGCTGGAGCCGCACTGCCGATCCAGTGTGGTGCCGGGCACCGTCTCGGGCCAGCCGGCGGCGAGCACGCCGTTGCGGGCGATGTTCCACGACTGCTCGCCGACCTGGGACACGCAGCCCCAGAAGACGTCGTCGACCTGGGCCGGGTCGAGCCCGGTGCGCTCGGCGAGGGCGCGCAGCACGTGCGCCGAGAGGTCGACCGGGTGGACGCTGGCGAGGCTGCCCTTGCGCCGCCCGACCGGGGTACGTACCGCGCCGACGATGACCGCGTCACTCATGTTTACTCCCCGGTAACTTGGGCTGCCCCGATCCTACGTCGTCCATCGACCGGTCGTCCGGCCACACCCGCACGAGGTGCCGGAGTCCGACTGCCGCTGGCATGCTGGGCGGGTGAATGAGACCTCCCCGGCACAGCAGTGGCGGGTGCCGTCGAGCCTGCCGGCGGCGAAACTGGCCGGCGCCGTCCTGCTCGTCGCGCTCGGGCTGCTCTTCGCCGACGGCGACCCGGTCCGCCTGGCGGTGGCCGTCCTGGCCGCCGCCGCGCTGGCCGGCTGGGCGGTACGTGACCTGGTCGCGCCGGTCCGACTGGCGGTGGACCCGGCCGGGCTCACCGTCATCCACGGCTTCGCCGGCCGGCGACTGCTGCCCTGGTCGGCGGTCGAGGCGATCGCCGTCGACCGGCGGCCCCGGCTGGGGCTGACCAGCGAAACCCTGGAGATCGACGCGGGCAACTCGCTGCACCTGTTCGGCCGGTACGACCTGGGGGCCACCCCGGAAGAGGTGGCCGCCGCGTTGCGGGCCGCCCGCCCGGTCAGGTGAGCAGCGCGGCGGTCCGGAAGAGCACCAGCGCGAGCAGGATCAGCAGGATCAGCGCCCCACCGGCGACCTGCACCAGCGTCCGCCGACTCCGCGGCGCGTACGCGAGCACCAACGCCATCAGCGCGCCGACCACGAGCCCGCCCAGGTGCCCGGGGATCGAGATGCCCGGCACGGCGAGCGTGAACACCAGGTTGATCACCAGGATCGGGATGATCCGGGAAATGTCCCGGCCCAACCTGCGTTCGATGATGATCAGCGCGGCGAAGAGACCGAACACGGCGGTCGACGCACCCACGGTGGCCGCCCGCGGGCTGCTGAACAGATAGGCGGCCACGTTGCCGCCGAGGCCCGCGATCAGGTAGAGCGCGGCGAACCGCACCCGCCCGAGGTTGGCTTCCAGCGACCGGCCGAGCACCCACAGCGCCCACATGTTGAGCAGCAGGTGGAGCACGCCGTAGTGCAGGAACATCGCCGTGACCAGCCGGTACCACTGGCCCTCGGCGATCCCGCCGAGCGTGTAGTCGGAGAGGTAGGCCCGGCCGAGCACCGCACCCCACTCGGTCAGCGGCGTGCTGCCACCCATCAGGCCGCCGAAGCCGGAGCCGCCCACCGCCGCGTCCCCGCCCCGGGCGGAGGCGATGGAGGCGAGCAGGAACAGCACGTTCACGGCGATCAGCGCCTTGGTGACATAGCCGTGCCGGCCGGCCGTACCGCCGCCGAAGGCGGTACGCGCCGGCCGGACACTGCGACGTCCCTCGTTGACGCACTCCGGGCACTGGTGCCCGACCGAGGCGTCCCGCATGCAGTCCGGGCAGATCGGCCGGTCACAGCGGGTGCACCGGACGTAGGTCTCCCGGCCGGGGTGCCGGTAGCAGACGGGGGTGGTCGGCGGAGACTCGCTCACCGGGCCGACCCTCCGTCCGCCACCGCACGGTCCACCGGCACCGGCTGTGCTCCGGAGCGCTCAATCATGCGAGCAAAGGTACCTCGCCAGTCGTTCAGGAAGCGGACCGCTCGATCTCGACCCGCTCGATGACGACGTCCTGGAGCGGACGGTCGCTCGGACCGGTCGGGGTGTTCGCGATCGAATCCACGATCTTCACCGACTCCTCGTCGGCGACCTGGCCGAAGATGGTGTGCCGGTTGTTGAGGTGCGGCGTCGGCGACACGGTGATGAAGAACTGCGAACCGTTGGTGCCCGGTCCGGCGTTCGCCATCGCCAGCAGGTAGGGACGGTCGAACCGCAGCTCCGGGTGGAACTCGTCGGCGAACTTGTAGCCCGGTCCGCCCCGGCCGGTGCCGGTCGGGTCGCCCATCTGGACCATGAAACCGCTGATCACCCGGTGCGAGATGGTGCCGTCGTAGTACGGACCACTGCCCGGCTGACCGGTGCGCGGGTCGGTGTACTCACGGTTTCCCTCGGCCAGGTCGACGAAGTTGCGGACGGTCTTCGGCGCGTGGTTCGGGAAGAGCTCCAGCCGGATCGGGCCAGCGTTGGTGTGCAGGGTGGCGTAGACAGCCTCGGCCACGGGTACTCCTCACTCGTTGGTCAGTTCCATGCGGATCCTCCCATGTGCCCGATCTGGCATCGCGGAGGCATCCGAAGGTGGAGGATGACGAAGGAACAACTCCCAGGAGGTAGGACCGTGTTTGGATTCGGGCGGCGTAAGTCCCAGGGGCAGCTGGCCAAGGCCGAGCTGAACCAGAGCATCAGCCACCTGATGCTGGCAGCCAACCACGCCGCGAAGGGCGCTGGCGCGACCGTCGGCCCGCGGGTCCAGGTGGCCCGGGGCTACGTCGCACCGACCGCCGCGAAGGTACGCGACCGCGCGTCGACCGGCTGGGGGACGACTCTCACCACGCTGGCACCGCTGGCGGCGGCTGCTCGTGACGGCGCCGCGCAGGCAGGGCCGCTGACCAGGAAGGCCAAGTCGAAGACCATGCGGATCACCGGTAAGAAGAAGCAGCCGCGCCGTCGCGGCTCGATGATGACCGGCCTGTTGGCGGCGGGTGCCATCGCCGGCCTGGCCGGCGCGGTCGCGCTGCGTCGCCGCCGGGAGCAGCAGGAGTGGGCCGAGTACGACCCGACCCGCAGCACCCTGGAGCCGATGCGCGACGAGGTCGACTCGATCGAGGTGCGTACGACGTCCGCCGCCAAGGGGTCCGACGGGTCCGCCATGTCCGGCGCGGCGGGGATGACCGGCGCGGGCAGCTCGGCGGTGGCCGGCGGCTCCAGTGCCAGCACCACCGCCCCGGCCAAGCAGACCGGTGTCCGCCCGACCGACAAGGTCCCGTCGGTCGCCGAGGGCGCCACCGATGTCTCCGGTCGGCCGACCGACGACCTCACCAAGGCGCTGGGCAAGGACACGGCCCGCACCAACGGCCGCCGCTGAGATCAACAGCAGTGCATCGGGCGCCGGCGAGTGGATCCACCCACTCGTCGGCGCTTCCGCGTGAGCGGCGCTACCGAGAGGTCAGAGCCAGCCGTTGCGGCGGAACCAGCGGTAGAGGGCCAGTGAGACGCCGAGCATGAGGGCCAGGGCCACCGGATAGCCGTACGTCATCTTCAGCTCGGGCATGTTCTCGAAGTTCATGCCCTCGACGCCGGCGATGGAGGTCCAGACCGCGGCGATGGCCGCCCACGCGGCGATCTTGCGCATGTCGTTGTTCTGGTCGACGGTGACCTGGGCCAGCCGCGCCTGGAGGATCGAGTTCAGCAGGTCGTCGTAGGAGTTCACCTGCTCCACGGTGCGGCTCAGGTGGTCCTGCACGTCCCGGAAGTACTTGCGGATCTCCTTGGGCACGTCCCGGTTGACCTGGGAGGTCAGCGTCATCAGCGGCCGTTGCAACGGCACCACCGCCCGTTTGAACTCCACCAACTCCCGCTTCATCTGATAGATCCGCTGGATCCGCCCGTGGCCGTGCCGGTCGAAGACCTCCGCCTCCAGCACGTCCAGGTCGTCCTCGATCTGCTCGGCCACCTCCAGATAGAGGTCGACCACCCGGTCGGTCACGCCGTACGCCACCGCCCACGGGCCGTGCAGCAGCAACTCCTGCTTGGTCTCCAGGTCGGCGCGAATCGGGGCGAGCCGGCAGGCATCGCCGTGCCGGACGCTGATCACGAAGTTCGGGCCGATGAAGAGCATCACCTGCCCGGTCTCCACCACCTCGGAGTTCTCGGTCAGCTCGGTGTGCTCGCAGTAGCGGGCGGTGCGCAGCACCAGGAAGACGACGTCGCCGAACCGCTCCAGCTTGGGGCGCTGCTCGGCCTTGACCGCGTCCTCGACCGCAAGTTCGTGCAGGCCGTAGGTCTCCGCGATGGCGGTCATCTCGGCCAGCTCGGGCTCGTGCAGACCGATCCAGACGAACCCGTGCTCCTCGCGGCGGGCAGCGGCCAACGCCTCCGCGTAGGTCCAGTCGCCGGGCTGCCGCCTGCCGTCGACGTAGAGCGCGCAGTCGACCACCGCGCTGCGGCCGGTGCCCGTGCCCGTCGGCGCCGGAACGGGCGGCGAGCCGTCGGCGTTGAGGATCCGGGTCATCGCCCGGACCGGGGAGGGCCACGCCCGAGGTCGCAGCCCCCGACCGGTGGTCGACGGTGCCGTCCGGTCCCGCTCTGTCCGATCCGTCATCGCGTCACCTCCCGCGCTCAGCTGCGGCTTGCAGGCTACGCCGATCGCGGTCGAGGACCGGTGTGACGGCGGTCGCGTGGGGGGGCGGCGCCGGGCGGGCCGGGCCGCATCGGGGGGTGTGCGGGGGACGACACGGCCCACCCGGCACCTGTGGGGGCGGGAGGTTGTGCTGCCGCGTCAACCCGGCAGGGCCGGCCCCGAGGCCGGGCGGTGAACTCCGCAGCTGGCGGGTTGACGCTCGCAGCATTGTGGGCCAGCCGGCCGCCCGGAGGGGAGCCCCGGGACGGCCGGCATCGTCGTTCTGTCAGGAACCCGACAGTTAATTCAGCTGCGGACGGCCTCGACGGCCGAGGCGAGCCGCCGGACACCCTCATCGATCCGGTCGGCCGTCACCGCCGAGAAGGCCAGTCGGAGAGCGTGCCGCCCGCCGTCCAGCACGAAGTCACTGCCCTTGACCACGGCGACCCCGCGCTCGGCCGCCGCCGGGGCGAGCCGGTCGACCAGCACGTCCTCCGGGAACTCCACCCAGAGGAAGTAGCCGCCGTCGGGCTCCACGAACCGCGCCTGCGGCAGGTGCCGGCGCAACGAATCGGCGAGCACCTGGGCCCGCTCGCCGAGCGCCGCCCGGACCGTCTCGATCGAGCGGTCGATGTCACCGGAGACGCAGAACTGGTGCACGATCGCCTGGGACACCATCCCGGGCGAGATGTAGAGGCTCGTCGCGTTCTTCGCGATGGAGGCGATCAGGTCGGCCGGGCCGACCAGGTAACCGACCCGCACACCCGGGCAGACCGTCTTGGTGAAGCTCGACGCGTGCACCACCACGTTGCGGGTGTCCAGCGAGAGCATCGACGGCAGCGCCTCGCCACGGAAGCGGATGTCCGCGTACGGGTCGTCCTCGAAGATCGTGAACTCGTATTCGGCGGCCAGGTCGAGCAGCTCCCGGCGCTTCTCCAGGGACAGCGTCATGCCGGCCGGGTTCTGGTAGTTCGGGATGACGTGCGCGAGCCGGGGGCGGACCCCGGACTCCAGCAGCTTGCGCAGCTCGGCAGTGTCCAGGCCATCCGGCTGGACGGCGATGCCGTGCAGCTCACTGCCCATCCGCTGGAGGTTGAGCAGCGTCCGGTCGTACGTCGGGCGCTCCACCACCACCGCGTCGCCGGGGCGGACCAGGTGATCGAAGAGGAACGCGTCGGCCTGAAGCGACCCGTTGGTGACCAGCACCTGGTCGGCCTCGACCCCGTGCTTCTCGGCGATCCACTTTCGCAGCGGTAGGTACCCGACGGAGGTGCCGTACGCCGTCACCCCCGCGGGGTCGGCGTCGAAAGCGCGGACGGCGGCGGCCTTGAGCCCCTCGACATCGACGATGTCCAGCGAGGGAGCCCCACGGGCAAAGGAGATCAACTGCTCGGCGGTCATGGATGTTGAGCGTACGGGCGGCGGCGGGGGACGCGCGGTCGGCACGGCGATGTCCGCATCCTGAGCCACCGGGTCGGGTGACCCCACTCCACCGGACGGCGGCAGATCAGACCGGAAGGGCGAGCGCGTCGTGCTGCGCGGCCCGGGAAAGTCCCTCCAGCTGCACGCCGAGCGCGTCGAGGAGCTGACTCCAGTCGAAGTAGGAGCGCCAGGCGGTGATCCGACCCTTGCGGGCCCGGACCACGTCGGCCACCTCCCAGCTCACCAGCCGGCCGGTGGGCGCGACGGTGCCGTACGGCGAATGCAGGGTGCCGGTGTGGGTGCCGGTCAGTCGCAGCTCGACCGCGGCGCCACCGCCGGTGCGGACCGCGCCCATCGGGTCGACCCGCAGGTCTGGAAAGGCGCCGGTCCAGGTGCGCAGCAGCGCGGGCAGCTCGATCGGCCGGACCGTCACGCCCGGCATGGCGTAGAACGCCTCCGGGGCGTAGAGATCCGGCAGCCGGGCCACGTCCCGACGCAGGAGCATGTCGTACTGCTGCTCAACCAGCCGCTCCGCGTCGCGCATCGGGACCTCCCCCACGGGCCACGGCATCTCCGCGCCCGCAAGGGATGTCTACCCATCGATCCGGCCCCGCACACCACCCCCGGTCAGGTCGTGGCGACCGCCTGGCTCTCCGACCAGACCCGCATGATGTCCCGCACGGAGATCACGCCGGCCACCTCCTGGCCGTCCAGCACCACCAGGTGCCGGAATCCGCCCCGGGCCATCGCGGCGGCGGCCTCGGCCACCGTCCACTCCGGCCCCGCGTAGACCACGTCCCAGGTCAGGTGGGCGCCGGTGCGTTCCACGTCGCAGTCCAGGCCGGCGCCGATGGCCTTCAACACGTCACGTTCGGTCATGATCCCCACACCCTCGGAATCCGGGTCGATCACGACCGCCGACCCGACACCGCGGGCCGACATCATCCGGGCCGCCTGGCGGAGCGTGTGCTCCGGACCGACGACGAGGACCTGGCTGGACATCGCATCCCGTACCTGCATCACACATCACCCCTTTGGGACGGTGGCATTCGGTACGGACATGGTGGTCGGTGGATGTTTCCGGGACAAGAGCGGCATCGCACAAGCTGCGGACGCTGGCTACTGTCGAGTGGTGTCCACCGAGCCCCTGCGCTGCGCCGGCGCGCTGATCGTCGACCATGACGGCCGCATCTTCTTTCAGCGCCGCTCACCACACCGACGTCTGTTTCCCAATTGTTGGGACATCGTCGGTGGCCACGTGGAGCCGGGCGAGGACATCGACGAGGCACTGCGCCGGGAGATCACCGAAGAGACCGGCTGGGTCCTCTCCCACGTCCTGGGCCAGGTGGGCGAGTACAGCTACGTCGGAGACGACGGCCTGGCCCGCACCGAGTACGACTTCCTGGTCCGCGTCGACGGTGACCTCGACCGCCCGATGCTGGAGGCCGGCAAGCACACCGAGTACCGCTGGCTGGCCGAGCACGAGGTGACAGTGCTCGACGAGCACCGCGACGTCAACGACGGGCTGATCCGGCGGATCGCGGAGGAGGGCTTCGCCGTCCTGCGGTCGATCGGTCTGTGAACACCGTCGAACTGGCGCCCCACCGGATCGCCGGGCTGCTCGCGCCGGCCGTGGACCGGACCTTCCGCGCCGGCATCCTGGCCGGCCGGGACGGTGGTGGCGCCGAGTTGTCCCAGCGCTACGGCGGAATCACGGCGACCGGCTTCCTGGTCGACCTGCGCACCCGACTGGCCGCACCCGGTGGCACTGTCGACGGGCCCGGGTTCGCGGCGATCACCCGCTACCAGGACCCGGTCGCCTGCCGGCGGACAGTGGACAAGCAGGTGGCCCACGGGATGATCTACCGCGGCCCGGACGGAGCCCTGTCCGCGACCGAGCGGGGCGCCGCCTTCCTCGCCGAGCTGTACCAGGTGCACGCCGAGGTCACCGAGGAGTTGTGGGCCGGCCACGACGACCGGGTGGCCCGGCTGGTGGCCATGCTCGGCCGACTGCTGTCGTACGCCCTGGTGCTGGCCGACGAGGAGGGTGACCGGGGCGGCTCGACCTTCGCCGCGCTGGCGCCCCCGTACGAGCCGGACGGCACCCCGTCGGGCGTTCTGCTGCTCAACCGGCTCAGCACGCTGCGACACCACCGGGCCGACGCGCACGCCGCCGCCTGGACCGCCGCCGGGCACACCGCGTCGAGCATCGCCGCCCTGCCGGCCGGTCCCGAGCGACTCGCGATTGAACTGGAGACCGACCGGCGGGCCGCCGGCCCGTACGCCGCGCTCAGCGCGGAGGAGCGCCTGACCATGCTCGCCGACCTGGCGGCATTGCCCGGCTGACCCGGTTGGCCGGAGCGGCGCACCCGGCCGGCGCTATCCTCCACCGGTGACGGGAGCAGGACTAGGGAGGATGTCGCGATGATCGGAATGGTGCTCGCGGCCGGAGCGGGACGACGGCTGCGCCCGTACACCGACACCCTGCCCAAGGCGTTGGTGCCGGTGGACGGCGAGACGACGATCCTGGACATCGCGCTGGGCAACCTCGCCGAGGTCGGGCTCACCGACATCGTGATCGTCGTCGGCTACGCGGCGGACGCGGTCCGCGAGCGGCAGGCCGACCTGGAGAAGCGGTACGGGGTCACGCTCACCCTGGTGCACAACGACAAGGCCGAGGAGTGGAACAACGCCTACTCGCTCTGGCTCGCCCGGGAGTACTTCGCGCGCGGAGTGCTGCTGGTCAACGGGGACACCGTGCACCCGGTGAGCATCGAGAAGACCCTGCTGGCCGAGCGCGGCCCGGGCATCCTGCTCGCGGTGGACACCCTCAAGCCGCTGGCCGAGGAGGAGATGAAGACCACCTTCGACGCCGCCGGCCAGCTCACCCGGATCACCAAGATCATGGACCCGGGCGAGGCGTACGGGGAGTACATCGGCGCGACGCTGATCGAGCCGCAGGTCGCCGACGCCCTCGCCGACGCGTTGGAGGCGACCTGGCGGCGGGACCCGAACCTCTACTACGAGGACGGCTACCAGGAGTTCTCCGACCGGGGCGGGGAGGTGCGGGCGGCGCCGATCGGTGACGTCCCGTGGGTCGAGGTCGACAACCACGCCGACCTGGCCCGTGCGCGGGAGATCGCGTGCCGCTACTAGCTCGGAGCGTCCTCACCCCGCTGCACATCGACGTGCGACGCGGGGCGGTCGCCGACCTGGGCGCGATCCTGGCCGACGGGCGGATCTCCTCCGGGGGCGACGTCGCGGTGGTGGTCGGCCCGGGTCAGGGCGCCCAGATCGCGGAGCTGATCCGACCGTCACTGCGCTCGGCGGACGTGTTCACCGTCTCCGGTGGGACGCTGGACGCCGCCGACGACCTGGGCGGCAAACTCCGCTCCCGGTCGTACGACGCGGTGGTCGGCATCGGTGGCGGCAAGACCATCGACGTGGCCAAGTACGCGGCGACCCGCCGAGGGCTGCCGATGGTGTCGGTGGCGACCAGCCTCGCCAACGACGGGATCGCCTCCCCGGTGGCCAGCCTGATCACCGACGGGATCAAGGGCTCCTACGGCGTCCACATCCCGATCGGGGTGATCGTCGACCTGGACTTCGTGGAGAGCGGCCCGGACCGGCACAACCGGGCCGGCATCGGCGACGTGATCAGCAACATCAGCGCGCTGGCCGACTGGGAGCTGTCCCGAAAGGTACGCGGTGAGCCGGTCGACGGGCTGGCCGCGTCGCTCTCGCGGGCGGGCGCCGAAGCGGTGCTCAACCACCCCGGCGACATGAGCGACGACGCCTTCGTGATCGTCCTCGCCGAGGCGTTGATCTCCAGCGGTCTGGCGATGGCTGTCGACGGCACCAGCCGTCCGTGCAGCGGCGGCTGCCACGAGATCATGCACGCGGTCGACTCGCTCTTTCCGGGGACCGCCTCGCACGGCGAGCTCGCCGGGCTGGGTGCGCTGTTCTGCACCTGGCTGCGCGGAGATCTCCGCCGCTTCGGGGAGATGTCGGCCTGCCTCGCCCGGCACGGTCTGCCTCGGCTCCCCGCCGAGGTGGCGCTCACCGACGACCAGTTCATCGAGGCGGTGCAGTTCGCGCCGCGTACCCGGCCGGACCGGTACACCATCCTCGAACACCTGACACTGTCGCCTACCGAGACCCGGGAACGGCTGGCAGACTACGCCGGTGCAATCCGCGACCAGCTTGGCTGACCCCCGTCCCACCGTCGCCGACTTCCACCGGGTGAACCGGGGCGGCGGCCTCTTCAGCGAGTCGATCAGCCAGTGGCTGGGGGCCGTGTTCGCGCTCGTCGCCCAGCGGCTCGGGCTGCGACCGACCGCGTTGACCATCACCAACCTGGTGCTCGGGTTGGCCACCTCGGTGTCCGTGGTGGCACTCGCCGTGCCGGTCGCCGCCGGGGACGTACCGGCCTGGGTGGTCGGTCTGCTCGCTCTGGTCGGCTGGCAGGTGGCGTATTCCCTGGACTGCGCGGACGGGCAGTTGGCCCGGGTGACCGGCCAGGGCAGCGCGGCCGGTGCGCGTGTCGACGTGCTCTGCGACGTGGCCGCGCAGATCGCCCTGGTGGCAGCCCTGGCCGCCACCGCCGTGGCGCAGGAGCCGGGCACGCCGACCTGGCTCGTGGCGACCTTCGCGGGCACCTGGATGGTCAACCTGGTGACGTCGGTGATGCAGGCCGGCCCGAACGCGGCCAGCATGGTCACCTCGACCTCGCTGCCGGTGCGCCTGGTGAAGCTGGTCCGCGACTACGGCGCTGTGGTCTTCGTGGCCGCCGTGGTGCTCGCAGTGGCCCCCGCGCTGGCCCTCTGGGTGATGGTCGCCTTCACGATCGTCAACGGCGGCTTCCTGCTGGCGAGCATCGCCTTCTCGGCCCGCGCTTCCCTGCGCTGACCAGCCCCTCACCCCCGCGCGCCACCCGTCCGCAAGATCCACGCGGGAGGGCCAAGATCGCGCTTGATCCAGGATGTAGTGGCCTCGCAAGCCGGATGGGACTACTCCTGGATCGAGCGCGATCATGCCGGACAGGCCAACGCGGGCGGGACCAGGTTCAGACGTGGTTGGGGGTCCGGGCCAGACCGGCATAGATGTCGATGAGCTGCTTGGTGACCACGTCGGGGTGGAAGATGCGCTCGTAGCGGGCGCGGGCGGCCACTGTCAGCCCGGGCGCTCCGGCGCGGGCGACCGGCAGGGCGGCCGCGAGCGCGGTCGGCTCCGGAGCGACCACCCAACCGGCCTCGCCCAGACCGATCCCCGCCGGCATGGCCGGCCCGCCGCCGCCCCCGGCGACCGCGGAGGCGATCTCGGCGGGCCCGGTGCCGGCGGGCTCGTGCGGGGCGTCGGCCCCGACCAGGTACGGAATGCCGCCCAAGGCTGTACCGAGCACCGGTCGGCCGTTCGCCAACGCCTCGATGATCACGGTGGGCAGCACGTCGTGCCACATCGCGGCGACGATCACCACAGCGCTCGCCTCGACTGCGGCCTGCACGCCGGCCCGGTCGAGCTGACCGAGGTAGACCACGTCGGGTCGCTCGGCGGCGGCTGCCTCCACGAGTGGGCGCAGCTCGCCGTCGCCGGCCACCCGCAGCGTGCCCAGCGCACCCACCGGGTGCCGGCGCCAGGCGTCCAGCAGCAGGTCGACGCCCTTCTCCGGAGAGAGCCGGGCCATGTAGAGGAACCCGTCACCCAGCGGCACCGGCCGACCCGGATCGGGTACGGAGTTCGGCTTCACCACGATGCGTTCGTCCGGAATGCCGTACTCGCGGAGGTGATCGGCGATCGCCGAGGTGAGCGCGATGTACCGATCCACCGAGCGCCAGGTGCCCCGGTGCACGGCCAGGGTGGTCGCCATCAGCGCGCTCTGCACCGCCGAGTCGCGGTAGCAGCGGTGCTTGATCGCGGGCACACCCAACGTCCGACCCTTGCAGTCCTGACAGATCACGCCGTCGCGGAAGTAGATCCCCGACGAGCAGACCTGCCGGTAGTTGTGCACCGTCTGCACCACCGGCACACCGTGCCGGTGCGCGGTCCGCACCACCCAGGGCGAGATCAGGGGGTACGGGTTGTGCAGGTGCAAAACGTCCGGTCGGTGCTCGGTGAGCAGCCGGCTCAGGTCGTGCTGGGCTCGCGGCGCCCAGATCGGCGAGATCGGCAGCAGCGCCTTCGCCGCCTTCGACATCGACGGGATCTCGTCCGAACTGCGAATGAAGGGCAGCACCTCGACGCCAGCGGCGGTGAGCTGAGCGATCTCCGAGTCGACGATCGTGTTCTCACCGGAAGGCTGGGCTTCCCGGTACCGGTTGTGTGCCACCACGATTCTCACGGAGCTTGCCTTTCGTTCGCGATTGCGGGACTCGCAAGCTCATTCCTCACGCTCACGGGAAAGAAGGCTACCGTTGTGTCGTGCCCGAACTACCGGAGGTTGAGGCGCTCGCGGGTTACCTACGTCAGCGCGCGGTGGGGCGGCGCGTCGATCGGCTGGAGATCGCCGCGATCAGCGCCCTGAAGACGTACGAGCCGGCGCCGACCGAGGTCGCCGGCCGGGCGGTGGTCGACGCCAGTCGGCACGGAAAGTTCCTCGACGTCCTCTTCGAGGGCGGCCTGCACCTGGTGGTGCATTTGGCGCGAGCGGGCTGGCTGCACTACCGGGAGGCGTTCCCCGCCACCACCCCGCTGCGTCCGGGCAAGGGCCCGATCGCGGTGCGGGTACGCCTGGATGACGGTTCCGGCTTCGACCTCACCGAGGCCGGCACCCAGAAGAAGCTGGCCGCATATCTGGTCACCGACCTCGCGACGGTCCCCGGGGTGGCCAAGCTGGGCCCGGACGCGCTCGCCGCGGATCTGCCCACCTTCGCCGAGCGGTTGCGGAGCAGGCGGGGGCAGGTCAAGGGGGTGCTGACCGACCAGTCGGTGCTGTCCGGGGTGGGCAACGCGTACTCGGACGAGATCCTGCACGCCGCGAAGCTGTCCCCGTTCGCGATCACCGATCGGCTCACCGACGCCCAGATCGCCACAGTGCACGCCGCCACCCGACAGGTCCTCGGCGACGCGGTCGAGCGGTCCCTCGGCCAGCGGGCCGCGGAACTGAAGGGTGAGAAGCGCTCCGGGCTGAAGGTGCACGCGCGCACCGGGCTGCCCTGCCCGGTATGCGGTGACACAGTGCGCGAGGTGTCGTTCGCCGACTCAAGCCTCCAGTACTGCCCCACCTGCCAGACCGGCGGAAAGCCGCTCGCTGACCGTCGGTTGTCTCGCCTCGTACGGTGAGTAATTGCACTTCGGGGCTACGGAGCGGAATCGCCCTCCCTGAGTGGAAGCTCCGGTCCGCCCTTCTCGCCACGCGCGCATCCATCGGTATAGTGGCCCGGTCCCCGGCTTCTGAAATGGTGCGGAGCCGGCCAGATCCCGCCAGCACCGTCGGTCGCCAATCTCCTTGGGGCGACGATCGGTCGGAGGCCGCGTGGGAGACTGGGACGGTGGGCGACCCGGGCCTTCACGCCGAGTGAGCGGCCCGTGTCATGCGGGAGGACATGGGTGAGGTGACGGCAAGCCTCCAGCGCCCGGTAACCAACGAAGGCCGGAGCAGACTCGTGCGGCACGTCGACAGCTTCGAGATCCAGCCGCCGACGCCGCCGTCCCACAACGGCGTACCTCGGTCGGCTTGGACGAGGGCGCGACGCCGTGTTTCCCGCTGGCACCGCCCCTACATCGCGATCCTGCTGCTGCTCGACTTCGGCGCGGCGGCGTTCGCCAGCTGGATCGCGATCCAGCTCTTCGACCAGGCCGCCTCCGGGTTCTCCGGCACCCAGCAGGACCCGACGTGGTTCCACACCGTCTCCTACCTGCTGCTTCCGCTCGGCTGGGTGGTCATCCTATGGAGCAACAGGGCGTACGACCGGCGCTATCTGGGGCTTGGCCCGGACGAGTTCAAGCGGGTGATCCGCGCCTCGGTGACCGTTGCCGCGAGTGTCTCGTTCCTCGCCTTCTCCACCGTGACCCAGCTCTCCCGGTTCACCGTGGGCACGGCGCTGGTCGGTGCGACGCTGCTGATCCTCTGGGGTCGTTTTGTGGCCCGCTGGGCGTTGCACTACATCCGGCGGCGGGCCGGCCAGGCCGCGCACCGGATGGTGCTGGTCGGCACCCTGCCCGAGTGCCTGGAGGTCTACGCGGCGGTCACCCGCAGCCCGGCCGCCGGGCTGATGCCCGTCGCCATTCACATCACCGACGGGTACGCGGCTGCCCGGGGCATGCCGACCCCGGTTCCGGTGTACGCCGGACGCGACGTCCTGGCCCTGGTCCGTGAGGTCGGTGGGGACACGATCGCCGTCTGCGGGTCGGCCAGCGCGGAGCCGGGCGAGTTGCGCCGGCTGGCCTGGCAACTGGAGGGCTCCGGCGTCGACCTGGTGGTCGCGCCGCAGCTCACCGACATCGCCGGCCCTCGCGTGCACATCCGGCCGATCGAGGGTCTGCCGCTGCTGCACGTCGAGGAGCCGACGCTCTCCGGGCCGGCGCTGCTGGCCAAGAACCTGATGGACCGGGTCGCCGCCGGTCTCGGCCTGCTGCTGCTGATCCCGCTCTTCCTGGCCATCGCCGTGGCGATCCGGATCTCCGACCCCGGGCCGGTCTTCTTCCGCCAGCCCCGGGTGGGGCATGAGGGGCGCACGTTCCGGGTGTGGAAATTCCGAACCATGTACGTCAACGCCGAGGACCGGCTGGCCAGCCTGGTCGACCGCAACGAGACCGACGGCATGCTGTTCAAGATGAAGGAGGACCCTCGGGTCTTCCCGGTCGGTCGTTTCCTGCGGGCCACCTCGCTGGACGAGCTGCCGCAGCTGATCAACGTGCTCTGGGGCGAGATGTCGCTGGTCGGGCCCCGCCCGCTACCGGCCGACGACGGTGACTTCCTGGGTGACGTACGGCGCCGACTGCTGGTCCGCCCCGGCATGACCGGGCTGTGGCAGGTCTCCGGCCGCTCCGACCTGTCCTGGGACGAGTCGGTCCGACTGGACCTCTACTACGTCGACAACTGGTCGCTCGCGTACGACCTGAGCATCCTGTGGCGCACCGTCGGCGTGGTGCTCGCCCGCAAGGGCGCGTACTAGAGGGTTGGCGCGCCGGCTCGCAGGGGCGAGGATCGCTGCGTGGCTGCCAACCTCTCCGCCGTGGTCGGCGTCGTCTCACTCGTCACCGCGCTGACCGCAGCCCTGCTGGCGGTGCTGCGACTGCGAGCCCGCCGTGGCATCGCCACCGCCACCCAGCGGGCCACCTACGAGGTGCTGCACACCGCCGGCCTGGCCGCCGAGCCGCTGCGAGCGGGGTTGAGCGCGGCAGGCGCGGCGAAGGCCGTACGGCATCTGCGGGCGCTGGTGGGCGCGGTCGGGCTGGCGCTCACCGACGCCGACCGGCTGCTGGCCCTGGACGGGCGCGGCACGCACCACGGAGAGCAACTGCTCGCGGCGGCCCAGCGGACGGTGGACAGCGGCCGCTCGACGGTGCTGGGTGAGCAGGAACTGCACTGCGACCGGGTCGACTGCCCGGTCCGCGGGGCGGTGGTCGCGCCCTTGCTGGGGGCGGACGGCCGGGTGGTGGGCGCGCTGGTGGCGGTCGCCGACAGCCCGCCGCCTCCGGGATTGGTGCAGGCCACCCTGGAGACGGCGCACTGGGCCGGCAACCAGCTCGCCCTGGCCGAGCTGGACTCGTCACGGGAGCGGCTGGCCCGCGCCGAGATCCGTGCGTTGCGGGCGCAGATCAGCCCGCACTTCATCTACAACGCGCTGACCGCGATCGGCTCGTTCGTACGCACCGACCCGGAGCGGGCCCGGGAGCTGATCCTGGAGTTCGCGGAGTTCACCCGGTACTCGTTCCGGGCGCACGGGGAGTTCACCACGCTGGCCGAGGAGCTGCGGTCGATCGACCGCTACCTGACCATCGAGCGCGCCCGGTTCGGTGACCGGTTGCAGGTGCGGTTGCAGATCGCCCCGGAGGTGCTGCCGGTGACGCTGCCGTTCCTCTGCCTCCAGCCGTTGGTGGAGAACGCGGTTCGCCACGGGTTGTCCCGCAAGCCGGGCACGGGCATGGTGAGCATCGAGGCCCGGGACGCGGGAGCCGAATGCCACATCACGGTGGAGGACGACGGAGTGGGAATGGATCCGACCACGCTGACCGCCGGCATCGCCGAGCTGGCCCGCGGCACCGGCGACCCGGGCGACGACACGGGCCAGCACGTCGGCCTCTCCAACGTCGACGAGCGGTTGCGCTCGGTCTTCGGGGACCGGTTCGGTCTGGTCGTGGAGACCGGGTTGGGCTCGGGCACGAAGGTGAGCATGCGGGTGCCGAAGTTCCACCCCGGCGTGCGGGCAGGGTCGTGAGCGAGCGGACCGCGACGGGTGCGGTGAACGCGTCCGGTTTCCTGCGCGTCCTCGCGGTGGACGACGAGCCGCCCGCGCTCGACGAGCTGGCGTACCACCTGCGGGCCGACCCCCGGGTGGCCCGGCTGCACACGGCCGGCGATGCCACCGAGGCGCTGCGGCTGTTGCGCGACGGCGACGTGGACGTGGTCTTCCTGGACATCCGGATGCCCGGCCTGGACGGCATGGAGCTGGCCCGGGTGTTGCGCCGCTTCGCCCGGCCACCGGCGATCGTGTTCGTCACCGCGTACGACGACGGCGCGGTGGACGCCTTCGATCTGGGCGCCACCGACTACGTGCGGAAACCGGTGCGCGCCGATCGGCTGGCCGAGTCCCTGCGCCGGGTGATCGGCTCGCGGGTGGTGCCGTCGCACCCGGCGGCGCTGGCCCGCGCGGAGGAGGACCCGACCATCCCCATCGAGTTGGCCGGCACCACCCGGATGCTGCCCCGGTCGGCGGTGCGCTGGGTGGAGGCGCAGGGCGACTACGCCCGGTTGCACACCGCGGAGGGGTCGCACCTGGTGCGGGTCTCGCTGGCCACGCTGGCGGAACGCTGGGCCGATGCCGGCTTCGTCAGGGTGCACAGGTCGTACCTGGTGCAGTTGAAGTTGATCGCGGAGTTGCGGCTGGTCAACTCCGGTTACGTGGTGGTGATCGACTCGACCGAGCTGCCAGTGAGCCGGCGGCATACCCGGGAGCTGAAGGACAAGCTGGTCAGGGCCGCGAAGCAGGATTGGAGTCGCTGACCCGGGAATGGAAGCAGCCCTACCGTACGTTGTACGCTAGTCCGTACGACTTCCGGGAGGCTTGCCGTGACCGAGACCCCGTTCGACGCCGAAACCGAGTTCGACAGCCAACTCGACCGACTGGTGCAGCTCGGTTACCCCGCCCTCGCCGGGCTGACCGAGAGCGCCTTCCGCGACCTGGTCGCGCCACTGCGGGCCAGGGCGGTCGAGGGCACCGCCGGCCTGCCCGACCCCACCGACGCCCGGGTGCCGTTCCTGCTGGTCATCACCCGGGACCTGATCGGTGTGCCGGAGCGGGTGGAGCTGACCACCCTGGCCGGCAAGCGCAAGCCCGGCGTCATCGACCGGAACTACGCCGAGGACGACCTGCCCCGCTTCGACCCGATCAAGGAGCTGGAGGTGCCGGCCGGGCCGGCGTACCTGCTCTTCGACGTCGACCGGGGCGAGGAGTACCGCAATCTGGCACCCGCCACGGCCATGGAGGGGATCACCGCTCAGGGCCGATTGCCGCTCAGCATCGACGAGGGGCTCGCCTTCATCACGCTGCACCCGGCCGCGTTGGCGAGCAACCGGTGCTTCTCGCTGGTCGGCTCCCGCTGCGGCGACAAGCGGGTGCCTGCGCTGTGGATCAGCCAGGGCGCACCCAAGCTGGGCTGGTGCTGGTACGGCAACCCGCACACCTGGCTCGGCTCCGCCTCAGCCCGGCCGGAGCGCATCGGCCTGGAGTGACCGCAGGCCGTACTTGGGTTCCTGGAAGTCGGGCCATCCCACCGGCCCGGATAGCCCGACTTTCAGGAACTCGAGTGGATCGAGCCCCGGGGTCAGAAGATGTCGGCCAACGGCAGGGCGAGGGGGAACGGCTGCTCGGTGCGGTAGACCTCGCCGACCGCCAGAACGGCCTGCTCGCGGTAACCGCCCGCGCTACTCACCAGCACGGTCAGGGTCTGCTTGCGGGGCTCCACCAGCCAGTAGAGCGGGATGCCGACGGCCGCGTACTCGTGGCGTTTGAGCACCAGATCGCGGCCAGCGTTGCTCGGCGAGATCACCTCGACGACGAGGAGCACGTTGGCCGGGTCGAGCGCGGCACCGCCGCTGTCCAGTGCGCTCTCACTGGCGACGAAGAGATCAGGCACGAAGTACGACGAGCGTTTCGCGCTGACCCCGATGTCCTGTCCAACGAGCACACCGACGGGGGCCTGCCGGTCGAGGATCCGGCGGAGGCGATTGGCGACCGCGCCGTGGAAGACGTCCGCATGGGGGGACACGAGCAGGCTCCCGTCGAAGATCTCGTAGACCTGGTCGTCCTCGGGGAGGCTCTGGAGGTCGTCCACCGTCCAGGCGTCACCCCAGCCGGGCCGGGCAGGGTTGGTCACCGTCACACCTCCTCTCTACCGGACCACCCTGACAGCTCGGTCGGTTGTCCACAACGAGCCTCCGGAGTTCCCACACGCCAGCCGGCATGATCCCCGAGTTATCCACAGCCGTGACCGGTTCTCCACAGGTTATTCACAACGCAAACCACTGATCTCCACGGCCGCTGCCTACAGTCAGGACCCATGAACGCACGCCGGGTACTGGTGGTTGAGGACGAACGGACCATCGCCGAGTCCATCGCCGCCCGACTACGGGCCGAGGGTTTCACTGTGGAGATCGCGGCGGACGGGCCCAGCGCGGTCGCGCAGTTCCACGCCGGACATCCGGATCTCGTCGTCCTCGACGTGATGCTGCCGGGCTTCGACGGCCTGGAGGTGTGCCGCAGGATCCAGGCTGACCGGCCGGTGCCGGTGCTGATGCTCACCGCCCGGGACGACGAGACCGACCTGCTCGTGGGGCTGGCGGTCGGCGCGGACGACTACCTCACCAAGCCGTTCTCGATGCGGGAACTCACCGCCCGGGTGCATGTCCTGCTGCGTCGGATGGAGCGAGCCGCCGCCACTCCCGCGCCGCCCGCCATCCGCCTCGGCGACATCGAGATCAACGAGGCCGAGCGACGGGTCCGCCGGGCCGGGGCGGACGTGCACCTCACCCCGACCGAGTTCGACCTGCTGGTCCACCTCGCGGGGCGGCCTCGCACGGTGCTCCCCCGGGAACGGCTGCTCGCCGAGGTCTGGGGATGGGGCGACGGGAGCGGCACCCGCACCGTGGACAGCCACATCAAGGCTCTGCGCCGCAAGCTGGGTGCCGACCTCATCCGCACGGTGCACGGGGTCGGCTACGCCCTGGAGCTGCCATCATGACGGCGACCCTGCTCACCCGGCTGGACCGGGTGTTGGAGCTACTGCCCCGACCGCTGGATCCGGTGCGCTCGATCAAGCTGAAGCTGGGTGTGCTGCTGGTCGCCTCCGGGGCGGCCGGCCTGGCCTACTTCTCGTACGGCATCGGCTGGCCGCCGCCGATCACCTCGGCCACGGCCATCGCCGTCGCCCTGCTCACCTCGCAGGTGCTCGCCCACGGCATGACCTCACCGTTGCGGGACATGACGGCGGCCGCCGGCGCGATGGCCCGCGGCGACTACACACGTCGGGTGCGCGCCACCTCCCGCGACGAGGTCGGCGAGCTGGCCCAGGCGTTCAACAAGATGGCCGAGGATCTGCACGCCGCCGACCAGCGTCGACGCGAGCTGATCGCCAACGTCTCGCACGAGCTGCGTACGCCGATCACCGCGTTGCAGGGCGTGCTGGAGAACATGGTGGACGGGGTCGCCGACCCCGAACCCGCGGCGCTGCGTTCGGCGTTGGCCCAGACCGAACGGCTCGGGCACCTCGTCGCCGACCTGCTCGACCTGTCCCGACTCGACGCCGGGGTGGTGCCGCTGCGGCGCGTACGCATGGACGTGGGGGACTTCCTCGACGAGGCGGTGGAGCACGCGACGGCCAGCGCGTCCGGCGCCGGGCTGGACGTGCGCTTCCAGCTCCGTGACCTGCCGACACCGCTGACGGTCCACGCGGACCCGTGGCGGCTGCACCAGGTCTTCGCGAACCTCCTCGACAACGCGGCCCGACACAGCCCACCCGGCGGCACGGTACGGGTGTGCGCGGAGGAACACGGCGACCAGCTCCGCTTCGAGGTGAGCGACGAGGGCCAGGGCATTCCACCGGACGAGCGTTCCCGGGTGTTCGAGCGGTTCACCCGCGGCGACCGGTCGGCCGGCGGCGGGACCGGGCTCGGCCTGGCCATCGCCCGGTGGGTCGTCGAACTGCACGGCGGTCGGATCGGTGTCCTCGATCCCGCCGGGCCAGACCGGGGTGACCGGCCCGGCTGCCGCATTCAGGTCACCATCCCGTGCGACGGGCCATACCGAGAAGAGGCCGCATGACCAGCCCCGGCAGCACCCCCCTCCCGGCCACCGGGCCGACCGGGCCGGCGCAGGCGGCCCCGGCCGTCAGGCCCGGCCCGGCCGCACCGCCGGCAGCCGGTTGGCCCCCGGCAGCTCCGGCCACGCCGCTCCTGCCCCGGCCACCATCGGTGATCGCGCGGCGCTGGCCGGGACCATCCGGCGATGCGGTTCCGACGGTGCTGGTGGCGTCGGCGGCGGCGGCGGTCGTCGGCGCCTCGGTGCTCACGATGGTTCGTCCGGGCCTCGGCTGGCTGGTCGCCGCGTTGGCCGGCACGGCCGCCCTCAGCACCGCCGCGGTCGTCAGGTCCGGGGCGTCCTTGCCGGTTGCGGGCCGCACCGCGCCGACCGAGCCCGGCCCCGCAACCGGCGCCGAACCCGCCCGTCCCGGTGCCACGGGGGCACCGGGGCGGGTGGCGCAGGCCGCCTGGGCTGCCGCGACTGTCGCGTTGATCGCCGTCGGCACGTTCCGGGCCGCCGGTTGGCTCTTCGCGCTCTGCCTGGTGGCAGCGGTGGGGACCGGGACGCTCGCGGTGACCGGCGGGCGAAGCCCATTCGGAATGCTGGTCGCCGTGACCCTGCCACCGGCCGCGACGGTACGGGCGCTCCCGTGGGCGGTACGCGGAGTGCGCACCAACCGCTCCGCGGGCTCGGGGATCGGGTTCGGACGCATCGTTACCAGCCTGGCGGTGTCCGCCGTCCTGCTGACGCTGTTCGGACTGCTCTTCTCCTCCGCCGACGCGGTCTTCGCCAACCTGGTCGGCGGTCTGCTGCCCGACATCGCGCCGGCCGGTGTGATCGGCTGGTTGCTGCGGCTGGCCCTGATCGGCGGTGGTCTGCTCGGTGGCGCGTACCTGGTCACCCGCCCGCCCGACCTGGAGGGCCTGCGACTGGCGTCGTCACGGCCGGCCCATCGGCTGGAGTGGACCCTCCCGCTGGTGTTGCTCGACGCCCTGTTCGCCGCGTTCGTGCTGGTCCAGCTGACTGTGTTGTTCGGCGGGGCGGGGCACGTGCTGCGTACGGCCAGGCTCACCTACGCCCAGTACGCCCGTGGCGGGTTCTGGCAACTGCTCGCCGTCACCGCGCTCACCCTGCTGGTGATCGCGATCGCCGCCCGTCGGGCGCCGAAGGCCACCCGAGGGGACCGGCTGCTGGTCCGCGGACTGCTCGGCACGCTCACAGTGCTCAGTCTGGTGATCGTCGCCTCCGCGCTCTACCGGATGCAGGTCTACGCCGACGCGTACGGTGCCACCCGGCTGCGGCTCGTCGTGTCGACCATCGAAATCTGGCTCGGGCTGCTCTTCGTCCTGGTCGGGGTTGCCGTGGCGCGGTTGCGGGCCGAATGGCTCCCCCGGCTGGTGGTCGGCACCGCGGTGCTGGCGCTGCTCGGGTTGGCCCTTCTCAACCCGGATCGCCTGATCGCCGAACGGAACGTCGACCGGTACCTGGAGACCGGCCGCTTGGACGTCAGCTACCTGTCCGGGCTGTCGGCCGACGCCGTACCGGCCCTGGCTCGGCTGCCCGAGCCGATGCGCTCCTGCGCGCTGGGGGAGATCGCCGCCGAGCTGCCCCGGGACGGCTTCTGGGCGGCGAACCTCGGCAGGGAACGCGCCCGGCGGGTTCTCCACACGACCCCGGTGAGCGCCAGCGTGACCGACTGCCTCGGCTTGCAACGCTGGTGAGCATGAACGCTTGACAATCGCGTACGGCGGGCGAGACTGCCGGGGTGGCCAAGCAACTCCCCGACGTGGGGTCGAGCGGTGCGGTACCGCCGCCCCGGCGGTCCCGGATCGTGCTGGCCGAGATCACCAGGCAGGACACCCGCGCCGAGCGGACCCGCACCGAGCTGGTCCAGCAGACCCAGGTCGGCGAGGCGCTGGTCCGCGGCCTGGTCCGGGCCCAGCTCGCGCTGGCGCTGCGGCTGTCCCTGGTGGTGGCCATCGGGTTGGGCGGGCTGCCCTGGCTGTTCGCGATCGCGCCCTCGCTCGGCCGGACCACAGTCGCCGGCGTCAACCTGCCGTGGCTGCTGCTCGGGGTGGCCTCCTTCCCGTTCCTGATCGGCGTGGGCTGGGCGTACGTGCGGCTGGCCGAGCGCAACGAGCAGGACTTCACCGACCTGGTGCAACGGCCGGAGCACTGAGTGGGCAACGACTTCGTGGTCCCGGCCATCGTCGCGGTCACCCTGGTCACCGTCGGGATCGGCTTCTACGGGCTGCGGTTGGCCCGGACCACGTCCGACTTCCTGGTGGCGTCCAGGGCGATCAGTCCCACCTGGAACGCCGCCGCCATCGGCGGGGAGTACCTGTCGGCGGCGAGCTTCCTCGGCATCGCCGGGCTGGTCCTCAAGTACGGCGTGGACGTGCTCTGGTACCCCGTCGGGTTCGCCGCCGGCTACCTGGCCCTGCTGCTCTTCGTGGCCGCGCCGCTGCGTCGCTCCGGTGCGTTCACGCTGCCCGACTTCTGCGAGCTGCGGCTGGGGTCGCGTCGACTCCGCATCCTGGCCACCGCCTTCGTCATCTTCATCGGTTGGCTGTATCTGGTGCCGCAGCTCCAGGGCGCCGGGCTGACCCTGGCCACGGTGGCCGGCTCCCCGTACCCCCTCGGAGCCCTGCTGGTGGCGGCCGTGGTCACCGCGAACGTGGCGTTGGGCGGCATGCGCGCGATCACCTTCGTGCAGGCGTTCCAGTACTGGCTCAAGCTGACCGCTCTCGCCGTACCGGTGATCTTCCTGGCCCTGCAGTGGCAGGCCGACGGCCGCCCGGCGGTGACCCCGCCCGACGGGCCGACGTTCCGGGCCGCGACCACCGTCGTGGTCGAGCATCGCGCGACCCTCACCCTGCCCGACGGTGACATCCGGGAGGTACGCCCCGGCGACGAGTTGACCTTCGCCGCCGGTGATCCGGTGCCGGACGTCTCCGGGGTGGCCACCGACGCCGACGACTGGTTGCTGCCCAGCGCCGCCGGTGACGACGACCGGGGCCTGTTCGCCACGTACTCGCTGATCCTGGCCACCTTCCTGGGCACCATGGGCCTGCCGCACGTGCTGGTGCGCTTCTACACCAATCCGGACGGCGCGGCGGCCCGCCGGACCACCCTGGTCGTGCTGGCGTTGGTCGGCGCGTTCTACCTGCTGCCCACCCTGTACGGGGTCCTCGGCCGGATCTACACCCCGCAGTTGCTGCTCAGCGGCCAGACGGACGCCGTGGTGGTGCTGCTACCCGAAGCGGCCCTGGGTGACGGCCTGGCCGGGCGGCTACTCGCCGCGCTGGTCGCCGCGGGTGCCTTCGCGGCGTTCCTCTCCACCTCGTCCGGCCTGCTGACCAGCGTCGCCGGGGTGATCTCGACGGACGTGCTCGGCCGCGGCTCGGTACGCGGGTTCCGGCTGGCCACCGTCATCGCCGGTGGTGTGCCCGCGGTGCTGGCGCTGCACGTCTCCGGGCTGGACGTCTCGCAGGTCGTCGGGCTGGCCTTCGCGGTCGCCGCGTCGAGCTTCTGCCCGCTGCTGGTGCTCGGCATCTGGTGGCGCGGGCTGACGGACGTGGGCGCCACCGCCGGCGTGGTGGCCGGCGGCGGCGCGGCGATCGGCGCGGTGCTGGTAACAGTGCTCGGCCCACCGCTGTCCGGCTGGCCGGCCACGCTCATCGCGCAGCCGGCCGCCTGGACGGTGCCGCTGGCCTTCACCGTGATGGTCGCCGTGTCGATGGCGACACGCAGGCGGGCCCCGGCCGACGTCGCCGCCACCATGCTCCGCCTACACACCCCGGAAGCTCTCCGCATGCAGTGATCACCGCTGCGACATGCCCTCAGCCATGATCACCGCCATGCGCCTTTGCCCTCGGATCCAGCTTGACCATGGCAGAGGTGCGCCGGGGGCGCCACCAGGTCAACAGGTGTCAGTGCCGGCGCAGAGCCGCTGCGCCACCGGGCGGGCGTACCGCCGCGCCTCCTTCGGGGTGGTGTCCATGTCCAACGCGACCTGTGCCACCAGGTCACCCTGCCGTACGACGAGCCAGCGGCTCCGCACGCCCTCAATGTTCGAGCCCACCAGCAGAGACTCGTCACCGGCCCCCAGCCCATCGGCCAGGACCGACATCGAACTGGTCGCCCCCCCTGGGTTTGCAGTCGGTGAAAAGTGCCCGGACCGCGTCCATCTCAAGGGCAGCATCGCGAATCGAGAAACGGACGACGCGTTGGATCATCCTGTCGGTCGGCGAGTCGAACGAGACGGTTCGCTGGGCGAGCCTGCCGTTGGACGTCCCCGTCGGCGCTTCGCGACAGTAGATCGACACTGACTCCAGGCTCCAGTCGCCGTCGATGTCGTCCTCTGCCATCGTGAAGCCGGCGGGCAGATCCGAGAGCCGCAGCATGGCTGCGGCCGGAATCGCCGGGTCGGTGGAACCGGCCGACGGCCGACCACTGGTACGTGATGGGCTCGAGGGCGGTGCGGCGGGAGTGGTGCTGGTCGTCGATGGCCGAGGCGCGACCGAGGTGGCCGACGGCGTGGGTGTCGGGGTGGGTGATCCGGTCGCCGGGAGCACCGGCGTCGGCGCCCCCTCCCGGCCGCCGGCCAGCGCCACCGCCCCGGTGGCCACCACTGCCACCGCCACCACTGCGGCGAGCGCCGCCGCGATCCTCGTCTGACGGGTCCGCCGCCGGCCGCGCTCCCGCACCTGCTCGGTCGGGGCCCAGCTCAGGTGCTCGGTGTCCTGGAACAGTTCGACGAAGGGCTGATCAGGCATTGCTGACCTCCTCGGGGAGGGTGGTGCCGAGCAGAGGTGCGAGGGCCCTGCGCCCTCGGGCGAGTCGGGCCTTGACAGTGCCGACCGGAGCAGCAGTCCGCGTCGCGATGTCCGCGACCGAGAGATCCGCGAGGTGGTACAGAACGATCGCCTCGCGTTGGTCCCTCGGCAGCTGGCGTAACGCGGCGACCAGCGCGACGGTGTTCTCCGATGGTGGTCCGACAGCGGTCACCGGACTGTTCCGCCGATGGGCGGTGATCCCGTTCCGAATCTTCCGCCACCGGTTCTGGAGGAGGCGGTGTCCCACGACGTGCACCCACGCCTCCGGATCGTCGTACTCGCTGATGCGCCGCCAACGCTGCCAGGCCCGCACGTACGCCTCCTGCGCGGCGTCCTGCGCCTCGTGGATGTCGCCACCGAGCGCATACAGCACGGTGACCACCCGGTGCCTGCTGGCTCGGTAGAACTCCTCGAAGCCGTCATCTCTGTCCAATGTCCCTCCCCGTGTCGCTCCTGCCTCTGTCACCCGCGAGCACGGTGTCCGGTTGCATCAGGTTCCGCGAGGAGAGTGGCTCGTCCGCCTCGGGGATGATCGCGGGTCCGCCCGTCGCCGGACGGCGGAACTGGCGATCGACGGATAACGTCGGCGCATGACTGTTGAGCACCCCGCGCTCGCACTGCGTGGCCTGGCCAAGCGGTTCGACGGCACGATCGCGGTGGCCGGCGTCGACCTGGACGTCCCCGCCGGCTCCTTCTACGGCCTCCTCGGCCCGAACGGCGCCGGCAAGACGACCACCCTGTCGATGGCGGTCGGGCTGTTGCGGCCGGACGCCGGCTCGGCCTGGGTGCTCGGGCACGACGTCTGGCAGGACCCGGTCACCGCCAAGCGGCTGCTCGGCGTCATGCCCGACGGGGTCCGGTTGTTCGACCGGCTGACCGGGGCGGAGCTGCTGGCGTACAACGGGTTGTTGCGGGGGATGGACCCAACGGTAATCGACCAGCGGGCTGCCGAGCTGCTGGACGTGCTGGCGCTCGGCGACGCCGGTCGGACGCTGGTGGTGGACTACTCGGCGGGCATGAAGAAGAAGATCGGCCTGGCCTGCGCGCTGCTGCACGGCCCTCGGGTGCTGGTGTTGGACGAGCCGTTCGAGGCTGTCGACCCGGTCTCCGCGGCGCTGATCCGGGACATCCTCACCCGCTACGCGGCCGGCGGCGGCACAGTGGTGTTCTCCAGTCACGTGATGGAGGTCGTCGAGCGGCTCTGCTCACACGTGGCGATCCTGGCCGGCGGCACCATCAAGCGGGTCGGGACCATCGACGAGGTCCGTGGCGGTCGCTCGTTGGAGCAGGTCTTCGTCGAGGTGGTCGGCGGCCGCACCGCGACCGGCGAGGAGCTGTCGTGGCTCTCCCAGTGAGCGCGGACGCCACCCCCGCCGCGCCGGTACGGTCGGTCTCCGCTCGACACTTCGTGCGGCTCAAGCTGCGGGTGATGGGCAACAACTTCCGGGGCCAGGGCTGGCGGATCGCCCTGTTCGTCGGCGGCGCGTTGCTCGGGCTCTGGTTCGCCGCCGCGGGGTTCTTCCTCTTCGCCGCGCCGGGCCTGACCGGCGACGGCCGGTACGCGGTGCTGATCGCGGCGGCGGGTGGCGGGCTGCTGGTGCTCGGTTGGCTGTTCCTGCCACTTGTCTTCTTCGGTGTGGACGAGACACTGGACCCGGCCCGGTTCGCGCTGCTGCCGCTGCCCCGGCGCACGTTGGTGACCGGCCTGTTCGTGGCGGCGCTGATCAGCGTGCCGGTGCTGGCGGTTCTCATCGCGTCGTTCGGGCTGGTGCTGACCGCCTGGTCGTTGGGTGGCTGGTCGGCGGGGTTGGTCGCCGTCGTGGGTGTGCTCGTCGGGATACTGCTCTGTGTGGCCGCCAGCCGGGCGGTGACCAGCGCCTTCGCCACCATGTTGCGGTCCCGACGGGTCCGCGACCTGGCGGCCGTGCTGCTGGCGGTGACCGCCGCGCTGCTCGGCCCGTTGCAGATCTTCGGCCTCGCCGCGCTGCGCGAGGCGGACTGGACCCGGTTGACCGGCGTGGCGACCGTCATCGGGTGGACGCCGTTGGGCGCTCCGTGGACCGTCGGCATCGACGTGGCCCAGGGGCGGGTGTGGGCGGCGCCGGTCAAGTTGCTGATCACGGTGGTGGCGCTCGGCGCCCTGCTGGCCTGGTGGTCCCGGTCGATCGAGTCGGCGATGGTGGGTGCGGCGAGCGCCGGTAAGGCCCCGGTGCGGCGCGGGGTCACCGGCGGCGCTGTCGCCCAACTGTTTCCCCGGGTCGCCACCTGGGCCGGCCGGGACCGGTTCGGTGCTCTGGTCGCCCGGGAGGCCCGTTACTGGTGGCGGGACGCGCGCCGCCGGGCCAACCTGATCACGATCGCGGTGGTCGGCATCTTCGTGCCGGTGTTGATCAACGTTACGGGCGGGGACTTCGCGTTCGAGGACGGTGCCGGGTTCACGGCCGCCGCCAGCGACAGCTCACCGGTAGTGGTAACCATCTCCATGCTCCTCGTGGGCGTGCTCGCCGCCGTCACCCTGGCCAACCAGTTCGGCTTCGACGGCAGCGCGTACGCGGCGAACGTGGTGGCTGGCGTGCCCGGCCGGGTCGAGTTGCGGGCCCGGATGACGGCCTTCTCGCTGTACGTGCTGCCGATGTTGGGCGTCGTCGCGGTGGTGTTGTCGTTTCTGCTCAGCCGACCGGAGTGGATCGGTCTCACCATCGGCGGCCTGGTCGCCACCTACGGTGCCGGGCTGGCGGTGAACAGTTTGATCTCGGTGCTCGGGGCGTACTCACTGCCGGAGACGAGCAACCCGTTCGCCATGAACAGCGGTGCGGGCCTGGCGAAGGGGCTGCTGACCCTGCTGGCCATGCTCGCCTCGGTGGTCGCCGCTGTGCCGATGGTGGTGGCCGCCGCGCTACTCGGTGACGCGTGGCTCTGGCTGGCCCTGCCGGTCGGTGCCGCTTACGGGCTGGGCGCGGCACTGCTGGGCGCGTACCTGGCCGGCGACGTGCTGGACCGCCGCCAGCCGGAACTGCTGGCCACTGTCACCCCCCGGCGCTGAGCGCGGGCCGCCCCCCGTCCGGTCGAACGCCGGTCGGGGGCAACCGACCCTCGTTATGGTGCGAGCAGTCGGGGCGAAGGGGCGGTCGGCATGGGCTCGCACACGCGTTACCGCAGCATCGTCGTCGACGGGCTCTCGATCTTCTACCGGGAGGCGGGGGCACCGGACGCGCCGGTGCTGCTGCTCCTGCACGGTTTCCCGTCCTCGTCGCGCATGTTCGAGCCGCTGTTCGACAGGCTCGCCGACCAGTTCCGGCTGATCGCGCCGGACTACCCCGGCTTCGGGCACAGTGCCGCCCCGGATCCGCGGAGTCCGTACACCTTTGACGGGATCGCCGAGACGATGGCGGGTTTCGCCGCCGCCGTCGGCGTGGATCGCTACCTGCTCTACGTGCAGGACTACGGAGGACCGGTGGGGTTCCGGATGGCCCTCGCCGATCCCTGTCGCCTGCGCGGCCTCATCGTGCAGAACGCGGTGGCCCACGACACCGGCCTGGGCCCGCTCTGGGGCACCCGCCGGGCCTTCTGGCAGGACCGGGCCGCGCACGAGGCGGCGGTCCGGGAGAACGTCCTCTCGATGGCGGCGATCCGGACCCGGCACGTCGGCAACGATCCGGACCCGGAGCGGTACGACCCCGACCTGTGGGTCGACGAGCACGCCTTCCTCAGTCGCCCCGGGGAGGTCGAGCGTCAAGTGGACCTCCAGTACGACTACCGGACCAACGTCGCCTCGTACCCGGCCTGGCAGGACTGGCTGCGCCGGACCCAGCCGCCGCTGCTTGTCGTCTGGGGTCGGTACGACACCTCGTTCGAGGTCACCGAACCCGAGGCGTACCGCTCCGACGTGCCGGGGGCGGAGGTGCACCTGCTCGACGGGGGTCACTTCGTGCTCGACACGCGACCGGACGAGGTCGCCGCCCTGATTCGCTCCTTCGCCGGTCGGGTTCGGGCGACGGGCGGGGCGGGTCACAATGTTTCACGTGAATCATGAGCCGGGTGCCGAGATCCACCACACCGATCCGTTCGCGGTGCCGACCGGGCAACGGTCGCCGGTACGCCGGCTGCGTGGTCGCCTCGCCGCACCGGTGACCCTCTGGACGGCGCCCGGTCCGGCCGGGCTGACCGTCTCGTCCACCCTGGTGGCCGAGGGGGAACCGGACCGGCTGCTCGGGCTGATCGACCCGGAGTCCGACCTCTGGGCGGCCGTCGAGGAGTCGGGGCGGTTCGCGGTCACGCCGCTCGGCCCGCCGCACCGGCAACTCGCCGACCGGTTCGCCGGCCTCTTCCCCGCCCCGGGCGGGCTCTTCGCCACCGGTGCGTGGAACGACACGCCGTACGGGCCGGTTCCGGCGGACGCCGGCGGCTGGGCCGGGTGCCGGCTGGACACCGCCCGGGAGTACGGCTGGGGCCTGCTGGTCGAGGCCACGATCGAGGCGGTCGAGCTGGCCGAGGAGGCAACTCCGCTGCTGCACTACCGCGGTCGTTACCACGAGCTGCCGGCCTGAACGGACACCTCGCCAGGGGCGACCGATCACCGCAGTGACCTGAGTCACTTGGCGCAGCCAGCCAACCGCTCGGCGCACTCGCCGACCGGCGTCGATCTCAGCCTTCCCTGCCGGGGAGTGCGCTCTTTACGGTGCGCGAAACTCCTCTGACGCCTGTGAAGGTGGTGATCCACAGATGTCCACGGACACACCCGCTCCGGCTGCTTCCCAGTCGGACAAGTACCTGGCCGTACAACGGTCGGACGAGTTCGCCGGGCTGCGGCGTGCGCTGCGCGGCTTCGTCTTCCCGATGACCGTCGCGTTCTTCCTGTGGTACGCGCTCTACGTCATTCTCTCCGCGTACGCCCGGGACTTCATGGGCACGAAGCTGTTCGGCAGCAACATCAACGTCGCACTGGTCTTCGGCCTGCTCCAGTTCGTCTCCACGTTCCTGATCGCCTGGCTCTACTCCCGGTACGCGGACCGGAAGATCGACCCCATCGCGGACCGGATCCGCGCCGAGATCGGGGAGGTGACCCGTGAAGACGGTTCACGCGGTTGAGACGTTCCTCGCGGCTGAGGCGGGCGATCACACCGCCCGCAACCTGACCATCACGCTCTTCCTGGTCTTCGTGGCGGTGACCCTGGGCATCACCATCTGGGCCAGCCGGCAGACCAAGACGGCGACCGACTTCTACGCTGGCGGCCGGTCCTTCTCCGGCTTCCAGAACGGCATGGCGATCGGCGGCGACTACATGTCGGCCGCTTCGTTCCTCGGCATCGCCGGCATCATCGCGTTGTACGGCTACGACGGCTTCCTCTACTCGATCGGCTTCCTGGTCGCCTGGCTGGTGGCCCTGCTGCTGGTCGCGGAGCTGCTGCGGAACTCGGGCCGGTACACGATGGCGGACGTGCTGGCCTTCCGGATGCGTCAGCGTCCGGTGCGTACGGCGGCGGCGGTCTCCACCATCACGGTGTCGATCTTCTACCTGCTCGCCCAGATGGTCGGCGCCGGCGCGCTGGTCGCGCTGCTGCTCGGCATCCGGCCGGGGACGACCTTCCTCGGCATGGATGCGGACACCGCGAAGGTGGCCACCATCATCATGGTCGGCACGCTGATGATCATTTACGTGACCGTGGGTGGCATGAAGGGCACCACCTACGTGCAGATCGTCAAGGCGTTCCTGCTCATGGGCGGCGCGCTGTTGATGACCATCCTGGTGCTGGCGAAGTTCAACTTCAACCTGTCGGAGCTGCTCGGCCAGGCGGCCGCCGCCTCCGGCAAGGGCAGCGCGTTCCTCGAACCCGGGCTCCGGTACGGCGTCGAGGTCGCCGGCAACTCGACACAGACGTTCTACAACAAGGTCGACCTGCTGTCCCTGGGCATCGCCCTGGTGCTCGGCACCGCCGGTCTGCCGCACATCCTGATCCGCTTCTACACGGTGCCGACCGCGAAGGCGGCCCGTAAGAGCGTGCTCTGGGCGATCGGCATCATCGGCACCTTCTACCTGCTCACCCTGGCCCTCGGCTTCGGTGCGGCGGCGCTGGTCGGCAGCCAGGCGATCACGGCACAGGACAAGGCCGGCAACACCGCTGCGCCGCAGCTGGCCGAAGCGCTCGGCATCGACTTCTTCGGCGGTGAACTGGGCGGGGCAGCCCTGCTGGCGATCATCGCGGCGGTCGCCTTCGCCACCATCCTCGCGGTGGTCGCCGGGTTGACCCTGGCCTCGTCGTCCAGCCTGGCGCACGACTTCTACGCGAACGTGCTGAAGAAGGGTGAAGCGTCGGAGCGGCAGGAGGTGCGGGTCGCCCGGATCTCCGCCCTGGGGATCGGCGCGGTGTCGATCGCCCTGTCGATCTATGCGCAGAACCTCAACGTGGCGTTCCTGGTGGCGCTGGCCTTCGCGGTCGCCGCCTCGGGCAACCTGCCAGCGATCCTCTACAGCCTCTTCTGGCGGCGGTTCAACACCTCCGGCGCGGTGTGGTCGATCTACGGCGGGTTGCTCTCGGCCGTGCTGCTGGTGTTCTTCTCGCCGGTGGTCTCCGGTGCGGCGACCTCGATGTTCCCGGACCACGACTGGCAGTGGTTCCCGCTGTCCAACCCGGGCATCCTCTCCATCCCGTTCGGTTTCCTCTGCGGGTGGATCGGCACTGTCATCTCCAAGGAGCACGACGAGGACAAGTACGCGGAGCTGGAGGTGCGGGCCCTCACGGGCTCCGGCGCCCACTGATCCGAGCGCTCGTCACGAGAGGCCCCCTGTGCTCAACAGGGGGCCTCTTCGTGGAAATGGGGGTCGGTAGGCTGACCGGCATGAAGGTTGCTGAGCGCTTCGGTTCCGGTCACCGCGTTCTCGTCACCGGCGGCGCCGGTTTCGTCCCGTCGCACCTGGTGGATTCCCTGATCGCCCGGGGCTGCACGGTGGTGGCGCTGGACAACTTCGTGACCGGCTCCAAGGAGAACGTCGCCCACCTGCTGGATCGGCCGACCTTCACCCTCGTCGAAGCGGACATCTCCGATGGTCTGCCGACCCACCACCCGGCGCTGGCCGAGCGGTTCGACGCGATCCTGCACATGGCCTCTCCGGCCAGCCCCACCGACTTCGCCCAGTTGCCGGTGGAGATCCTCCGGGTCGGCTCGGTCGGCACCCTGCACCTGCTGGAGCGCGCGACCGCCGACGGCGCCCGGTTCCTGATGGCCTCCACCTCCGAGGCGTACGGAGACCCGAAGGAGCACCCGCAGCGGGAGACCTACTGGGGCAACGTCAACCCGATCGGGGTCCGCAGCGTCTACGACGAGGCCAAGCGCTTCTCCGAGGCCGCGACGATGGCGTACCACCGCTACCGCGGGCTCGACGCGGCGATCGTCCGGATCTTCAACACGTACGGCCCGCGAATGCGCCCGGACGACGGCCGCGCCATCCCCACCTTCATCTCCCAGGCGCTGCGCGGCGAGCCGATCACCGTGCACGGCACGGGCAACCAGACCCGGTCCATCTGCTTCGTCGAGGATCTGGTGCGCGGCATCCTGCTGCTGCTCGACTCGACCGAGACGGGTCCGGTCAACTGCGGCACCGAGCACGAGCTGACCATGCGGCAACTCGCCGAGTTGATCGTGTCGCTCTCCGACAGCACCTCGAAGGTGACCTATGTCACCCGCAGCTCGGATGACCCGGAGATGCGTCGACCGGATCTCACGCTCGCTCGTGAACTGCTCGGATACGAGCCGTCGGTCGCGCCCGAAGATGGCCTGCGACGCACGATCGAGTACTTCCGGTCGCGGCTAGGGTAACCAGATTTTCGCGTACCGCCTGCCGCTGAGTGTCGCCTGAAGGCGGCAGTGGCTCCCGCTACGTACCCTGAGTTACATGTCCGCGACCTCGTCTGCCGGCGTCCCGCATCCGTACCTGCACCGGAGCGCCGGGCGCGCCTCGGTGCCCGGCCCCGACCGGGGCGCCTCCGGGCGTGCCCGTCCGACCGAGGCGCGCTTCTACCCGTCGTACGACGAGGAGCAGCCCCGCTCCGGCGGCCCGGCGGGGCCCCCCGGGCCCGGCGGTCCGGGTGGCACCGGTGGTCCGGGGCGGCGCGGCCCGCGACCGCGCTGGGGTCGGATCGCCCTGGTGGCCGGGGCCGTGGTGCTGGTGCTCGCGTTGCTCGGCAGCGTCGGTGCCTGGTTGTACGCCCGCAACCTCAACAGTGACCTGGCCCGCACCGACCCGTTCGCGGAGATCACCGGTGGTCGGCCCGCCAAGACCGTCGATGGCGCGCTGAACATCCTGCTGGTCGGCAGCGACTCACGGGACCCGGACGCGCCGGTCGACAGCAAGAGTCAGTGGCGCGCCGACACGATCATCGTCATGCACATTCCGGCCGACCACCAGGAGGCCTACCTGGTCTCCATCCCCCGGGACCTGTACGTGCCGATCCCGGAGAGCGCCGGCGCGGACTGCGGCTCCGGTTCGCGCGCGAAGATCAACGCTGCGTTCGCGTTCGGTGGGCTGCCGCTGGCGGTACGCACCGTGGAGTGCTTCACCGACGTTCGGATCGACCACGTGATGGCGATCGACTTCGGCGGTTTCAAGGAGGTCACCGACGCCCTCGGCGGGGTGGACCTGAAGGTCGAGCGCACCGTCACCTCGATCCACAAGCCGTACCGGACCTTCACCAAGGGCACCAACCACATGGACGGCGCGGAGGCGCTGGACTGGATCCGGCAGCGCAAGCAGTTCCCGGACGGGGACTTCGCCCGGATGCGGCACCAGCAGGAGTTCCTTCGGGCACTGATGGACAAGGCGGCCAGCACCGGCACGCTGGCGAACCCGAAGAAGCTCAACGATTTCCTCAAGTCGGTGACCGCGGCCGTAACCGTCGACCAGACTTTCTCGGTTACAGACATGGCGCTGCAGTTCCGTAACCTGCGCGGCCAGAACCTCACCTTTGTGACCAGCCCGAACTCGGGCAGCGACACCATCAACGGCGAGTCGGTGGTGGTGTCGGACCGGGAGAAGGCGCTCGCGATGTACCAGGCCATGTCCGCGGACACGATGGCCGAGTGGGTCAAGGCGAACCCGCCGAAGAGCAACGACGGCGGCTGACGACGGCCCGACTGGCACCAACCGTTCGGGTCATCGAGCAGCGACGATCGACTGAATCTGCAAAATTCGACGTCCGGATTGACCCGGGATGAACTCGCCAAGTCGATTTGATGTACGTACAGTGGTGCCGCCCCCTCCTGATCACGAGCTGGAGCACGCATGCCGGTTCAGGCCAGTCGTCGCCCTTCTACCTCCGGGTCCGCCGCCCCCAGCGGTCGAGTCGCTGCGGCCATACCCGCGCAGGCACGCCCCTCGGGCGGCGGGCCGGGCTCGCGTCCGCCCGGCAGCGGCGGTGGCGGCGGCGGCGACCGCCCGGGTGGCGGTGGGTCGAAGAAGCGGACCAAGCGCAAGGACCCGCTCTGGGCCAGGCTGACCGTTGTCTTCGGTGCCGTGCTGATGCTCAGCAGCGGGGTGGCCATCGTCGGCAGCAAGGCGTTGATCGGGCAGGCGACCGGCGGCATCGCGAAGGGCAACCTGCTGGGCGATGCCGGCAAGTCCGACGCCGAGGGCGGTGCGAGCCTGGACGGCCCGATCGACATGCTGCTGCTCGGCGTGGACGCGCGGGAGCGCTGGGCCGCCGACGACGTCCGCTCGGACAGCATCATCATCCTGCACATTCCGGCCACGCACGACCAGGCGTATCTGATCTCGATCCCTCGTGACACCGAGGCGCAGATCCCGGCGTTCAAGAAGAGCGGCTACGGCGGCGGCTCCGGGAAGATCAACGCCGCGTTCCAGGCCGGTGCCGCCAACGGTGGCGGCTGGGAAGGCGGCGCCCAGCTGATGGCACAGACGATCAAGCGGCTCACCGGGATCAGCTTCGACGGCGCGGCGATCATCAACTTCGGGGGCTTCAAGAACGTCATCGACACCCTGGGCACGGTGCGGATCTGTGTCAGCCAGGAGGTCAAGTCGCTGCACATGTCGTACGTCGACGGCAAGCCGATGTGGAACGCGGACGCCAAGAAGACCGGCAAAGAGCGGACCCCGGTGGTGCACAAGAAGGGCTGCCAGGAGATGGAGGGTTGGGCCGCGCTCGACTACTCCCGGCAGCGCAAGTCCCTCAAGAACGGCGACTACGACCGGCAGGCCAACCAGCAGCAGCTGATCAAGGCGATGGCCAAGAAGGCCACCGAGGGCGGGATGTTGTCCAACCCGGCCAAGATGAACAACCTGATCAAGGCGGCGGGCAAGGCGTTCGTACTGGACACCGGCGGCGTGCCGATCGAGGACTTCATCTTCACCATGCGCGGGGTCACCGGCAACGAGCTGACCATGCTCAAGACCAACAACGGCACCTTCCACGCCAACAACAACAACACCGAGGGCTTGAGCGAAGAGACGATGGCGATGTTCCAGGCCGTCAAGCAGGACAAACTCGCCGAGTTCGTCTTCACCCACCCCGAGGTGATCTCCACCCGCAAGTGAGGCCGGGAGTCACGGAAAGCCAGCGACGGCCTCGTCACCGCCCGTAGCCTGACGTGAGTAGGTTCACTATCGGCTGCGGGGAGGCGGTCACGTCCAGGTGGGGACGGAACGCAGCGGGCCGGGCCGGAACGACCCCGTCCGCCCGGTCGCCTCGCGCCCGTTGGCCGCGGATCCTGCTCGGCATCGGCCTGGCTCTCGTCCTGCTGGCGGGGCTCGCCGTGGCCGGGCTCAAGACGCTCAGCCACCGCTACGACCGCACGGTGACCAAGGAGCAACTGCTCGACGCCGACGCCCGCACCGAGCGCACCGACCTGGACGGGCCGCTTAACTACCTCCTGGTCGGCTCCGACCGGCGCCCGGGCGACAGCGGCCCGGACCAACGCTCGGACACCATCCTCATCGTGCACGTCCCCGCCGGGCAGCGGGAGGCGTACCTGGTCTCCATCCCGCGTGACCTGCTGGTCGCCATCCCGCCGGCGAACGGCTTCGGCGGCGGTCAAGACAAGATCAACGCCGCGTACGAGCACGGTGGCGGCGGACAGGCCGGCGCCCAACTGCTCTCCGCCACACTGCACCAGCTCACCGGAATCCGGTTCGACGGCGCCGCGCTTATCGACTTCTCCGGCTTCCGGAAGGTCATCGACCTGCTCGGCGGGGTGGAGATGTGCGTGGACACCGAGGTCCGCTCGATCCACACCAACCGGGTCTTCACCACCGGCTGCCACCAGATGGACGGGGCGCAGGCGCTGGACTACGTGCGACAGCGTTACGACCTGCCCGGCGGTGACTACGATCGGCAGCGCCACCAGCAGCAACTGCTCCGGGCGATGCTGGACAGCGCCGGCAGGGCGGACCTGCGGAGCAACCCCGTCAAACTGGACCAGGTGCTCCGGGCGGTCGGCAGCTCGTTGACCGTCGACACCAACGGCGTACCCCTGGAGGACCTGCTCCTCGCGCTGCGCGCGCTGCCGCCCGACGGGATGCGCGGCGTCCAGGTGCCCTCCTCGCCGCAGACCATCGACGAGGTCTCGTACGTGGTGCTGGACAACGGCGGCAACGGGCTCTTCGAGGCGCTCCGCGGCACCCGGGTACCGGCCTGGGCGCAGGCAAACCCCCGCTGGGTGACCCGGTTGTGACGGTGCCGACGGCCCGGTCGGTGCCGAACCGGGCCACAAGGATCTAATGTTGCTTCCTGTGTTCGGACCCCAGGTTCCCACCGTGCCCGTGACCGAGATCGCCGACGAGACCTACCTGCTGGATGTGCGGGAGGACGACGAGTGGGCGGCCGGCCACGCGCCCACCGCCCACCACCTGCCGATGATGGAGCTGCCGGCCCGGCTGGCCGAGGTGCCCACCGACCGGGAGGTGGCGGTCGTCTGCCGTTCCGGCGGGCGTTCCGCCCAGGTCGTGGCCTACCTGATCAACAACGGCTGGGAGCAGGTGCGCAACGCCGACGGCGGGATGCGCCAGTGGGCTGCGGTCGGCCGACCGGTGGTCGACGCGAACGGGCAGCCCGGCCAGGTCATCTGAGGCCGGCGGAATGGGCGGGCCACTGGTTTTCGCGCACCGCGGCGCCTCGTTCGACCTACCCGAGCACACCCTCGCCGCCTACCTGCGCGCCCTCGACGAGGGCGCCGACGGCCTGGAGTGCGACGTCCGGCTGACCCGGGACGGGCACCTGGTCTGCGTGCACGACCGACGACTCGACCGCACCAGCAACGGTCGCGGTCTGGTCAGCGCGCGTACGCTCGCCGAGCTGGACGCCCTGGACTTCGGCTCCTGGCACCCGGGCAGCGCCCCGAACGGCGACCTGCCACCGGACGAGTCGCACACCCGGCTGCTGACCCTGGCCCGGCTCCTGGACGCGGTGCTCGCCGCCGGGCGGCCGGTCCGACTGCTGGTGGAGACGAAGCACCCGTCCCGCTACGGCTCGAACGTGGAACGGCGACTGGTCAGCCTGCTGCGCCGGTACGGGCTGGCCGACCCCGCGCCGGATGACCCTGTGCAGGTCACCGTCATGTCGTTCTCCCCGCTGGCGGTCCGTCGGGTGCGCGAGCTGGCCCCGACGCTGCCCACCGTGCTGTTGCTGGAGGTGCTGCCGCCCTGGCTGCGGTTGGGTCGGCTGCCGTTCGGCACCCGGATCGCCGGGCCGGGCATCGGCCTGGTCCGGGCCCGCCCGCAGTTGCTGCCCGCACTGCGCGCAGCCGGCAACCAGGTGTACGTCTGGACGGTCAACGAGCCGACCGACCTGGAGCTGGTGCTGGCCGCCGGGGTGGACGGGATCATCACCGACCGGCCCGCGTACGCCCTCGCCCGGCTGGACCGCTGACCCATCGACCGGGCGGGGGTGCCCAAAACCGGGCCGGCGGGGCAGACTCGGCACATGCCGGAGCGTATCGATTTCCCCGCTCTCCTCGCCGGCCACACCGTCGTGATCGAGATGATCAACTCTGGGGACGCGGGCCTACCGGTCCTCACCCAGCTGCTCCGGGTGGCCCAGCCGGCGCTCGGTGCGACCGGGATGGCGTTCGTCGAGTTCGGTCCGACCGGCGGTCGCGTCATCGCCGCGACCGGCGCGGCGGAGTGGGCCCTCGGCCGACCACTGGCCGTCGACGACCCGGACACCGTCTGCCTGCTCTCCGGGCCACGGGTACGTCAGGCGCGGGTGAGTGACCTCAACGGCAAGCTGGCCGGCGAACTGGCCGGCAGCGGCCTGCGCCGGATGGTCGTCTCCCGGGCCGAGATCGGCGGTCACACCGTCGGCAGCCTGCACGCGCTCTATCCGGGCGACGAGGAGCCGGGCGCCGAGCAGCAGGGAGTCATCGGCTATCTCGCCTCCTGCATCGGGCACATGTACGGCGACCAGAGTGGCCTGCCGGTGCACGGCGACGGCCCGGTGGTGGCGGCCCTCGCCGACGGGCTGGCCGTCGTCGACCGGGACGGGCACGTCCGGCTCTGGAACCCGGCCGCCGCCCAGGTCACCGGCCGGACGGTCGAGCAGGCGCTGAGCCGCCCGTTGCCGTTCCCGCTGCCGCCCTCCGGGCAGGTTCGGGACCACCGGATGCCGGACGGCCGCTGGCTGCGGATCACCTCCGGCGACCTGCCCGGCCCGGGAACGCTACGGGTGGTCACCTTCCGCGACATCACCGACCAGCAGCGCCGCGACCACGACCGCGAGCTGTTCGTCGCGGTGACCAGCCACGAGCTGCGCACCCCGGTCACCGTCATCAAGGGGTACGCGGACACCCTCACCGACCACTGGGAGTCGCTGACCGACGTCGACCGACGGCAGGCGGCCCGGGTGATCGGGCAACGCGCCAACGAGCTGGCCCGGCTTGTCGACCGTCTGCTCAGCTCGGCGGCCGAGGTGGGGCCGGGCGACGACCCTCCCACCCCGTTCGATCTCGGCGAGGCGCTGCGCTCCGCCGTCGTCGACCTGCCGGCGGAGCTGCGCCGTCGGCTGGTGCTCCGCCTCCCGAGCGATCTGCCCAAGGCGCTCGGTCACCGGCCCAGCCTGTCCACGGTGCTGACCGAGTTGACGACCAATGCCGGTAAGTACTCGGCACCTGGTTCTCCCATCGAGATCACCGCCTCGGGCGACGGTCACCTGGTGGCGTTCCGGGTCAGCGACCAGGGCATCGGCATCCGACCCGAGCACGTGGAACGGGCGTTCGACCGGTTCTGGCAGGGCGAGTCCGGCGACCGTCGCGGCTACCCGGGGGCCGGGCTCGGCCTCTATCTCGTCCGCCGGATCGTTGAACAGCAGAATGGATGGGTATCCCTACGTCCGAGGACCGGCGGCGGTACGGTCGCAGAGGTGCGGCTACCACGCGGTTGACCAGGGGTGGCGCGACGTGGAGGCGACGGTGGCAGCGGCAACGAGGGATCGAGCCTGGTGCGTGGTGGTTCCCCACCACCCGGGCGGGGCACGGCTGGCCCGACACCGGCTCGCCGCCGAGCTGGCGGACGTCGTACCCCCGACGCTCCTCGCGGACCTGATCGCGGTGCTCGCGGAGCTGGTGGGCAACGCGGTGCGGCACGCCAGACCGCTGCCCGGCGGCGTGATCCGGGTTGCCTGGCAGCTGCGGCCCTCGGCCGAGGGCGCACTGATCCAGCTGCGGGTCACCGACGGCGGCAGCGCGAGCGCCGGGCCACGGCTCCGGACGGCCAGCCCGGACGCGGCGGACGGGCGAGGGCTGCACATCGTGGCCGGCCTGGCCACCCGTTGGGGCGTCGAGCAGGACGGCATGGGCCAGCGCGTCTGGGCGGAGTTCGACAGGGTGCCGACACCCCGACCCGACCTGGTGCCAGCGGGCTGAGGACGGCTCGGGCGGGTCCCGGTCACGGCGAGCCGCTCGGGGCTCTAGGCTGTGACGCCGTGAGTAAGCGTCGAAAGAGCCAGCGCGCCGCCGCCGACACCACCCCCCGTCGCGACAAGGTGCGGGACGTCTTCGTGCCGCGTCCGTTCGACGGGCTGGTCGACGAGTCCGAGTGGATCGCGCTGCGCGAACTGGTGCCCGCCGCCTCCGCCCCGCTGCGGCTGGCGCCCGCAGTGGTCGAGGAATTCGGCGACCGGACGGTGACGCTCGCCACGGTCCTGCCCATGGCCGCCCCGGCGATCACCAAGCCGGACGGCCGGGTGCTGATCGGTCTCCAGCGCCACCAGCAGTCCGGTGACGTGTCGCGGGATCTGGCAGACGCGTTGCTCAGCGCGCTGCGTGCCGAGCCGGGTGGCCAGGTGGCCGTGCCGCCACTGCCCGGTCCCGGGCCCCGGCTGCAGGACATTCTCGTGGACGGTCCGCTGGACATCACCATGCACGACGGTTTCGACTTCTGGCTCGACCCCGGGGCCGCCGACGATCCGACCGTCCAGGCGTCGCTGGAGCGGGCGAACGCGGCCATCTACCCGACGGTCCGGCTGACCGCGGCGAAGGCCGCGTACTGGTGTCAGGTCCCGGAGAAGGCCCACGTGCGCTGGGTGCTGCCGGACGACGAGGACGCCGCACTGGACGCGCTGGCCCGTCTCGGCGCGGCCGGCACGCTGACGCTCGGGGAGCAGACCAGGTTCGCCGGCATGTTCCGCGCGCACGGTCGACTCGTGCCGGTCTGGGACCTGCCGGAGGAGACCCCGGCGGCCAAGTGGGAGGAGCCGGTGGCGCAGTTCGCCAAGCGGTACGCCGAGGCGCTCACCGTCACCGACCCACTCGACGCCGCCGGTCGCCGGGCCCGTCAAGGGCTGCTCGGCCGCCAGCTCACCCTGCGCTGAGCCGGGGCCGTCGTCCCGCACAGCCGGGCGGCGGGTGCGGTCGTCGCGTGCTCAGCCGGCGACGGGTAGCGGGTCGCGGGTGATCGGGCAGGACATGCAGCGCGGTCCGCCACGACCGGAGCCCAGCTCGGAGCCGGCGATCGGGATCACCTCGATGCCGGCCCGCTCCAGTTGGGCGTTGGTCTCCGTGTTGCGCTCGTAGCCGACGCACAGCCGGGGGGCCAGCGCGAGGGTGTTGTTGCCGTCATCCCACTGCTCGCGTTCCGCGGTGACCGGATCCAGCCCGGTGTCGATGACCCGGAGCAGGTCGAGGTCCATCGCGTCGGCGGCGGCCCGCAGGAACGGCGCCGGCCCGTCCACCCGCGGGTCCTCGCCGTCCCCGCCGGCGATCACCGTGTACGCGGACAGCGTGCTCGCGATGTTGGGGTACATCAGGACGGCGTCCACATCGACCATCGTGCACACAGTGTCCAGGTGCATGGTGGCGCGCTTCTGGGCGATCGGCACCACCAGGATGGTGTGGGCCAGGCCGGCGGCGAAGACCTGCCGACTGAGGCGTTCCGCGCCGGCCGGGGTCGTCCGCTCGCCCACCCCGACCGCCAGCACACCGGGCGCGAGCAGCAACACGTCCCCGCCCTCCAGGTGCTCGAGGCTGGGACGGTAGACGAATTCGGTGCCGGCGAACCGGGGGTGGTGGCGGTAGATGGCGTCGGTCAGGGTGGTTTCACGGCGGCGGGCCGGCATGGCCAGGCTGGTGACACCGACCCGGTCGCCGATCCACAGCGACGAGTCTCGGGTGAAGAGCAGGTTGGGCAACGGGTCGATGACGAAGTCGTGTCGGTCCATCAGCGTGTAGACCAGCCCTCCCGGTCGCTCGGAGCTGATCCGCAACTCCTCGTGGGCCAGCCCCGCGGTGAGCACGTCGGCCAGCGTGGCCGGGTCCAGGTAGGAGAGGTGGTCGGCGACGCGGGCGCGCAGCGTGTCGCCGAGCCGCCGGGAGCGCAGCACCTGCTCGGTGAGTTCGGCCCGGGCGTCCGCGACGGCCAGCGTCTCGGCCAGCAGGGTGGCCAGGTAGAGCACCTCGACGCCGCGCTCGCGCAGGGCGGCGGCGAACGCGTCGTGCTCCTCCTGGGCGCGCCCCACCCAGGGAATCGCGTCGAACAGGAGCGAGTCGTTGTTGCGCGGGGTGAGCCGGGCCAGTTCGGGGCCGGGCCGGTGCAGCAGTACCGTGCCGAGCCGCCCGACTTCACTGTCGACGTAGTGGGTCACTCCCGCAGCGTAGGGCAGGGTTTAGCGGCATCCGAGAAAAGAACTGTGGATGAATATGGCATTCATCCACAGTCACTCCGGCGTTCCGGCTTGCCGAACACCGGTAGTGGCAACGTAGGGTAGTGAGGACATAACTTCGAGGGACCTTTTGCCGGAGGTCGCGATGACTGTCTTTCCCGCACGACGAGCCGTACCGTCCGCTCGGGCACTGCCGCCCGTCGCGGTGCCACACCCCCGCGTCGAGGCGCCGGGGGTTCTCGAACCGGTCCGTCCGACACCGCTCGAATGGGCCCGCCGCCGTCGGGCCGAGCGGGGTGCACGCCGCCTGGAGGCGGCCGGGGCACGGGCGTTGGGTCAACTCGACCACCTCGGGCCCGCCTGGCACGTGATCGAGTGGCCGCGCACCGACGTGACAGACGTCCTCGACCGCGGTCAGGACGAGCGAGCCGGGTTCCTCGCCATCGGGCCGAGTGGCCTCTTCGCCGTGACCATCGCCGACCACGGCCGAGCCAGGGTGCTCGTCGCCGGAGACGTGGTGCAGATCAACGGCAAGCGGCCCCCGTACGTGGCCGAGTCCCGCCGGGACGCGAAGCGGGCCAGCAAGGCGCTCTCCGAGGCGGTGGGGCTGCCCGTTCCGGTGACGCCGGTGCTGACCTTCGTCGGCTCGGGCGTGATCAGCGTCTACGGCCTTCCGAAGGACTGTCTGATGGCCACCCACCGGGAACTGGACCGGCTGCTCGTGGCCGGCGGCAGCCGGATCAGCCCCGCGACCGCCGAGAAGCTTTCCCGGGTCGCGCAGCACCCGGGCACCTGGCTGAACGGCACGTACCGTCCAACCGCCGACTACCGGTGGTACGACGAGGGCCGAACGGCCGCTGACAAGCCGGCCCACCGCCGGTAACGTCACCGGCGACGCCACGCGGCTCCGGTCCCCCCGTTCACCTCACCGGTCTCCGCGCCGTCACCGGTCGCCTCGGTTCACCCTGTGCGCCCCGGTGACCCGGTGCGCTCGGTGATTCCGTCGGCGACCCGCTAGCGTGGACAGTCGATCGGTGCACATAGGAGGCGCGGTGGCCCACGTCGAACTTTCGCTCTCGGAAGCGTTCGTGCCGGCGGCGCGGGCCTCGACAGAGCCGGAGTCCGACAACGTCGGCCAATGGTCGTCGACAGTCTCCCGGGCCGACGAGCCGTGCCTGCTGATCGACGCCGACACTCGGGTGGTGGCGATCTCCACGGCCGGTTGCGAGCTGCTCTGTCTCGGTGAGCCGGCCGGGCTGATCGGGCGACCGTTGCTCGATGGCGGGCTGCGCCTGCTCGACTTCACCGCCAACCGGGGCGAGCTGACCGAAGCCGAGATCGACAAGATTCCGCCCCTGCTGGCGCTCTCCTCCGGCCGACTCGCTCGTGGGCTACTCAGGGTGCAGGCCGCCTCGGCGAACAGCTCCGACGCGACAGTCGACGCGATCTCCACCCCCGTGCTCACCGACGGCACCGTCGCCGGCTCACTCACTTTCTTCTCCGAGGTCTGACCTGCGGCGCGGTGTGTCCTTCGCCGCACGCGGCGTTGCCGGGGTGGGTCATCACGAAGGCCGTAGGGTGCCCTCATGCTCGATATCGCTCTGCTGCCGGGGGAATACGCTGTGTGTCGGCTGGCCGCCGGCACCACCCTGCCGTACGCGCTGTCGAGCGGGCTGCGCGGCGCAGACGTGGTGACGGTGAGCTGGACCTCCGACGGGATCTCCGTGATCTGCCCGACCGACCGGGCGCCGGCACAGGCCGTGGTGGAGACGACCTGGCGCTGCCTACGGGTCACCGCCCCGGTGGCGCTGGCCGGCACCGGCAGCCTGGCCGCGCTGGTCGACCCGCTCGCCGAGGCACGGGTCAGCGCCGTCACGTTCTCCACGTTCGACACCGACTATCTGCTGGTGCCGACCGTCCGGCTGACCGAGGGCACGGCCGCGCTCCAGCGCGCCGGGCACCGCGTCACCGGCTGACCTTCACCCGACCGGCCGCTCACCCTACGATGGGCTCGGCCACCCCGGCCGCGACGAATTCTCCGATGTCCCGAGGATCGGCCCGTGCCGTTCACCCCACCCCCGCCCGCGTCCCCCTCACCGCGGTCGACGATCCACCCCCCACCGGCGACTCCTGGCCGGGCAGCCGACCGCGTTCCGGCGCGGAGCCTCGTCCGAGTCCTGCCGATGGTGCTCGCCGTCGCGGCGCTGGCCGGCTGTGGCGCCCCACCCGGGCTGGGGGAGCCGACCAGCGTGCCCACCCACACCGCGGCCCCGACACCGTCCGGTCCGAGCACCCCACCGGCCACCCCGCCGACCACCGCGCCGTCTCTCGGTACGGTCACACCCACCCCGGACGCCGGGTTGGTCGCGACGGCCTGCCGCAACGGGCCGACCGGCCAGCGGGTGCTGCAACTGTTGCGCGGCCGGGCCGGAGTGCTGCCGGCGAACGTCCGGGTCCAGGTCCGCACCGGGCCGCTCTGCGCCGGCGACTGGCAGTTCACAGTGCTGACGGTGACCGGGCACGAGGAACTCCAGGTGGTCACCCGGGGTGAGCCCGGTTCCCCGGTGCTGGTCACCGCCGGAACGGACGTCTGCACCATCGAGGTACGCGCCACCAGCCCGGCCGGGATTCGCGCCCTCGCCTGCGACGCCGGCCCGGCCAACGGACCGGGTGCGTAGGCTGATCGGCATGCCGGGAACACCGCCGACACGTTTCGTCTTCCTCGGGCCAGAGGGCACCTTCGCCGAGCAGGCCCTGCGCTCCATACCCGCCGCCGAGCGCGGCACCCGTACGCCCGCCCGCAGCGTCGGAGAGGCGCTGGACAGCGTCCGCGCCGGCGACGCCGACGCCGCGCTGGTGCCACTGGAGAACTCGATCGGCGGCGCGGTGGGCGTCACGCTGGACGAGATGGCCGAGGGCGAGCCGCTGGTGATCACCCGGGAGGTGATCCTGTCGGTGGAGTTCGTGCTCGCCGCACGGCCCGACACCCCGCTGCCCTCGATCCGCACCGTGGCGGCCCATCCACAGGCGTCCACCCAATGCCGGGGCTGGTTGCGCGACCACCTGCCCGACGCCGTGGTGGTCGACGTGCTCTCCAACGGCGCGGCCGCCGCCGGTGCCGGCAGGGGCGAGTACGACGCGGCGATCTGCGCACCGATCGGAGCCACGCGGCACCGACTCACCACACTCGCCGACAAGATCGCCGACCACCCCGACGCGGTGACCCGGTTCGCGCTGGTGTCCCGCCCCGGGCCGCCACCGCCGCCGACCGGTGACGACCTCACCTCGCTCGCGGTCTACATCGCCCACGACCGGGTCGGCGCGCTGCTGTCCGTGCTGATGGAGTTGGCCGTCCGCGGGGTCAACCTGACCCGGATCGAATCCCGGCCGACCGGCGAGGCGTTGGGCCGCTACGTCTTCTTCCTGGACTGCACCGGCCACGTGGCCGACGTACGCCTGGGCGAGGCGTTGCAGGGGCTCCGCAGGGTCTGTGCCGACGTCCGCTTCCTGGGCTCCTACCCCCGGCACCGGTGGGCCGAGGCGGGCGAACGCCCGGTGCCCGCGCCAGCGGGCCTCTCCGACGTCGACTACGCCGACGCGGCGGCCTGGCTGACCCGCCTGCGTACCGGTGAGTTGACCTGACCGGCGCGGAGCGCCCCCAAGAGAACGGGAGTGCCCGCGCCGCCGCAATCAGCTCGACAGATCAGGTGCGCCCCACGCCACTCCCGGTCAGCTCAGCAGACCGCCGAGCAGACCGCCCTCCTGCTGCTGCTGGCCACTGCCCAGGACCGGCGGCTCCTCGGACGGCTGCACCACCACGAAGCCCTGACCGGCGAAGCTCATGGTGAACGACTCACCGGTGCGGCGGCCGAGCAGAGTGCCGAGGCCGAGCTGCTCGGCCCGGTGGTAGCCGGTCTGGAGGTTGGCCGACCAGCAGACCGCGGCCTGGGGGTCGACGTACGTCGGGGCGTCCACGTTCAGCACGACCGGGGTGCCCTTGGTGGTGATGGCGATCCGCCCGTAGCCGCTGAACACACAGTTGAAGAGGCCGGACGAGGACGCCATCCCGGCGCCGCCGACCATCCTGATGTCGTACTGGAGGGTGGAGTCGAAGGCGAGCACGCTGCTGCCGTTGATGGAGAGGGCGTCGCCCGGCTCCAGGTCGATGATGTGCACGTCCTTGGCCAGCTCGGCGAGGAAGACGTCACCCTGGCCGGTGACCTTCATCAGCGGGACGCCCTCGCCGGTGAGCTTCTGCTTGAGGAACTTGCCGAGGCCACCTGAACCCAACGCCTGGAACTGCACATTCCCCTGGTAGGCGACCATCGACCCGACCCGGGCCATCGCCTCGCCGTTGAGCTCGATCTTCAACATCTTGGAGTTCTGCAACCGCATGCCGGGCTGCGCGGACTCCTTCTCCAGATTCTCCGCGGAGAACAGCTCGCTGCGCATGAAAGGGCCTCCTGAATAGGGTCGCGTTCGCTGCACCGACGGTAGGCGACCTCGGCAAGCACCGGCCATCGGACGGACGGCGCGGCGCGGGCGGGTCGAGCGGCGCGGGCTCAGCCCCAGCCCAGCGCGTGCAGGCGCGCGTCGTCGATGCCGAAGTGGTGGGCGATCTCGTGCACCACTGTCACCGCCACCTCGTCGATGACGTCCTCGTCGTTGTCGCAGATCCGAAGGATCGGACGGCGGTAGATGAAGATCCGGTCGGGCAGCACGCCGGCATAGTCCCAACCGCGCTCGGTGAGCGCATACCCCTCGTAGAGGCCGAGCAGGTCGACCTCGCCCGGTGGCGGGTCGTCCTCGACCAGGATCACCACGTTGTTCATCAGGCCGAGTAGTTCTTCGGGCACCTCGTCGAGGGCTTCGCCGACCAACTCCTCGAAGCGCTCACGGCTCATCTCCACCGGCACCTCGCCCATTGTGCCCGACGCGGGGACACGCGGCCCGGTCCTGCTGGACGACAGTGGCCGTCATCCGCACATGCACGGAAGAAGCGACCACCCGGGACCGGGCGGAGGCTCCTTCCGTGGACGTACGGTGTGGTCCGGCTAGCTCAGGCAGCCAGACTGGCGTTGAGGGTGATCTCGGCACCCGGCGAGAGCAGGCGGGAGATCGGGCAGTTGGCCTTGGCGGCCTCGGCGAGCTTCTGGAACTCCGCGTCGTCGATCCCCGGGACCTGGCCGACCGTCTCAAGGTCGATCCGGGTCACGGTCATGCCGGCGTCGGTCTTGTCCAGGTGCACCTTGGCGGTGGTCTCGACCGACGTGGCCGTCGAGCCCGCGTCGGCAAGCGCCTTGGAGAACGCCATCGAGAAGCAGCCGGCGTGCGCGGCGGCGATCAGCTCCTCGGGGTTGGTGCCCTCACCCTCCTCGAAGCGCGACTTGAAGGAGTAGTTGCCGGACAGGCCGCCCTTACCGGTGCGGACGGTGCCCGCGCCCTCGGTGAGATTGCCCTGCCATTGTGCTGAAGCGGTACGGATAGGCATGGGGCAAACGCTAGCGGAAAGGCGACCGCCGAGCGACAGAGCGGCGCGCTCGCCAGCCCTGCGATCCCGGTCACCACCAGCTTGCTGTGCCATGATGCGACACAGGTCCGTGACCGGCGGAAGGGTGGCCGATGTCCGAGGAGCTTCCAATCCCGCGGCAGGGCGACCGATCCGAGGCCCCGGCGGTGATCGAGTGGGGTGCCGACGAGCGGGCCCCGCGACGCCGCTTCGCCTTGTCCCTGGCCGATCTCGCGCAGGATCCTCGGCTGCCCCTGCTGCTCGCCGGTCTGGGCGCAGTGGCCGCTGTCGCCTCGCTCGTCGGTGAGTGGCTGGTGATGAGCCTGCCGAACGGCGGGCCCGAGGGGAACGCGACGTTCGAGGTGCCCGCCGGGGTGTCCGAGGTCGGTGGCTTCGGGGTCGGTTACCTGGTCGGGCTTCTCGCCCTCGTCTGCGCCGTGGCGCTGACGTTGCGCGGCACGGCGGCCGTGCGGCCGAACGCCCGGCTGGCCGGCCTCACCCTGGCCGGTGCCCTGCTGGTGCTGCTGGTGGCCGCCACGGCCGGCCTCGACAACCCCGGTCAGCGAAACTTCTTCTACTCGCTCGAGGACGGCTTTCACATCGAGTACGGCCGTGGGCTGGTGATGGCCTTCGTCGCCTGTGTGCTGTTCGCGGCCGCCCTGCGGCTGACCCCCGCGACGCCTTCCGGCGTGTTCGCCGGGCCACCAGACGATGACCGGCCCGGCGACGCGCCAGCACCACGGCCCTGGCGCCGGCGCCGGAACCCCGACCCGATCGAGGATGGCCTCCCCGCTCCAGCCGACCTCACGGTCACCCCCGCCGCCCCCTTCGCCCGCCCCGACCCCCAGCCCTGACTTCCACCCCACCCTCGCCACCCCTCGCGTCGCCGATCTTGCAGTTGCTGTCCGGACAAAGGGTGCGTAACACGCGAATCAGCAACCGAGAGTGCAAGATCGCGCGGGGAGTGGGATAGCGCGGGGCGGTCATCTGGCGGGTGCCCGGGGTTGGCGTCCGATTCGCCTGGAAGCCATGGATGCGACCGGTTCCGCGAGGTACGGTTGCTGCCCGCCGTCACGCCGGGCCCCGGTTTCCTTGGCCACGGCAGGTGCGACGGCGGCGGGCGAAGGAGGAACGATGACCCGCCCGGGACTGCCCAAGTTGATCGCGACCGACCTCGACGGGACGCTGGTCCGCAGCGATGACACCGTCTCCGCGTACACCCATGGGGTGCTCGACCGGGTGCGCGCCGCCGGAATTCCGGTGGTCGGCGCAACCGGACGCGGCCCTCGGCTGACCGAGTTGACCCGCAACGACATCCGCGCCGCCGACTTCCTGGTGATGGCCGGCGGCGGACGGGTGGTCGACCAGAGCGACCCGAGCGGCCCGGTGGTGCTCCGCGACGAGCGGCTGCCCGCCGAGGTGCTGGCCCGGCTCCTCGCCGACCTGGAGGCGGAGGTCGGCCCACTGACCGTGATGGTCGAGGCGTCCGACGAGCACGACGCCCCGCTGTGGGGCGACTATCACGAGAGCTGGCCCTACCAGGACCGCTTCGAGGCACGCACTCGCGACGAGTGCCTCGCCTGCGACGTGATCAAGGCTTTCGCCCGGACCGCTGACCACCACGTGGACGAACTGTTGGCGGTGGCCCGCCGGATCGTCTCGCCGCAGGTCGCGACGCTCACCCAGGCCGGTCTCGGCTTCATCGAGATCTGCCCGCCCGGCGTGGACAAGGCGACCGGGCTGACCGTGGTGGCGCAGACCCTCGGGGTCGACCCGGCCGATGTGCTGGTCTTCGGTGACATGCCCAACGACCTGCCAATGTTCGAGTGGGCCGGTTGGTCGCGGGTGGCCGTGGCCAACGCACACCCCGCGCTGCGTGCCGCCGCCGACGAGGTGACCTTGCGCAACGACGACGACGGGGTGGCGGTGTATCTGGACCGGCTACTGTCCCGGTAATGGGAGACACACCCCGCCTCATTGCCACCGACATCGACGGCACGCTGATCCGCGACGACCACACCGTCAGCCCACGCACCGCTGACCTGCTCGCGCGGATCTCCGCGCGAGGCACGCCGGTCGTCCTGGTCACCGGCCGTCCGGTCCGCTGGCTCAAGATGGTGTACGACCAGCTCGCCCGACCGCTGCCGGCGGTCTGCGCCAACGGCGCCGTGGTCTACGACCCGTTCTCCGACGAGGTGGTGCGGGCTGACCCGCTCGCCCCGCACCACCTGGCCGAGGTCGCCCGGAGGCTACGGGCCGAGGTGCCCGGCATCAGCTTCGCCGTGGAGATCCTGGACAGCCGGGAGATGCGGCACGAGGCGCACTACCCGCTGCGCTGGGACGCCGACGCCAACGGCATCCGGCCGATCGAGACGCCGGAGGAGTTGCTCTCGGTCCCGGCGGTGAAGCTCCTCGCCCGAGCCGGCGAGCAGGACCCGGATGCCTTCGCCGAGCTGATCGCCACGGCGGTGGCGGGGCTGGCCGAGGCCACGCACTCGTCGTCCTCCGGGCTGGTGGAGATCTCGGCGGCGGGGGTGACCAAGGCGGCGGGGCTGGCCTGGTACTGCGACCAGCTCGGGGTGGCCGCGGCGGACGTGCTGGCCTTCGGCGACATGCCCAACGACGTGCCGATGCTGACCTGGGCCGGGCGTGGTGTGGCGGTGGCCAACGCGCACCGCGCCGTCCTGGCGGTCGCCGACGACGTGACGACGGCGAACACCGAGGACGGCGTGGCGGCGTACCTGGAAAAGATCTTCGGGGTGGACTGAGGTCAGAGGTACTGACCGGTGTTGTGGCCCTCGCCGCCGCCCGGCTGGCCGATGCCCGGCATCCCGGGGACGACCCCGCCGGGGCCGCTGGGCAGTGCCTGCCGGCCGCCGCGCATCTGCTCCAGCTGCACCCGGGCGGCCATCTGCTGGGCCACCAGGGCCGCCTGGATGCCGTGGAACAGGCCCTCCAGCCAGCCGACGAGCTGGGCGTGCGCGATCCGCAGCTCGCCCTCGCTGGGGGCCTTGTCCTCGGCGAAGGGCAGCGAGATGCGCTCCAACTCGTCGCGCAGCTCGGGGGCGAGGCCCTCCTTGAGCTCGACGATCGACCGCTCGTGGATCTCCCGCATCCGGTTGCGGCTGGCGTCGTCGAGAGGTGCGGCCTTCACCTCCTCCAGCAACTGCTTGATCATGCTGCCGATCCGCATCACCTTGGCCGGCTGTTCGACCAGGCGGGTCGGGTCCTCGCCCTGGCCCTCGTCGGTCTGCATCGTGCCGATCGGTCGGCCGTCCGGGCCAACCACCACCACGGTGCCGGAGTGGCCGGAGTCGTCGGGGCCGGGCTCGTCGTTCTGTCCAGCGGAGCGCGCTTCGGTCATGGGGTCCATCTTTACCCAGCGGGCGCGAACCATGCCGGCCGGGACCGACTACCGGGGCCGAACCACCCGGGCGGGGCGCGCTACCGTCGCGCCATGCCTGTCGACCCGCGCGCCGTGTTGACCCGGCCCGCACCGGAGCCCGACCGGACCGTGGCGTACGGGGACCACCCCGATCAGGTGGCCGATCTGCGCCTCCCGGCCGGAACCGGGCCGGCCCGGCCGCTGGTCGTCGTCCTGCACGGCGGCTTCTGGCGGGCCGAGTACGACCGGCGGCACACCGGCCCGCTGGCCGCGGCCCTCGCCGCTGACGGCTACCCGGTGGCGCAGCTGGAATACCGCCGCACCGGGCAGCCCGGAGGCGGCTGGCCGGCCACCCTGACCGACGTACTGACCGGGGTGGCCGAGCTGCCGGGTCTGGCCGCCGAGGCGCTGCCCGGCCGGGTGAGCCCGGCGGCGCCGATCCTGGTCGGGCACTCCGCCGGCGGCCACCTGGCGCTGTACGTGGCGTCCACCGCCCCGGCGACGGTGAGCGGAGTGCTCGCCCTGGCCCCGGTGGCCGATCTGGGCGAGGCGTACCGGCGGGATCTGGACTCGGGCGCGGTCGCCGCGCTGCTCGGCGGCGGACCGGCGGAGGTCCCGGACCGGTACGCGACGGCGGATCCACGGATGTTGGTACCGATACGAACACGGACTGTAGTTGTTCATGGCTCTGACGATCATCAGGTCCCGGTGGAGATGAGCCGGGATTTCGTCGCGGAGGCGCGTGCCACAGGTTCCGATATTTCCCTTGTTGAACTGCCCGGATGCGAGCATTTCGGGCTGATCGACCCGGAGGCCGTCGCCTGGCCTCACGTCCTCGCCGTGTTGCGGTCCCTGCACGATGATCACTAGCCATTGACGCAGCGTCGCGGACCAGGTAGAACGCCGGTGGGGCGGTGTTCGGCCCTGCAACGCTTCCTTGGAAGGAACTCGGTGTCGCAGATGAATCGCAGGCGGGCGCTCCAACTGTTGGCCGCGCTCGGTACCACCGGGTTCGTCGCCGCGTGTGGCTCAGACGGTGACGCCGAGTCGACCGCCGACCGGGGCCCGATCAAGATCGGTTTGATCACGCCGCAGGCCGGTGGTTTCAAGAGCATCGGCGACGACATCACCAACGGCTTCCAGCTCTTCCTCGACCTGCACGACCAGCGGCTCGGCGGCCACCCCGTGGAGCTGCTGACCGCCGACGAGGGCGACACCGCGAAGACGGGCAAGGCTGCCGTCGAGGGCCTGCTCAAGCAGGGCGTGCTGGCACTCACCGGCGTGGTCAACTCGGCGGTGATGGTCGGCATCCGGGACACCGTGGAGCAGGCCCGGGTCCCGCTGATCGGCTCCAACGCCTCACCGAGCAGTCTGCAGAGCGTCTTCTACATCTGGCGGACCTCGTACGTGCTCGACGAGGCCGGTCGGGCGCTGGGCAGGTACCTGCGCGACCAGCTGCCGGCGAACGGCCGCATCGCGATCATCATGCCGGAGAACGTCGGCAGCCCGGACGTGGTCCGCGGCTTCCGGCAGGAGTTCGGCGCGACCGACCCGCGGATCGGCGACCCGGTGACCTACACCAACGCCACCTCCAACCCCGGCAAGACGACGTACGCCTCGGACATCACGAAGGCGCTGGCCAAGAAGCCCACAGCGGTCTTCTGCTTCTTCGCCGGAGCAGCGGCGGTGGAGTTCATCAAGCAGCTGCGTGAGAAGTTCGCCGGGCCGATCTACGCACCCGGCTTCCTCACCGAGGGCGCCGTGCTGGAGAACCTGAAGGACAACGCGCTGGGCATCCAGACCGCGTTGAACTACTCGGCCGACCTGAACAACACGTCGAACCGGGTCTTCGCCTCGGCGTACCGCAAGAAGTACCAGGTCACCCCCACCACATACGCGATGGCGTCGTACGACGCGGCGCAGGTGCTCGACCAGGCCATCCAGCTGACCGGTGGAAAGCCCACGCCGCAGCAGGTCAACCTGGCCCTGGGCAAGATCGGCCAGATCGACAGCCCGCGCGGCATCTGGCAGTTCAACCAGCCGCGTACCCCGCAGCAGAAGTGGTACCTGCGCGAGGTGCAGCGAGACGGTCAGGTCATGTCGAACGTGCTGATCAACGAGCTGGCCACGCTGGGCTGACGCCCACCCGGAGCACGATTCGGGACCGGTCTCCCAGTGGGAGGCCGGCCCCGAGACGTTCGCGGGTCAGTGCCGCAGTTCGGCGATGCAGCACTTCACGCTGCCGCCGCCCTTCTTCAGCTCGGCCAGCTCGACGGGGACCGGGGTGTATCCGGCCGCCTTGAGCTTGCCGGCCAGGCGGGTGGCCTCGCTGTTGAGCACCACGTTCGCGCCGTCGCTGACCAGGTTGAGCCCGAAGGCCATCGCGTCCTCGTCGTCGGCGATCACCGCGTCCGGGAAGAGCTGGGTGAGCACCCGCTGACTGGCTGCCGAGAACGCGCCCGGGAAGTAGACGACGTTCGTGTCGTCGATGGCCGCGAGCGCCACGTCCAGGTGGTAGAAGCGGGGATCGATCAGGCGCAGCGACACCACCGGACGACCCAGCGCCTCCTGCGACTCCGCGTGCGCGGGGATCTCGGTACGGAAGCCGTGCCCGGCCAGGATGAGCCCGCCGTGCGCCTCCGGCACGTACGCGAAGTCGCCCTCACCCTCGTTGGTCTCGCTGGGTGCGATGAACCGCCAACCCTGCGCCTCGTAGAAGGCGTGGTGGGCGGCGGCCTCGGCGGCCCGCTGTTCGTGCTTGAACCGGGCGCCGTAGACGGTGCCGTCCACGACGAAGCCGCCGTTGGCGGCGTAGACCATGTCGGGCAGGCCCTGCTCGGCGGTGAGCAGGTGCACCTCGTGGCCGAGGCCGACAAGCGTCTCGCGCAGCCGGTCCCACTGCTTGACGGCCAGGTCCCGGTCGACCGGGGTGGTCACGTCCATCCACGGGTTGATCGCGTACTCGACCGCGAAGTACTCCGGCGAGCACATGAGATATGTCCGCTTTCGCGGGAAACGCTGCTGGTTCACGGTCACCAAGAGTAGGTACCGTAGAACTTTGAAAACAGCCACAAGCGTTGCTTCCCAGAGGCGGAACGTTGCAGATAGACGCGGTAGACCAGCGGATCATTGCGTTACTCGTCGCGGACGCCCGTGCCTCCTACGCCGACATCGGTGCCCGGGTGTCACTCTCCGCCCCAGCGGTCAAGCGTCGCGTCGACCGGCTGCGCGCCACCGGCGTCATCAGGGGATTCACGGCCGTCGTTGACCCGGCCGCCGTCGGCTGGACCACGGAGGCCTTCGTCGAGTTGTTCTGCGCCGGCCGGACCACCCCGGCGCAGATCGGCGTCGCCGCCCGCCGACACCCCGAGGTGGTCGGCGCGTACACCGTCTCCGGGGAGGCGGACGCACTCGTGCACCTGCGCGCCGCCGACATCGCCCACCTGGAGGCGGCCCTGGAGCGGCTGCGTGCCGAGTCCTTCGTGACCTCCACCCGCAGCACCATCGTGCTCTCCCGGCTGGTCGAATCGCCCGGCGTCGGCCCGTCCGCCGGCACCTCTTGACCTCAACCCAGGTTGAGGAGATGGACTGACCCCGAGTGGGCGAGACAGCCCATCGGGGCCGAGGGGACTGCCATGCGGGCGATCTGGTTACGTGAGTTCGGCGGGCCCGAGGTGCTGATGCCCGGCCCCGCGCCCGACCCGGTGCCTGGCCCCGGCCAGGTGCTGATCGACGTCGCGCACGCGAACATCACCTTCATCGAGACGCAACTGCGCGCCGGTCACCCCGGCCCGTTCCGCCTCACCCCACCGCTGATCCCCGGCAACGGCGTCGGCGGGGTGATCACGGCGGTCGGGTCGGACGTCGACCCGGCGCTTACCGGGCAGCGGGTGGTCAGCGCCACCGGAGGTTCCGGCGGTTACGCCGAACGCGCGGCCGTTGACGCGTCGGCGACGATCACGGTGCCGGCCGGGTTGGCTCTGGACGAGGCGGTGGCGCTGCTGGCCGACGGGCGGACCGCCACCATGCTGATCGAGGCGGTCGGCGTCCGCCCAGGTGACCGGGTGCTGGTGGAGGCCGCGGCCGGCGGCGTCGGCAGCCTGTTGGTGCAGCTCGCGGCCCGGGCCGGCGCCCGGGTGATCGGCGCGGCCGGTGGGCGACGCAAGGTGAACCTGCTACCCGGCCTGGGCGCCGAGCTGGCCGTCGACTACCTGCTGCCCGAGTGGGCCGAGCAGGTCCGCGCTGCGGTGGGCGCTGTCGACGTGGTGCTCGACGGGGTCGGTGGTTCGGTGGCCCGGGCCTCCTTCGACCTGCTCCCTCCAGGCGGCCGGATGGTCAGCTTCGGGCTGGCGAGCGGGGAGTGGTCCCCGGTGTCGGCGGAGGCCGCCACGGCACGGCAGGTCACAGTGGTCCGCCCGGATGTGCCACCGGCCCGGCTGCGGGCGTACACCGAACAGGCCCTGGCGGACGCGGCGGCCGGTCAGCTGCGACCGCTCATCGGCCAGCGCTTCCCACTGGAACGCGCCGCCGACGCGCACGCCGCCATCGAGGTGCGCGCGACGGTCGGCAAGAGCCTGCTGGACGTGGCCTGATCAGGCTCAGAGGTACATGCCGGTGCGGTGCTCCGACTCGTCGCGCCGGACCGGCTTGTCACCCTCACCGAAGAACCGCTTGCCACCGAACTCGCCGTGCAGACGGTCGTCCAACTCGTCGGCGAGACCGGTCATCACCTGCACCGCCAGCATCAGATGGGTCGCCTGGAAGTTGCGGCCGAACACCGGGATGGAAGCCCACACCGTGTCGTCGGCGCAGTAGAGGCGGCCGATCGGCATTCGGTTCGTCAGCTCCGAGAGCTTGACGTAGAGCCGCTCAGTCGGCTCCACCTCGGTGAGCACCGGGGAGAAGACGTCCACCAGGGGCGGATTGTCCCGTACCCGTACGAAGACCATCGCCGAGCCGGCGCGGATGGTGATGTCGCCGTCCGAGTCGATCTGCAACCGGTCGGTGTCCGACTTCAACATCGTCGAGACCACGGTGCGGACCCGCTCGGCCAGGTCGAGCACGTCGTCCCGCTCGACCTGCGCGGCGGCCGCCTCGGCCAACGCCTCCTCCAGGTCCGCCTCGACGTCGGCGTCCGGACCGAACTCACTGCGGGCGGTGCCCAGCGGCTCCACGGCCAACGGCTCGCCCTCGGCGTCGTGCACCAGGTAGACGAGGAAGGCCGGGTGCGGAGCCCCGTAGACGTCCCGCAGCGTGCGGGAGAGCAGCGTGGCGACCTGGGTCGACTCGGCCGTCGTGGCGTTCAGCCCGAAGGAACCCCCGGAGCCGGCGACCACCCCGGGCGGGGACCAACCGAGCGCGACCATGTCCGCCACCGCGCCCCGGTCCAGTCGGTAGCCCGCCGGCAGAGCGGCGTTGCCGACCGCGCGGGCGGACAGCACCCGGTCCGCGTCCACGTCGACGCTTATCGAATAGACGGCGTCCCCGGTGCCGGAGGCGGTGGGGTCGAGGGTCACGTCGAGGTGCGCGCCGACGGGAAGTTCCCGCAGCCGTACGGCGAGCGCGCGGGCGAACTCCCGCCACGCCTCGGTCACCTTCGCCCGCAGGTCGGTGGTGCTGGGCTCGTCGAGCAGGATCGATTCCGGCGGCTCAGTCGAAGCGCCGGGTAGCTCACCGTGCGGCGCCGAGGGGTGGTCAGCCGTCATGATCGCCTCCGTCCGTCACGATCACCCTACCCACGCCGCCCGTGGGTCGAATCAGCCCGGACCGGGATCGGACAGCGGCGGTCAGAGGGCTGCCGGGTCCGTGGGTTCGGCACCCAGCTCGACCGGCCAGGCGGTGACCAGCGCGCTGAGCCGGGCCGCGGCGTCCGCCGGCTCCGCGCCCCGGCCAACCGCCAACCCGAAGAGGTACGCGGTGACCGGCGCACCCGGACGCAGCACCTGGTGGGCAACGTCCCGGGCCAGATCCAGCACCGCCGGCACCGGCACCGCGGCCGGGTCCAGATCCAACTCGGCGCACACCGCCGTGACCCAGTCGTCCATCACCGTCATCGCGCCCACTCCTCCGCCCGGCGTACGTCCTCGTCAGTGTCGCAGTCGAACCACGGCGGCGGGCCCTCGCCGGACCAGGCCACCTCCCGCACGACGAGACCGGCCAGCAACGCCCGGACCGGGGCTCCGGACAGACTGCCGCCCCGCTCGACCGTCAACCGCTGCACCGCTGCCCGCAGCGCGGCGACCCGCCAGACACCGCAGAGTGACTGCCGCCGCCCGTCCCCGTCCACGAAGCACGCCCCGTCCGGTCCCCGCTCGCCGTCGAGGCCGCTGTGGGCCGGCGGCGCCGGAGCAAGGCCACTGCCGGCCGGCGGCACCGGAGCAGAGCCGCTGCGGTCCGGCGGCGCGGGAGCAGAGCGGCCGCCCGCCGGTTCGGTGCCGGAGGTCTCCGGCTCGAGGTGCTTCAGCAGTTCACCGATCGCGGCCCGGGTGAGCAGCGGCAGGTCGGCGGCGAGCAGCGCGACCACGCTGACGTCGGCATCCAGCAGCGCCAGGCCAGCCGCCGCCGCCGCGACCGGCCCTCCGCCGGGCGGGTCCTCCCGGACGACCCGCACACCCGACGGCACGGCGTCGGCCGCACCGACCAGCACCCGCGGCGTCGCGTCGCTGACGGCGGCCAGCACCCGGTCACGCATCGATCGGCCACCGACCGGAAGCGCGGGCTTGTCGAGCCCGCCCATCCGTCGGGCGGCCCCACCCGCGAGCACCACGGCGGCGTACGTCCCCATCCGGCCACCGTAGCCGTGCCGGCGCTCGATCGTGCCGACCCCTCACCTCACCTCGGTGATCATGGAGTTATCGCTCGACTCACCGACGACACGCGCGGACAACTTCATGATCAACGCGCGGGGTTGGGGGTGGTTGGGGTTGGAGTGGGGTGGAGGATGGCGGGATGGGACGGGCAACTGATCGACGGGGCGTACTCCGGATCGACCTGGACGCGGCGACCGCCGGACGCGGATCCGTCCGCCGACCGGACACGCTCGCCGTCGAGGAGCCGCTGGAGATCCGGGTCGGCGCGGCCGGCCCAGGCCGACGCCGGCCGCTCGCCGTCACCATGCGTACCCCCGGTGACGATCTGGACCTGGCCATCGGGTTCCTGCTGACGGAGGGGCTGATCCGGTCGACCGACGACGTGTTGACCGCGCAACTCTGCGCCGGCGCGGAGACGCCGAACACGTACAACGTGGTGGACGTGGTGCTCGCCCCCGGCGTACCGGAACCGACCACCGACCCGTCCCGGAACTTCTACACGACCAGCTCCTGCGGGGTCTGCGGCAAGGCCAGCATCGACGCGGTACGCACCCGATCGCTCTTCCCGGTCGCGGCGGACCCGCTCAGCGTGCCGGCCACGCTGCTCGCCGAGTTGCCCGACCGGTTGCGCGCCGCCCAGCGCGGCTTCGATCGGACCGGTGGGCTGCACGCCGCGGGGTTGTTCACCCCCGACGGTGAGCTGGTGGTGCTCCGGGAGGACGTGGGCCGGCACAACGCCGTGGACAAGGTGATCGGCTGGGCCGTGCGGGAACGTCGACTGCCGCTCGCCGGGCACCTGCTGCTGGTCTCCGGAAGGGCCAGCTTCGAACTGACCCAGAAGGCGTGGATGGCGGGGTTGCCGCTGCTGGCCGCAGTGTCCGCCCCGAGCACCCTCGCCGTGGAACTGGCCGACGAGGCGGGGATGACACTTGTCGGCTTCCTGCGCGGGCGGACCATGAACGTCTACACCGGGCCGCACCGGATCACGGTGGAGCAGCCAGCCTGACCCGAGCGGCCCGTCAGCGACCGATCCGATCGATCAGGTCGAACAGGGCCAGCCGTGCGGCGGCATCACGGGCGATCAGGAAACCGGCGATGCCGAGGATCCAGCCCAACGCGCTGCCCGCCTTCGTGACGATCCAGTTGTTCAGGCGGGCCAGCACCGGCTCGACCAGTCGCGGGCGGGCCACCCTGGCACCCAGCAACAACACCGCCGGCAGCACCATGACCAGGCAGTACCCGGCAAGCAGCGCCACCACGCTCGCCGCTCCCACTCCCGAGGTGGCCAACAGACCCACCGCACCGAGGTACGGAAGCATGGTCGCCACCTCGGCAAGCGCCGCGAGCAGCGCGAGCCCGACCAACCAGCGGGCCGAGGAATCTCCGGCGGTGGCCCGGTCCCGCCAGCGCAAAACACCACCGGTACGGGGGCGCCGCTTGCCGTCGTAGCGGAAGCTGAGCGCCAGCATTCCCACGCCGAGGACGAGTTGTGCCCAGAGGACGCCCCGGTTGTCCAGGGCGCCGCCCAGCGCGTCGCCCAGCCTGCTGCCTCCCCAGACCAGTAGCAGCCCAACCGCGAGGTAGAACATCGCGATGGTGGCGAGGTAGCCCAGGATTCGCCGGACGTTGACCGGCCCGGGGGCGAGCAGCAACCAGACGGGGATGAAGAGGGTGCCGATGCTGGTGCTGTCGATCAACGCCAGCCCGGCCAGCGACAGCAGCAACTCGGGGGTCATGTCGTACCAACGCGGAGAACGGCCACGAGATCATTCTCCGGCGGCGGTGACCTGTCCGCGTCGGCCGTGGACAGGAGCAACGCGTACATCCTTCGACGGAGGCGTCGCCGGAGGACCCGTCACGCCAGGTTGAGGATGCTCCAGTTGGTGGGGAGCACCTTCGCCGCCACAGTGGGTTGCACTGTCGCGTAGTGCGCCTCGTGGGTGAGTGCCGCACGGGCGGCCTGGCCGAACGAGATGTCTCCGGCCGCGGCGCGGGCCAGCTTGCCGGTGTCGCGCACGTCCTCGGCGTCGAGCGGCAGCAGTCGGATCATCGGGGCAGTCATCATCAGGGCCAGTAGCGCGGCGTCGATCTCGTCGGCCACGCTCGCGAAGGCGACAGCCAGGCAGGTCGCGGGGATGGCCACCTGCCGACCCTCGTCGGCGACCTCCAGCATCAACTCCCCCACCGAGACGTTGCCCTCGATGTAAGCCGTCAACGCCGACGCGTCGAACACGACAGCGATCTGATCGCTCATCCGGCGCCTCCCAACATCCGGCGTCCCTCGGCCAGAGCGTCCGCAGGAATGGGCGTCGCCAGGCGCTCCCGCCATCGCGCCCGACCCGCCTCGGTCACCTCGATGCCTGCTCGCCGCAGCACCTCGTCGAGGTGCACGCGGGCCATCTGCACCCGTACCGCCGCGGTGATGGCGGCCGAGACGTTGGGCTGCTGGTCGAGCCAGTCCGCGACGTCGTCGGGGAGGCTCACGGAGCGCTTCACGGTCACGTCCGCCAGCCTATCAACCTCGGTAGCACCGGCGGTATTACCACGCGGACGGTGGGGCTGGTCAGCGGCGGCCACGTCGGCTCCGTCGGCGGGGCCGGATGACGCCGGGCATCCCGACCGACGGCCAGCCGTCCAGCTCGGCCGGGGGCACGCCCCGTCGGAGCAGGTCGTCCAGCAGCAGGGCGAGTGAGTAGTCGGGGTGCAGGCTCAGCGTGCGTTCGAGCGCGACCGCCGCCAACGCGCCCTGTCCGGCGCGCCAGGCGGCGAACGCCAGCAGCGCGCCCGGCGCCGCGGCCGCCTCCGGCTCGGCGCGGCGCAGCACGTCGGTCCAGAGGGCGATGTCCCGGTCCCGGCCGTCGGTGCGTTCCCACGCGTGATCGCGGACCGGCAGGTGGGTCATCAGCAGGCTCAACCAGGCCACCTCGTCGTCGTCGAGCCGCTCACCACGCCGCTGCCGGCGCTGGGCCTCGCGGACCGCCGCCACCCCGGCGGCGCGCAGCGCCCGCGCACCGAGCAGATCGCTCTCGGGTGCCTGCTCGACCAGCTCGGCCAGTCTCAGCTCGGCGCGGGCGGTGGCCGCGCGGGCCGCCTCCCGGGCCGGGCCGTCCACCGGTGCCACCTGCGCCACCAGGGCGCCCCGGTCGGGGAGTGCGACCTGACCGGCGAAGACCGCCGAAGCGGTCAGCCGGTTGACGGTCGGGTCGTAGCGGCGACCCTCGGGCGGGCAGCAGTCGGGCTCGGTGCAGAGATAGGACCACCAGCGGCCGTCGGTCACCCGCAGCGCGTCGAGCACGTGCAGCCCGAAGTCGTTGAGCGCGTCGCGCACCGCGTCCACGGCCGGGGTGACCCGCTCCGGTTGCCCGTAACCCACCACGGTGGCGGCCTCCGCGCCCTGCCGGCGGATCACACCGGCCAGGTGCCCGGCCAATCCGCCCAGCTCGGTCGGATCGGGCAGGTCCGCGCGGGCGGCGAAGACGATCTGTCGACCGACCAGCGCCACGGCGACCACGCTGTCGGTGGGATGGAAGCCGAGCAGGTACGGCACAGCGGCGATCAGGTCGGCTGGTGAGCGGACGGCGAGCTGAGGGCGTTCGGTCGAGGTCATGTCGGAAGCCTGCGGCGGGCGTACCGGGCCCTGCCACCCCTGTGGACGACACGCGACTTATCCACAGTTACTGAACGTGTTTCCCCTGCTCACGCCACACCTACGGGTGCGGAAAGAGCGCCGATGTCGTCGGGCGACACCTGGCTGTCGTAAGGAGCGGTTACCGTGCGCTGATGGACCTGGCGTACCTGCGCGCGCATCCGACACACCTCCCGACCTTCCGGACCCATCAGCGGCTCCGGGAGACGCCGGTCGCCGGTGGAAACATCTGCGCGGCCGCCCGGCTCACCCTCGACGACGGCCACTCCGTCTTCGCCAAGTCCTGGCCCGAAGGCGCCGACCAGCCGGCGCCGGAGGGTTTCTTCGCCGCCGAGGCCGCCGGCCTGAGCTGGCTGCGGGAGGCGGGCGCGGTCGGCGTACCCGAGGTGATCGTGGTGTTGCCGGAGCTGCTGGCGCTCGACTGGGTGGAGCCCGGCGAACCGACGCCGGAGGCCGCGGAGCGCTTCGGCCGGGAGTTGGCCGGGCTGCACCGGGCGGGCGCAACCGCCTTCGGTGCCACCTGGCCAGGGTTCATCGGCTCACTCCCACAGGACAACACCCCCACCGGCGGGCGCTGGTCGACCTGGTTCGCCGAGCGGCGCCTCACCCCCTACCTGCGACGCTCGGTCGACGGTGGCGCGCTGACCAGCGCCGATGCCGCTCTGGTCGAGCAGGTGATCGGTCGCCTCGACGGGCTCGGCGGCGACGAGCCGCCCGCGCGCATCCACGGCGACCTGTGGCCGGGCAACGTGCTGTGGGGGGCCGACAACCGGGCCTGGCTCGTCGACCCGGCGGCGCACGGTGGGCACCGGGAGACGGATCTCGCCCAGCTCGCCCTCTTCGGCGGCATCCCCCACCTCGATCGGGTGCTGGCCGCCTATCAGGAGAGTTGGCCACTACCGGACGGCTGGCGTGACCGGGTGCCAGTGCATCAGCTGCATCTGCTGCTCGTGCACACCGCACTCTTCGGCGTCAACTTCCGAGATGTGGTCGTCCAGACCGCCCGCGGCGTCCTGAGCCGGGCCGAGCGCGCTACGGTCGACAGGTGAGCGTCGCCCCGGGGACCGACGGCGTCCTCGTCGACCGGTACGGCCGTGTCGCCCGGGACCTGCGCGTGTCCCTCACCGACAAGTGCAACCTGCGCTGCACCTACTGCATGCCGGCGGAAGGTCTCCCCTGGCTGGCCGGCCCCGAGCTGCTGTCCGACGAGGAGATCGTCCGGCTGGTCCGGGTGGCTGTCGAGCTGCTCGGCGTGACCGAGGTGCGGTTCACCGGCGGTGAGCCGCTGATCCGACCCGGGCTGGTCGACATCGTGACAGCTGTCGCCGCCCTCGAACCCCGCCCCCGGGTCTCGCTGACCACCAACGGCATCGGCCTGGACCGACTGGCCCCGGCGTTGCGGGCGGCCGGCCTGGACCGGGTGAACGTCTCACTGGACACCCTGGACCCGGACCGGTTCACCAAGCTCACCCGCCGCCCCCGCCTCGACGCGGTGCTGGCCGGGCTCGCCGGGGCGGCGGCCGCCGGGCTCAGCCCCGTGAAGATCAATTCAGTGTTGATGCGGGGTGTCAACGAGGACGAGGCGCCGGCGCTGCTCCGCTTCGCCCTCGATCACGACTACCAACTGCGGATCATCGAGCAGATGCCGTTGGACGCCCAGCACGGTTGGGCTCGCGACACCATGGTCACCGCCGAGGAGATCCTGGCGTCGCTGCGTACCGTCTTCCATCTGAGCCCCGACCCGGCCGAGCGCGGCGCGGCACCGGCGGAGACCTGGCTGGTCGACGGAGGCCCCGCCCGGGTCGGTGTGATCGCCAGCGTCACCCGCCCCTTCTGCGGGGACTGCGACCGCACCCGACTGACCGCCGACGGTCAGGTCCGCGCCTGCCTCTTCGCCACCGAAGAATCGGATCTGCGCGCCGCGCTGCGCACCGGCGCGGACGACGACGAGTTGGCCCGGCGCTGGCGTACCGCGATGTGGGGCAAGCGCGCCGGGCACGGCATCGACGACCCCACCTTCCTCCAGCCGACCCGACCGATGTCCGCGATCGGAGGCTGAGCGTGGAGGGGCCAGCGCTGACCATCCGCTACTTCGCCGGCGCCCGCGCCGCCGCCGGCCGCGCCGAGGAGGCCATCCCCGCCGGGCGGTCACTCGACGACCTCACGGCCGAGCTGACCCAGCGCCACGGAGACCGGCTCGCCGGGGTGCTGCGGGTGGCGAGTTTCCTCGTGAACGGCGTCACCTGTCATGATCGTCAGGCACCCCTGCCGGCCGGGGCCACGATCGATGTCCTGCCCCCGTTCGCGGGCGGCTGAGGGAGGCGCACACATGATGGCGGTTCTGGGGTTCGTGGCTGTCCTGGCGCTGGTCACCGGTCTCATCCACCTCTACCTGTGGAAGCGACTCGTACGGGACACCACCACGCCGGGCCGTTGGCGACGGATCGGCGGGATCGCCGCCCTGGTGCTGGCCCTGCTCGTGCCGGTCACCCTCGCCGGGACGCAGGCCGGGCTCTACTGGCTCGCCTGGCCGGGCTATCTGTGGCTCGCGCTGATGTTCTACCTGCTGGTCGTACTGGTCGTGCTGGAAGTCCCGATGCTGGTCACCCGGCTGGTGCTGCGTCGCCGGGTGGTTGCCGCGGAGCCCACCACCGCCGCGCCCGAGCCGGTGCTGGTCGGTGCCGCCGGGCCGACCGAGCCACCGGCAGCCGGCGCCGTAGCGGCACCGGACCACGACCCGTCCCGGCGGTTGCTGCTGGCCCGTGGGGCGGCCATCTTCGCCGGCCTCACCGCCACCGGCGTCACTGGGTACGGCATCCGCACGGCGCTTGGCCCGCCGCATCTCGACCGGGTGCGGATCCCGCTGGCCAAACTTCCCCGCAGCATGGACGGTCTGCGCATCGCCACCGTCTCCGACATCCACCTCGGCCCGCTGCGCGGCCGGGCGCACACCGAGCGGATCGTCGCCGCGATCAACCGGCTCGACGCGGACATCGTCGCGGTCGTCGGTGACCTGGTCGACGGCTCCGTGGCCGAGCTCGGCTCGGCCGCCGCGCCGCTGCGCGACCTGCGCTCCCGCTACGGCAGCTTCTTCGTCACCGGCAACCACGAGTACTACTCCGGCGTGGAGGAGTGGGTCCAGGAGGTCGACCGGCTCGGTCTGCGGGTGCTGCAGAACCGGCGGCAGGAGATCCAGGCCCGGGGCGGTGTGCTCGACCTGGCTGGCGTAAACGACCTCACCGGGGCGGGCACCGGCCTCGCCGCCGGACCGGACTTCGCCGCCGCTCTCGGCGACCGCGACCCGAGCCGACCCGTGGTCCTGCTCGCGCACCAGCCGCTGGCTGCCAAGGAGGCCGCCCGGTACGGCGTCGACCTGCAGCTGTCCGGGCACACCCACGGTGGGCAGATGGTGCCGTTCAACCTGGCCGTCGGGCTGGAGCAGCCGGTGGTCAGCGGGCTCGGCGAGGTCGACGGCACCAAGGTCTACGTGACCAACGGCGCCGGTTTCTGGGGGCCGCCGGTCCGGGTCGGCGCGGAGCCGCAGATCAGTCTGGTCGAGCTGCGCTCGGCATAGCGGAGGTCACGTCCGCGCGTGGCGGCGGGTGGCCGGCGCGGCGGGCGTGACAGGATGCGGCGTGCCCCCGTTCAGCGCCGTACCCCCCGGTGGCCTACCGCCATTCGTCGCGGACCTGCACATCCACTCGAAGTACTCGCGCGCGTGCAGCCGTGACCTCACCTTGCCGAACCTCGCTTGGTGGGCCCGGCGTAAGGGCATCGGCCTGCTCGGTACCGGCGACTTCACCCACCCCGCCTGGTACGACCACCTGCGGGAGACGCTGCGCCCGGCCGAACCGGGGCTCTACCGGCTCGACCCGGAGGCGGAACGGGACATCGCCCGTCGGCTGCCACCCCGGCTCGCGCAGACCGCGGAGGCGGACCCGGTCCGTTTCATGCTGAGTGTGGAGATCTCCACCATCTACAAGCGGGACGACCGGACCCGCAAGGTGCACCACCTGATCTACCTGCCGGATCTGGACGCGGTGGCCCGGTTCAACACCGCGCTGGGCCGGATCGGCAACCTCGGCTCCGACGGCCGGCCGATCCTCGGACTGGACTCCCGCGACCTGCTGGAGATCACCCTGGAGGCCAGCCCGGACGGCTATCTGGTGCCGGCACACATCTGGACCCCCTGGTTCTCCGCGCTGGGCTCGAAGTCCGGCTTCGACGCGATCGCGGACTGCTACGCGGACCTGGCCGAGCACATCTTCGCCGTGGAGACCGGGCTCTCCTCCGACCCCGCCATGAACTGGCGGGTCGGCAGCCTGGACGGCTACCAACTGGTGTCCAACTCGGACGCGCACTCGCCGCCGGCGCTCGGCCGGGAGGCGACCGTGCTGACCGTCGAACGGGACTACTTCGCCGTTCGGGAGGCGCTGCGTACCGGTGACGGCCTGTCCGGGACGATCGAGTTCTTCCCGGAGGAGGGCAAGTACCACGCGGACGGGCACCGGCTGTGTGGGGTCAACTGGTCTCCGGAGCGCACCCGTGCGGCCGACGGGCGCTGCCCCGAGTGCGGCAAACCCCTCACCGTGGGCGTCCTCAGCCGGATCGAGGAGTTGGCGGACCGCCCGGACGGGCACCGGCCGGCACACGCCCGGGACGTCACCCACCTAGTGCCGCTGGCCGAGATCCTCGGCGAGATCAACAAGGTGGGTGCCCGGTCGAAGAAGGTCGAGGGACGGCTCAACGAGCTGCTGGCCACGCTCGGCCCCGAGCTGGAGATCCTGACCACGACGCCGCTGACCGAGATCGCGCAGGCCGGTGGTGAGCTGCTCGCGGAGGGCATCGGGCGGCTGCGGCGCGGCGACGTCCGCCGGGTGCCCGGTTACGACGGCGAGTACGGCGTGATCACGCTCTTCGACCCGGCCGAGTTGGGCGCGCAGGAGACGCTGTTCGACGTACCGGTGCCGGCGCAGCGACGACCCGCGGAGTCGGCTCCCCGGGTCCCGGCCAAGCGCCCGGCGGCGGCGAAGGCGGAGCCGAAGCGGAAGCCGGCCCCGGCGCCCGCGCCGCCGATCGCGTCGCCGCCGTCTCCGCACGAGCCGTTCGAGCCGATGCTCTCCGGCATGGAGGAGGTCGGCACCGGCCTGCTGGACCGGCTCGACGCCATGCAGCGGGTGGCCGCCTCCGCTCCCGGCGGTCCGCTGCTCATCGTGGCCGGTCCGGGCACCGGCAAGACCAGGACGCTCACCCACCGGATCGCGTACCTCTGCGCGGAGCTGAACGTCTTTCCCGAGCACTGCCTCGCGATCACGTTCACCCGCCGGGCAGCCGAGGAGCTGCGGCACCGGCTCGACGGCCTGCTCGGCCCGGTCGCCGAGGACGTCACAGTGGGTACGTTCCACGCGTTGGGGTTGACCATCCTGCGGGAGAACGCCGACGCTGCGGGTCTCCCGGCCGACTTCCGGATCGCCGACGACGCCGAGCGGGCGGCAGCACGCACCGAGGCCGGCGACGACAGCGCCGCGTACGTGTCGCTGCTGCGCAAGCAGGACCTGGTCGACCTGGACGAACTGGTGACCCTGCCGGTGGAACTGCTGCGGGCCGACCGGAAGTTGGTCGAACGGTACCGGGACCGCTGGCGGTGGATCTTCGTCGACGAGTACCAGGACGTCGACGAGGTGCAGTACGAGCTGTTGCGCCTGCTCAGCCCCGCCGACGGCAACCTCTGTGCGATCGGCGACCCGGACCAGGCCATCTACTCGTTCCGGGGCGCCGACGTCGGCTACTTCCTGCGCTTCTCCGAGGACTTCACCGACGCCCGACTGGTCCGGCTCAACCGCAACTACCGTTCGTCGGCCCCGATCCTGGCTGCCGCCGTGCAGGCCATCGCGCCGTCCTCGCTGGTCCGGGGTCGGCGACTGGACCCGGCCCGGCTCGATCCGGAGGCGCCGTTGGTTGGGCGCTACCCGGCGGCGTCCGTGGCGGAGGAGGCCGACTTCGTGGTGCGTACCGTCGACGATCTGGTCGGCGGGTTGTCGCACCGTTCGCTGGACTCGGGCCGCATCGACGGCAGGTCCACCTCGCTGTCGTTCTCCGACATCGCCGTGCTGTACCGCACCGACGCGCAGGCCGCCCCGATCGTGGATGCCCTGACCCGGGCGAACATCCCAGTGCAGAAGCGCTCCCACGACCGGCTGCGGGACCGGCCCGGGGTGGCCGCCATCGCCCGCGAGCTACGGCACGCCGACGGTCTGGCCGGCTCACTGGCCGCCCGTGTGCGGCTGGCCGGTCAGGTGGTCGCCGAGCGGTTCGCCGTGCCCACCCTGGATGGCGCCGGCAGCATGGTCCGTCCCGAGGACGTCCGCTCGGCCGTGGACCTGCTGACCCCGCTGGCCCGACGCTGCGGTGACGACCTGGAGGCCTTCCTGTCGCAGTTGGCCACCGGCGCGGAGGTGGACGCGCTCGACCCGCGTGCCGAGGCGGTCACGCTGCTCACCCTGCACGCCGCGAAGGGCCTGGAGTTCCCGGTGGTCTTCCTGGTCGGTGTCGAGGACGGGCTGTTGCCGTTGCGCTGGCCGGGCTCGACGCCCGACGAGGAAGCCGTCGCCGAGGAGCGCCGGCTCTTCTTCGTCGGCCTGACCCGAGCCCAGGACCGGCTGTACGTCAGTCACGCCGCCCGCCGCACCCGGCACGGCACCGAGCGCGACTGCGCACCTTCGCCGTTCCTCGGCACCATCGACCCCGGCCTCTTCGAACGCTTCGGCGAAGCCGAACCCCGTCGCCCCAAGGACCGCCAACTCCGCCTGATCTGACCCCCGGTCCTCCACGCACCACGCCCTGTCGATCTTGCACTTTCGGTCGTCGTTGCGCGTGGGATGCACCTTTATGTCGGCGCAGAAACTGCAAGATCGACGAAGCCGGGGGCGGGGTGAGGGGGCGGGGGCGTTCAGTCGAGGAGGACGGCGAGCCAGGCGCCCACCAGTAGGGCCGGGCCGAGGGGCAGCAGGGTGTTCCGGTGCACCCGCCGCGCGGCAAGGAGACCGAGCACCAGACCGCCGTGCAGCACGTGCGGCAGGAGCAGCCCGGCCAGCAGGGCGTCCCACCCCAACCAGCCGAGCGGCAGGCCGAGGACCGCGGCGAGTTTCACGTCCCCGAAACCCAGCCGTGAGCCGGGCAGCAGTGCCAGCAGCACGTGCGCCGCGCCCGCGGCCGCCGCACCTCCCAGCGCGCCGAGCAGCCGGCCGGGAGTGCCGGACAGCAGCGCCGCGGCGGTCAGCCCGCCGAGGGCCAGAAACCCGGCGACGAGCACCAGCGGGTCGGGCAGCCGCAGGCAGGCCAGGTCGACCCGCGCCAGCACCAGACCGACCGCCGCGACCGCGAGGAAGACCGGCAGCGCCGGGTCGTCACCCACGGCGACGGCAACGCCGACAAAGACGCTGGCCGCCACCATCGGGTCGACCCAGGGCCGTCGGACCGGCTGCGGCAGTGGAAACGCCCATGGCCGGACGTCCGCGGTGGCGAAGCGCCGCGACACCAGGGGTACGACGAGGCTGACCAGCGCGCCGAGCAGCGCGATCGACACCAGCGCGGCGGCCGACATGGGCCGGACGTTACTGGCGGTCGCGCTCCGGCGTGTCCCCCGATCGTGATCCCGTGCCCGCCTGACGCGGCCGTTCGGTGGTCACCACCAGGGCGACCCCGGCGACGATGACAGCACCGCCGAGCAGCACCTGCGGGGTGATCGGCTCGGCCACCAGCAGCGCGCCGAGCGCCACCGCGACCGCCGGGTTCACGTAGGCGTACGTCGACACCAGCGAGATCGGTGCGTTGTGCAGCAGCCAGACGTACGCGGTGAAGGCCACCAGCGAGCCGGCCACCATGAGGTAGCCCAGCGCCAACCAGGACCGGGTGCTCACCGCCGCCGGGTGGAAGTCGGCCAGTTCGCCCCGACCGGCGGCGAGGGCCACCAGCACCAGCGCGCCGGCCAGCATCTCGTACACCGTGGCCACGAACGGGTCAGCGGGCATCCGGATCCGTCCGGACAGGAACGACCCGACCGACCAGGAGGTGGCCGCCGCCACCACTGTCAACGCCCCGAGCAGCGGCACCGCGGCCGAACTACCGCCCGGCAGCACCAGCAGGATGAGGCCGACGAAGCCGAGGGTGACCCCGGCGAACGTCCAGATCGGCGGCCGGTCCCCGGTGGCCGAGCGCAACAGCACCACCAGCAGCGGCACCGTGGCCACCAGCAGCGCGGCGATCCCGGACGGCACCGCCACTCCCGGCGGCCCCGATTCGGCGAGCACCACCAGGCCGTTGCCAGCGGTGAGCAGGAGCACCCCGACCAACGCGGCCGAGCCGAGTTGCCTTCGGTCCACCCGCAGCGCGCCGGGGCCTCGACGCAGTCGCAGCACCACCGCCAGGACCAGGCCGGCCACGGTGAACCGGAGGGCGGCCGACAGCAGCGGAGGCATCGTCTCCACGGTGATCCGGATGGCCAGATAGGTCGACCCCCAGAGTACGTAGACCACGATCAACGCGGTCCAGATCAGGGTCGGCGTGCTGCTGGCACGACGGCCGACGAGGGCCGTGGTGCTCGGTGGAGGTGAGCTCATCAGTGGACCACGCTACGGTGGCCCCGGAGCCCGCGTCGCGCTTTGGTGGCCGGCCTCTCACCACTCGTGCAGGAGGGCGGCATGACGAACTACGGACAACCGGGGAGCGGCCACCCAGGGCCGTGGCGTGGGCAAAGACCCGACGAGACGCCCGGTCGACCGGCGCAGCAGCCCTACCCGCCCGCGTCGGAGCCCTACCCGCCGGCGGTCCCGTCGTACCCGCCCGCACCGCAGGGACGACCCGGGCCGTACGGCGGCCCACCCAACCCGCCCTACGGTGCGGCGCCCGGCGCGCCCTACGGTGGCGGGACGGACACGCCCTACGGCCACGAGCCCCGCACGCCCTACGGCGGCTCGTACCAGCCGACCCCGCCGACCCCGCCGTACGGCGGGCAGCCGTACCGACCCGACGACCCGTACGGCGAGGATCCGGCACCGAGCCGGCGCGGTCGGGGGCCGCTGATCGCGGTACTGGCCGTCGTACTGCTGGTGGTGGCCGTCGCCGGGGTGTTCTGGTTCCGCCGCGGGCAGAACGACCCGGCACCGGCGGCCGCGCCGAGCAGCTCGGCCGTTGCCGGTGAGCCCAGCGCGGACGCGGTCGAGCCCGCGCCGAGCGCGGCCGCGCCGGAGTCGTCGGCCGATCCCCGGTTCGCGAAGGTCGGCCAGTGCGTCCGCAACGACGGCACCGCCGGCGGCAAGCCGAAGCTGCTGATCAGCGGCTGTACCGCGAAGTCGTACGAGGTGCTGAGCCGGATCGACGGCCCGACCAGCGGCGAGCGGGACGCCGAGGCCAAGTGCGGCAAGGTCGAGGGCTACACGAACTGGTATTTCTTCGACAGTGAGCTGGACACTCTCGACTTCGTCCTCTGCCTCAAGCAACGCTGAGACCACCCACCCCCGGGGATGACATGACGACCTACGGACCTGCGGGTTCCGATCAGCCGGACGATCCGTACCAGCGCACGCCCAGTGGGCCTGACAGCTCACCACCGGTCGACCCGACAGTGCCCCAGTGGAGCACCCCGCCGCCCGGTGACGACCCGACCCGGCAGCAGTGGGGTCCGCCGCCGACCGGCGCGGAGCCACCGACGGCACCGATGTGGGCGCCGCCGCCCACCAACCCGGAGTCGCCGACCACACCGATGTGGGCGCCGCCGCCCACCTCGGGCGCGGGTTACCCACCGCCCGGGCCGTTCCCACCGGCGGGGCCGTACCCACCGGCGGGCCCGATGCCCGGTCAGCCGGCCGGGCCGATACCGGGTCAACCACCCGCGCCCTGGGGTCAGCAGCCCGCCGGCGGATACGGGATGCCGCCCGTCGCGCCGGCGAAGAAGACCGGCCGCAACGTCGCTCTCATCATCACGGTGGTGGTGCTGCTCGTGCTCTGTCCGTGCCTCGGCCTGGCCGGATGGGCGGTCTGGAAGGTGGCCGACGCTGGCAGTGACGCGGCGCGTACCCCGTCGACGAGTGCCCCTGACGTTCCACCCGCGCTGCCCAGCGACGCCCCGACGTCGGCCGCCCCGACTCCGGGCGAGGAGTTCGCCAGGGGTGACTGCGTGGTGAACGACGGTAGTGAGACCGACGCGGAACTCCGCAAGGTGCCCTGCGGCCCGAACACCTATCAGGTGCTGCTGCGAATTCCGGCGACCACGGACGGCGACCGGTGCGAGACGCTCGCGCCACAGGCGACCGCGAACTACGTGCACGACAACTCGGTCGATCTGTTCGACTACGTGCTCTGTATGAAGAAGCGTTAGTCCGATCTGGCCGATCGATGGTCCCGATTGCCAAAACTAGGGCTGTCTAGCGTCCACGCTAGACAGCCCTAGTTTGTGCTCGACGGGCTCAACACGCCGGTAGCCCCATCTATCCATGTCTAGCCTCGCAGCTAGATGGCCCGATAATCTGCGATGCGTGGATCCGGTCCGCAACCCGTACGCGCCGGGCGCCGGTCAGCGTCCGCCCGAACTTGCCGGGCGGGGGCGAGAGCTTGACGTCTTCGACATCGTGCTCGAGCGCATCGCCCGGGGCCGACCCGAGCGCAGCCTGATGCTCACCGGGCTACGTGGCGTCGGCAAGACGGTCCTGCTCAACACCCTCCGGTCCCAGGCGATCAACCGGCTATGGGGCAGCGGCAAGATCGAGGCTCGACCGGACCAGTCGTTGCGCAGACCTGTCGCCGCCGCGCTGCACATGGCGGTCCGGGAGCTCGCCCCCCGCCACCGCGCACCGGACCGGATCGACGCGTTCCTCGGCGTCCTCAAGGCGTTCGCCCAGCGGTCCAACCCGACCGGCCGGGCCGGTGCGGCCACCAAGCTGCGCGACCGGTGGCAGCCCGGTATCGACGTGCCGGCCGCCAGCGGCCGGGCCGACTCCGGCGACATCGAGATCGACCTGGTCGAACTGTTCAGTGACGCCGCCGCCGTGGCCAGCGACGTCGGCACCGGTATCGCCATCTTCATCGACGAGATGCAGGATCTCGGCCCGGAGGACGTGTCGGCGCTCTGCGCCGCCTGCCACGAGCTGTCCCAGCTCGGCGCGCCGCTGATCGTCGTCGGCGCCGGCCTTCCGCACCTGCCGGCCGTGCTCAGCGCCGCCAAGTCGTACTCCGAACGGTTGTTCCGCTATCAACGCATCGACCGGCTCGACCGGATCGCCGCCGACCGGGCGCTCTGCGCACCCGCCGAGCGCGAGGAGGTCGAGTACGAGCAGAAGGCACTCGACCTGCTCTACGAGAAGTCCGGCGGCTATCCCTACTTCGTCCAGGCGTACGGCAAGGCCACCTGGGACCACGCGCCACGCTCGCCGATCACCGCCGCCGACGTGCGGGTCGCCGCGCCCGAGGCGGAGGCCGAGCTGGCGGTCGGGTTCTTCGGTTCCCGGTTTGAACGGGCCACTCCCGCCGAACGCGAGTACATGCGGGCGATGGCCATGATGTCCGCGGTCGAGGGCGAGCCCGGCGCTGTGGTCCGCGACGACATGGACGCCGCGGTGCCCACCGCGGAGATCGCCCGTGCCCTCGGCCGCAAGCCGGCCAGTCTGTCCCCGGCCCGAGACGCGCTGATCAAGAAGGGGCTGATCTACTCCGGTGAGCGGGGCACTGTCGCCTTCACGGTTCCGCACTTCGGCCGGTACCTGCGGACGCAGCCGGCCTGAGACCAGGTCAGACCTTCGACCAGGGTGCCGGAAAGAGCACCTCACCGCGCGGCGGCGGCCCCTCCTCGCTGGTGGACGGCGGCAGCACCAGCGCCTGCCAGGGTTCACCGAGGCCGGCCCACGGGCCGGTCAGGCCCAGTTCACTCGCCGGGCCGAACCCGAACCGGCGGTAGAAGACCGGGGCACCGAGGACGACGACGAGCCGCTCGCCCAACTCGGTTGAGGCGTCCAGGGCAGCCTGCACGACCGCCGTGCCGTGCCCGACACGCTGTCGGTGCGGCGCGACAGCCACCGGGCCGAGGGCCAGGACGGGCACGTCCGAGCCTCGCTCTGGCCGCAGCCGCACCCGGGTGAGCAGCGCGTAACCGACCACCTCACCGCCGTACTCGGCGACCATGGCCAACTCCGGCAACCAGGCGGTGGTGTCGCGTAGCTCGTCGACCAGGCTGACCTCGGGCGGTGTCGCCACGTCCGGGCGGGCGAAGGCGGCGGCCAGTACGCGGCGGACCGGTCCGGCGTCGGCCGGGTCCTCGGGGCGTAGCCGCAGCGTGGTCACCCGCGCGACGTTACCCGCCAGCGCCCGTCCATCCGTGACGGTCGCTCGATTCGGCGTGGCGTACGTGTACGAACACCAATCCGATCCTGCGGTTGACGGGGTAGCAAACGTCGCGACGGGGTATGACTGATCCATGACGCCCGTACGTTCCCTCGCCCGCGCCATGCTGAGCGGCATCTTCGTGGTCAGCGGGTATCGCAACTTGCGCGACCCCGGCCGGCTCGCGGTGGCCGCCAAACCGGTGACCGACAAGGTCGCACCAGTGCTGAAGAAGGCGCACCCGAGCTTCCCCACCGAGACCGAGACCTTGATCCGGCTCAACGCGGCCGTGCAGGTCAGCGCCGGTCTGATGCTGGCCACCGGCCGGTTCAGCCGACCCGCGGCGCTGGTTCTGGCCGGCACGCTGGTCCCGGTGACCATCGCCGGGCATCCCTTCTGGAACAACGACGACCCGATCGCCAAGAACAACAATCAGATTCATGTCCTGAAGAACCTCGGGCTTCTCGGCGGTCTGCTGCTCGCCGCGGCGGACACCGGCGGCAAGCCGGGTCTGCGGTGGCGGACGGGCCATCGCATCGGCCACTCTCGACGTTCCATGCAACGCGCCGTCCGGACCGCCCGCCGCGAGGCCCGAATCGCCGTCCGCTCCGCGTCCACCGCACGTCGACTCCCCGGCTGACCTGCGTCGATCCGTCTCCGTCCCACCCACACCCCTCGCTAAGGCCACGAATTACCTGAACCACCCGGTAGGCGTTAACGCGGTGGAAATGTCAAAAACATGTGTGGGATCGGACACGGTCGCATAACGCGGGAGGCACTGACGTGAGGCGCCGTTCTAGGCTCCGTGCAGGACCTGGACGGGTAGGACGACCTTGGTACGGGGGTGGCCACGCCATGCCGACGGATGTCGGTAGACGGGCGGACCGCCTCGCCCCAATCCAACGTGTGACACGCGGGATCGACCGCGTGACGCGCGGGATCGATCGCAGGAACGTCGTACGGGGCGCCATCGTGGCCGCCGTCGCCTATGCCGCATGGCTTGCCATCGGCACCTTCGGGCGGCCGTACAACTTCTTCGACATGAAGATCTACCACGGTGCCGTGGTGTGGTGGGCGAGCGGTCACGAGCTCTACGAGTTCATCGCGCCCGAAACCACACTCGGGTTCACCTATCCGCCCTTCGCCGGGCTGGTCATGCTGCCGATGGCGCAGCTGCCGATCGGCGCGGCCGGCCTGGTCAACGCCGCCGCCAGCATCGCCGCCCTGGCGCTGGTGCTGGCCGGGCTGCTCCGACCCATCGTGGACCGACTGGGATGGCCACTGTGGTTCACGGTGGCCCTGGCGGTGCCGCTCGCCGTCGCCATCGAGCCGGGTCGGGAGACGCTCGGCTACGGCCAGGTCAACATCCTGCTGTTCGCCTTGATCATGGCTGACCTGATCGGCCTTCGCTGGCGGTCCCGCCGGGGCACCCACTACGCCGCCACCGACGGCCCGCTGCTGCGCTTCATCTACGGCGGGGCCTGGGCGGGGGCCGGTATCGGCCTCGCCACCGCGGTCAAGCTCACCCCGGCGCTGTTCATCGCCTACCTGCTGATCACCCGTCAGTGGCGGGTGGCGGCCACCGCCATCGGCACCACGATCGGCGTGACGTTGGGGACCTTCGCGATCGTCGGTGACGAGTCGCGGACCTACTTCGGCAGCGTGCTGTGGCAGACCGAACGGGTCGGCGCGGCGGACATGACTCCCAACCAGTCCCTCGCCGGCCTGCTCGCCCGGCTGTACGACTCGATCGAGACCCCGGGGCTGCTGTGGCTCGCCTTCTCGGTGCTGGTCCTGGCGCTGGGCCTGTCCCGAGCGGCCAGTTCCCGCGCCGACGGTGACGAGCTGACCGCCTTCACGTTGGTCGGTCTCACCGCGAACGTGATCAGCCCGATCTCCTGGACGCACCACCTGGTCTGGGTGATCCCGGCGATCATCGTGCTGGCCGACGCAGCCGTGCGTCGCCGCGAGGCGAGCCGGGGGATGCCGCAGCGCACCGGCCAGGGGGCGGTCTTCGGCGGTCTACCCGGGGTCAACGGGCTCCGCCCGCCGATCTGGTACCCGACGCTGACCGGGCTCCGCCACGGCTTCGCCGCGATCGGGCTCTACCTGCTCTTCCTGATCTCCCCGATCTGGCCGTACGAACACCAACTGCCCGAGATGTCGCACTACCAGGACGGCCTGTTCGGGGCACTGATGGAGAACTCGCTCGCGCTCGCGCTGATCGTGCTGGTCGCCGCGCTGCCCTGGCGGCCAGGCGCAGAGCCGGCGTTCTACGGCGACCGGCTCGCCCGGGCCGTGGTCAACGGCCGTCGCTGAGCGGTCAGGGGCAGTTGACCCATTCCTCGGTGCCGTCGGTGAAGACCTGCCGCTTCCAGATCGGCAGTCGCGCCTTGACCTCGTCGACCAGTCGGGCACAGGCCGCGAAGGCCGCCGCCCGGTGCGCGGTGCTCACCGCGGCGACCAGCGCCACGTCACCGATCACCAGGGGGCCGACCCGGTGCGAGACCGCCACCGCGTAGACATCGGGCTCCGCGGCGATCTCGGCTGCCACCTCGCGCAGCACCTGTGCGGCACTCGGGTGCCCCTCGTACTCCAGGCTGGTGACCTGGCGACCGTGGTCGTGGTCGCGGACCACACCCTGGAACGACACCACGGCGCCGGCCCGGCGGTCGGCGACCGCCGCCTCGTGCGTGGCGAGGTCGAGCGGCTGGTCGGTGACCTCGCCGAAGGTGATCGCTGGTGCGGTCACGATGCACGCTCCCCGGGAAACAACGGCAGTGGCACGATCGGCACCCGGTCGCCCGGCTCACCGCTGGTGCCGGGTCGGATGACCGCGAACCCGTCCGCGCCGGCCAAGCCCCGCAGCATCGCCGAGCCGACGTGACGAACCGGGAACGCGACGCCGGCGGACCGGTCCAGTCGGACCAACGCCAGGTGGGTGTGGTCACCGCGACCGGGCACCGCCTCGGCCAGCGTGACCTGCGGCAGCACCGGCATCGACCGGCCCTGGAGACCGGCGAGCAGCGGGGCGACAAGCGACACCAGCGCCACGATGGCCGACTGCGGGTTGCCCGGCAGCCCGGCCACGAACCGGGCTCGCCCGTCGGGGCCGGTCAGCCGGGCCAGCAGCATCGGGAAGCCCGGGCGGACCGCCACCGTGTTGACCACGTAGTCGGCGCCGAGCGCCTCCAGGGTCGGGTGCAGGTGGTCGACCGGGCCGTTCATCGTGCCGCCGGTGGTGCAGACCAGATCGGCGTGGCCCAGCGCCGAGCGTAGGGCCGCCACGTGCGCGGGCAGCGTGTCAGCCACCGGGCCGACCACGTCGGATGGGCGGACCTGGCAGCCGTACCGTCGCAGCCAGGCCGGCACCGCAGGGCCCAGCGCGTCACGGATGCGACCTGCCGCGGGCGGGCCCGCCGTCAGCAGTTCGTCGCCGAAGACCAGCAGCGCGGCGCGTGGCGCCCGCCGGACCCGCAGCGTGTCGTGCCCGCAGGCGGCGGCCAGGCCGATCACCGCCGGGTCGACCGGCGTGCCGGCCGGCAACAACTCCTCATCGGCGTACGCCTCCTCGCCGGGGTTCCGCCACTCGGGCGTCTTCCGGGGAGTGCCGCTGATCAGGCCGGTGGTGGATGCGGCGGACTCCTCCACGCGGAGTACGGCGGTGGCGCCCTCGGGCACCATCGCGCCGGTCGCTATCTCGACGGTGGTGTCGTCCTCGGTGAGCGGCGCGGGGGTGCTGCCGGCCAGGACCCGGCCGACGACGCGCCACGGCCCACTGCCGCGCACCGCCCAGCCATCCACGCTGGAGGTCGGGAACGCCGGCAGGTCAGTGCGGGTGGTCAACGGCTCGGCCAGGGTCGACCCGTCCGTGTCGACAAGTGGTCGGGCGGCGGCGGGCAGCGCGGCGGCCAGACCGACCGCGTAGACCCGCGAACGGGCTTCTTCCCACCCGGCTGGCGGTGGGGCGGTGACCCGATCCGCTGTGGGTGCGGTTTCCGTGCTCACCGACCGAGCCTATCGGCACGGACCGACACCCGCCCGGGCCTGGCGCGCACCGGTCGGTGGTCGCCACCGCGAAGCGGTCAGTGGTCGCCACCGCGGAGCTGGTCGACGGTGTGCCCGAGGATCGGCCCGAGAACGGCCAGGCCATCCCGGGCACCGCCGGTCGAGCCGGGCAGATTGACCACCAGCATCCGGCCGGCGACCCCGGCCAGGCCCCGGGACAGCACCGACGTCGGCACCCGGTCACGACTGTGCGCGCGGATCGCCTCGGCGATGCCGGGGATCTCGTAATCCAGCAGGCCCCGGGTCACGTCCGGTGTCCGATCCGTCGGGGTCACTCCGGTGCCACCGCTGGTCAGCACCACCTCGACACCATCGGCGCGGGCGGCCCGTAAAGCGTCGCCGACCGGCTCACCGTCGGGCACCACCACCGGGTCGTCGACCTGGCAGCCCAGCTCACGCAGGCCGGCGACGAGCAGCGGCCCGCTGGTGTCGGCGTAGACACCGGCCGCGGCCCGGTTGGAAGCGACGATCACCCGAGCCCAGATCACGGCCGGTCCTCCGGACGGACCCACTCGCCGGTCTTGCCGCCCTCCTTGCGCAGCACCCGGACCGCCTCCACCGAGGCCGCCGGGTCGACCGCCTTGACCATGTCGACCAGGGCGAGACCGGCGACAGCAACCGCCGTCAGTGCCTCCATCTCCACCCCCGTCCGGTCTGCCGTGCGGGCAGTGGCCGTGATCTCCACGGTGTCGGCGGTCAGCCGTAGGTCGACGGTGACACCGTGCAGGGCGATCGGGTGGCAGAGCGGGATCAGATCAGGAGTGCGCTTGGCCCCCATGATCCCGGCGAGCCGCCCGACGGCCAACGCGTCACCCTTGGGCAGCCCGTCGCGATGCAACAGGTCGATGACCTCGGGCGTGGTCCGCAAACGGCCGGCCGCGACGGCCAACCGACCCGTCACCGCCTTGGCAGAGACGTCGACCATACGGGCCGCGCCGGCGCGATCGACGTGGCTGAGCTGCGCGGGTTCGGTCACGGTCGTGAGCCTATCGGTGCGGTACGACGGCGGTCGGAAGGAGCGGCGTCACACTGACGACGCACCGGGTGCTGACGGCGCAACGGTCCCGACGCCGCTCCTCCCTCACCGACCCGCCGCCGAGGTCGCTGGGGGGACCTGGCAGCGGGCGCGTGTCGACGACCCGGTTCTGCCCAGGGGCAGAACCTCCCCCGTTCGCCGATACGGCCGCCAAGTTACCGGGCCCGCCGATAAGAAATCGATAAGCGCCGTTCAGGCTGGTCAGCGCTCTGCGACCACTGTCGCGCCAGTCAACTCGGCGAGGCGACGTTCGACCTCGAAGCGCTCCGGCACGCCCATCCGTCGGAAGATCGCCAACGCCCGCTCCCAGTGCCGCCGCGCCTCGGCCGGGTTGATGCGGCCGAAGTGTTCGGCGAGCCCGGCCAACGCTCGACCCTGCTCGTGGGGGTGCGCGATCCGCGTGGCCAACCGCAACGCCTCCTGGTGCACCTCGAACGCCTCGCCGCCCCGACCCTGCGCCAGCAGGGTGCGGCCGAGTTCGTTGAGCGCAGCCGCCTCGACGTGTCGCTCCCCCGAACCGATCGACAACTTCCGGGCCAACTCGTGCTCCTGCTGGGCCTCCACCAGACGACCCAGACCGCGATAGGCGATCCCGAGGTCGTTGCGCACCTCGGCCTCGGCATACCGGTGGCCGGTGCGATCGCGCAGCGCCAACGAGGCCAAGAGAATTCGGATCGCCTGCGGAAGGTCACCCATCCGAAGGCGAACGGCGCCGATGTGGCTGAGAGCGTTGAGCGTGTGGAAATCGTCGGAGTTCGTTCGGGCCCACGCCAGGTGCAGGCGGTGCATCCGTAACGCCTCCTCGTAACGCCCCAAGGACGTCAGTGCGATGCCGAGATTCGGCAGCACCATCGGCACCCTGACGTTGCCGTACCCCTTGTAGTCACGCAGGCACTCCAGACCGACTGTCACCGCTTCGGCCAGATTGCCGCTCCACCAGTAGACGGCGGCGAGATTGGCGCGGTATCGGGCGGCGCTCAGCACGTCCCGTGCGTCTCCGGCGAGGGCGACAGCGCGAGTCAGATGGCGCAGCGCTGCCCGGTTGTCGCCGGTGCGGACGTATCCGGAAGCAAGGTAGTTGTTCATCAATGCCGTTGCGCCGACGTCCCCGGATGCTTCCGCTGCGGTCAGCGCGTACCGGTGGGTCGTGATGATGTCCTCGAAGTATCCGCGGATGTAACACAATCGCCAGAGAGCACGGGCCAGTCGCCAGGAGTGCTCGTGGAAGCCCTCATCGAGGGTTGCCCGCACCATCGTCACCAGGTCCGTCCGCTCCCTCTCCAACCAGTCGGCGGTGGGCTCCCCGATCGCGTCGATCAACTCGGGTCGCCCGAACGGGAGACGTGTGACGCGAGATCCCAGGTCGTTGAACTCCAGCGTCTTGGCGACCCTCAGTGCCACCTCCAGAGTGAAATCGAACAGGTGAGCCAGCCCGGCCTTTCGGTCGCTCGCGGAGTCGGTACGCGAACAGAGTTCGATGGAGTACTGCCGCATGAGGTCGTGCAGTCGATATCGCGTCGAGTCCAGGTCCTCCACCAGGTTGCTGTCGACGAGGTCGTCGAGCGCCGCGCGAGCTTCCGCGATCGTCAGACCGGTCAGCGCGGCGATTGCCGGCGTGCTGAAGCGGCTACCGGGATACAGACCCAGGAATCGGAAGACACGCTTGGTCGAACTCGGAAGCGGCTCGTAGGAAGCGGCGAACGCTCCGGTGACGGTGCTTTCTTCCTGCGCGAGATGGCGCAGCACCGGAGCGTCGTCGGCCATCTGTCCGGCGAGGTCCGCCAACCGCCAGCCCCGCCGATGCGCCAGCCTGGCACCGGCCAGCCGGATCGCCAGTGGGAGGTACCCGCATCGGCGCACCACCTCGGCGGCCGCCTCCGGCTCGGCTTCGACCCGGTCCTGACCGACGCTCAGGCTGAGGAGTTCCACGCTCTCCCGAGGGTTGAGGAGCGGAAGCGTCTGCGAGGGCCCGACATGCGGGTGGGTCAGACGCCGCCGCGAGGTCACCAGTACGACGGTGGTCGGCTCGACCGGCAGCAGCGGCATGATCTGCTCGCTGCTCGCCGCGTTGTCGAGCACTATCACTGACCGCCGCCGGGCCAACTCCTGCCGCCACAACTCCATCCGGTCGTCGAACTCCACCGGTACACGGCCAGCCGGAACGCCCAACTGCCGTAGCAGGGAGACCAGAGCACTCGCCGGCTCCACCCGGTTCTTCTCGCCGTGCCCGCACAGGTCGATGAACAGCGCGGCGTCCGGGTATCGATCGGCCAACCGGCGGGCCAGGTGCACGGCAAGTGTCGTCTTGCCGCTACCGGCCATGCCGTCGATGATGTGCACGGCTGGCACCCTCTCCTCGACCCGCCGGGTCTCCGCCAGCAGCCGCGACACCACGTCCTCCCTGCCGACAAAGTCGGTGACCGCTCGGGGGAGGTGATCCACCAGGTCGGGCTGAGGCGCTCTTGCGGGAACCAGGACACCGACTGTGGACGTTGGGTTCGTATCAGGGCGGGCGCTCTGGCCGGCCGGACGGGATGCGGCGCGGTTCGCCGGTCGCCGGGCTGGCACCGCCGAAACGATCGTGCGGTGGAGAGCCTGGAGGTCGGAACCCGGGAGGACGCCGAGTTCGGCCATCAGCTTCGCCCGAACCTCGTCGTACGTCACGAGCGCGCCCGCGTGGTCGCCGCGCTCGTGCAGCGCCCGCGCGAGGAGGACGTACGCCGGTTCCCGGAGGGGATGACGGGCGATGACCTCCCGTAACAGGGGGATCGCCTGGTCGCCCCGTCCCGCCCTGAGCTGCGCATCGGCAAGGAGTTCCACGGCCAGCAGGCGCTCCTCCTCGGCGGCCACCACGCGCGCGCCGAGCACAGGCCCGAGCGCGATGCCGGCGAGCATCGCACCCCGCCAGCGCGCCACGGCGGACCCCAACCGTTCCAGGGCGCGCTCGACGTGGCCGGCTATCAGGGCGTCGCGACCCGCAGCGCACTCCGCCTCGAAGCGAAACACGTCAATAGCTTCCGGCCCAAGGGTGAGACGGTAGCCGCTCTGCTGCCTGACGAGGACACCCCGACCGGACTCGAAAGCCTCGAAGGTTCGGCGCAGATTGGCGGCATAGGTCCGTACGTTCGCCACCGCGGAGCGCGGCGGGGCGTCCGGCCACAGCTCGTCGACCAGGTCGTCGAGGGTCACCAGTTGCCCGGGTTGAACCGCGAGCATCGCGAGGACAGCCTGCTGTTTGGGCGTACCCAGGTGCAGCTTGCGAGCGAGCAGTTGCACCGAGAGGCCGCCCAGAAGTTGAATCTCCACCCGTCCCCCCTGCTTCAGCGGGGTATTCAGCCGATCACGCAACGAAGCTTACGGGCACCGGATGTAACGGCTGATGCCAATCAGGCTGCCGATGCGAACGCTCCCGCGGCCGTCCGCTGCGACCGGCGGACGAGTGCAATGCGAACATTGCAAGAACCACCGGTTGCGTCGGCGTTCTCGGCTCATGCCGCAGCGCGGAGAGAAGGAGCGAAGGCCCCAACTAGTGGTTTCGGTACCGACCTCGGTCCTGACCCCGGGAACGGCCCGGGGCAGTGCCACCATCATCAATGTTCATCTGCGAACGGTTGCGCGGCGGTCGACGAAGGGGACTCCTGGCTGAAGCTGACGAGCGGTCGACCGAATCGGCGGATGAGTTGCGGCACGACAGCACCCACACTGGGGACGCGGTCTAATCACTCGGCACCGCTCACGACATTCCGCAACGGACCGGATGCAACAGGCGAGCATCCCAGCGCTCTCCGCACCGGAACGCAAACAGAATGTCACTTATGCGCACAGGATTAACTAATGTTGAGGATAACGACATTTATCATCCCTAACTAGGGCCAACCCCATTTAAGCTCCATTCGTAGAGAGTCGGCTTCAACGGAGTCCGACAAGCTCACGAAGGAGAGGGTGGGTGAAATGCGCGGAAACGAGTGGGGCTGACATCGGTGCAGGACTTCTGCATCGCTCGGCGATATGGTTGCGGGTACGACAGGCGAGGTAATCCAGGAGTTGCGTGGCCTCTTCACAACGACGCGATGACGGGACCGATCGACGGCTACGGCTGATCGTCGGTCTCCTCGTCGTTGCTGCCACGATCGTTGCGCTCGCCTCCCTGAGACTGACCTTCCCTGCGGCCGAGGCTCCGACACCCGACGGAGCAACCCTGGTAACGCTGACCGCAATGATCGCCTTGGGCGCGTTCGTCAAGACGCGCGTACGTGTCCGGTCCGCGGTGCACCTGATCAGTTGGAGCGAGGCGGCGATCGTCATCGCGGCTGCCATTGCCCCCGTTCCGTGGGTGGTGCTCTGCACCTGCATAGGGATCACCATCGCCTCGGCCCGGCTACCACCGATCAAGCTGGCCTTCGGCGTCGGCAAGAACATCCTCGTCGCGGCCGGGGCAGGCACTGCCTTCGCACTGCTCGGCTGGACCTGGCCCGCCATGCAGGCCCCGCAGCTGGTGGGGATCCTGTCGGTCGCGTACCTCCTCGCCGCCTTCCTCGACGAGGTGCTGGCGATCCCCGTGATCGCGCTCGCCTCCGGCACCAAGATCTCGACTCAGTTCCGCAGCAACCTGGATCTTCGCCTGGCCGGCTACGCGGTCCGGTTCGTGGTGGCGGCCCTGACCCTGCTCACCCTCCAGATGGATCCACGGCTCCTGCTCGCCGTCCCGCCCCTGGTGCTGAGCCTGCACCTGGCCTACTCCGCGCGCATCCGCGGCCGCACCGAGCAGCAGGCGTGGCAGCGGCTCGCCCGCACCACCGACGCGCTCAACGTGGTCGACCTGGACAACGTCCTCACCACAGCTGTCACCCAGGCCGCCGAGTTGTTCTCCGCCGACGAGGTCGAGATCGAGCTGCACGACGGCGGCCGCACCGTACGCGGCGGCACCGGCGGCATCACCTTCGACGGCCCGACCGGCACGCCCACCGACGTGGACGGCACGATCGTCCCCGCGCCGCTGGAAGGCCACGACCGGACGGTCGACGTCGGCATGCTTCAACTGCGCTTCCGCGGCCCGGTGCAGCTCTCCGAGCGGGAGCAGTACACCCTGCGCACCTTCGCCTCCGCGCTCTGCACGGCCGTCCGCAACGCCCAGGCGTACGCCGAACTGGCCCGGGTCGCCGACGAGCACGCGTACGCGGCCTCGCACGACGCGCTGACCGGCCTGGCCAACCGCCGGCACCTCCTCGACGAGGGCACCGAACAGTTGAGCACCCGCCACGCCGACGGGGTGACCGCGCTGGTGCTGATCGACCTCAACCATTTCAAGGAGGTCAACGACACGCTCGGGCATGCCGCCGGCGATCAGGTGCTGGTGCAGGTGGCCGACCGGTTGCAGGGTGCGGCCCAGCCGAGCGACCTGGTGGCCCGCCTCGGCGGCGACGAGTTCGCCGTACTCATGCGCGGTCTGCCGGCCCCGGCGGTCGCCGCGCACCGGGCCGAGACGCTGCTCGCCGCCCTGCACGAGCCCTTCGAGTTGGACGGCATGCGAATCAGCGTCGAAGCCAGCGGCGGGATCTCCGGCGCCCCGTCCAACGGCGGCATGGCCGAGTTGCTGCGCCGCGCCGACGTGGCCATGTACCAGGCGAAGCGTGCCGGGCAGCGGATCTCCACGTACGCCCCGACCCGCGACACCGCCGACCTCGGTCGCCTCACCCTCGGCGGTGACCTACCGCGCGCGGTCGCCGACCACGAGTTCGTCGTCAACTTCCAACCGATCGTCGACCTGGGCACCGGTGAGGTGACCAGCGCTGAGGCGCTGGCCCGCTGGCACCACCCCACCCACGGCCTGATCGACCCGCTGCGGTTCCTGGAGGCGGTGGAACGGTCGGGCCTGCTACCGGCCTTCGCCGAAGCGATCCTCGACCAGGCGCTGATCGCGGCGGTGAGTTGGCGCGACGCCGGCTTCGACGTACCGGTCGCGGTCAACGTGTCCCCGCGCAGCCTGCTCGACGCGCGGTTCCCGGGCTCGGTGCTGGCCCGGCTGCGCGCCCACGACCTACCACCGGACCGGCTGGTCCTGGAGTTGACCGAGACGCTGACCCTCAGCCAACTCGACGTGGTCGACCGGGTGCTCAGCCGACTACGCGACGAGGGAGTCCGGTTGGCGTTGGACGACTTCGGCACCGGCTACTCCTCCCTCTCTCTGCTCTCCCGAATCCCGGTTCACGAGCTGAAGATCGACCGGAGCTTCGTGACGACGATGGAGAGTTCGGCGGAGGCCGCCGCCGTCATCCGATCCACCCTCGACCTGGGTCGCAGCCTCGACCTGGACGTGGTGGCCGAGGGGGTGGAGAGCGAGCCGCAGCGGCGGGCCCTCTGGGAGTTGGGCTGCGTCGCCGGCCAGGGGCATCTGTTCGCCCGGCCGATGCCGTCCGGCACCCTGCTCGCGGCGATGCAGCGCGGCTCGGGCGGCCGACCGGGCACCCTCGCCGCGCCGCTGCACGACACCGGGGCGGTGATCCGGTTGAGCCAGAACCGCCGCCAGGCCGGCCGCTCCAGGCCCGACCGCCTGCCACACCTGCCCGCCTGAGCAGGCATCGCCCCGCTGCGCGGGCAGCCCGGTCTGCCAGACTGTCGCGCGTGATCGTCGACGACCCGACCGCCCACCGCAGTCGCTGGCACTGGCGCACGCTCGACAACGCCGCCGGCGGACTCGCCCTCGACCTGGGCCTCTACGCCGTCTCGGCCACCTTCGCCGCGATCACAGCGGTCACGTCCACCCTGCTGCCGCACCGCGCCTGGGGCGCGGTCGCCGCCGTCGGCTACCTGCTCGCAACGCTGACGGTGATCGCCCAACTTCTGCTACGTCGACGCTCTCCAACCTCCCGGCTGACCGGTCTGCCAGCCCGCTGGGCGGTCACCGGCCTCGCCTGGGCCACCACCACACTGCTGCCGCTGGCCTGGCAGAGCATCGACCGGGCCGGTGGGCGCACCGACCGGGCCCAGGAGGAGGTGCTGGTCGTGGAGCAGGCCGGCAGCCGCCTCCTGGAACACGGCACGCCATACCTCGGACCCGACGCCATCGCCGCCCTGCCACCGGGCGAGCAACTGATGGGCTACACCCCGTACCAGCCCGGCATGGCGATGTTCGGCCTGCCCAGAGCATTGCTCGACACCTGGTGGACCGACTCCCGGGTCTGGTTCGCGGTGGGCACCGCGCTGGCGCTCGCCCTGGCCGTGGCCGCCCTGCGCAGAACACCCGCCACCGCCGGGCAGGCCACCACCGCCGCGACCCACCGGCGGGACGCCGCCCTGCTGCGCGGCGTGCAGGCCGCCACCGTACTGCCGATCTGTGCCCTCACCCTCGCCACCGGCGGCGACGACCTACCCGTACTCGCGCTCTGCCTGCTGGCCCTCGCGTTCGCCGCCGCCGACCGACCCGGCCGGGCCGGCCTCGCGGTCGGGCTCGCCGGCGCGCTGAAGCTGTTCGCCTGGCCGGTCGCCCTGGTCCTGATCGTCTGGGGCCTGACGCGACGCGCCGGCACCCGAGTCGCTGTCGGCGCCATCGGACTGCCCATCGCCGCACTACTGCCGGCGCTGCTGGTGGACCGCGACGCCCTCACCGAGAACGTGCTGCGCTTCCCCCTCGGCCACGGGCTGGTCACCAGCCCCGCGCAGTCCCCGTTCCCCGGCTACCTGATCGCCAGCGCGCTACCCGCCGGCCGGCTGATCGCCGCCGGGCTGCTGGTCGCCGTCGGAGTGGCCATCGCCGTCCGGCTCGCCCGCCGCCCGCCCCGCACCGCCGTCGCCACCGCGCTCATCTGCGGGTACGGGCTGCTCGCCGCCATCGCCCTGATGCCCTCGACCCGCTTCGGCTACCTGCTGTACCCGCTGGCACTGCTGACCTGGGCTCCCGCCCTGCACCGCCCGGGCGACACACCGACCGCCGCGGTTGCCGATGAGGGGTCCGGTCGGACCACTTCGGCGTAACTTCCGAGCGGAACGGCGCGTCAGGGCGTAAACCTGAAGGCATGACCACGTACCGCGACCGGGCCGACGCCGGCCGGGCGCTCTCCGAACGGCTCACCGCACTCATCGGCGACCCGGACGTCGTCGTCCTGGGCCTCGTCCGTGGCGGCGTGCCGGTCGCCCGGATCGTCGCCGAACGCCTCGGCGCACCACTGGACGTGCTGGTCGTCCGCAAGCTCGGCATGCCATGGGCCCGGGAGGTCGCCTTCGGCGCACTCGGGCCGGGCGGTGTCCAGGTGCTCAACGACGCGGTGGCCAGCCGACTCAGCAGCGACGACATCGCCGAGGTCCGCCATCGGGAGCAAGCCGAACTGGAACGCCGGGAACGGCTCTACCGGGGCGATCGTCCACAGCTGGACCTCACCGGGCGGACGGCCGTGATCGTCGACGACGGCCTTGCCACCGGCGCAACCGCCCGCGTCGCCGTCGAGGTCGTCCGCCAACTCGGGGCACACCGCGTCGTGGTCGCGGTCCCGGTCGGCGCGCAGGAGGCGTACGAACTGCTCGCCGCCGAGGCCGACCAGGTCATCTGCGCGCAACGCCCGGCGGACTTCGGCGCGGTCAGCGTCTACTACGACGATTTCCACGAGGTGTCCGACGAAGAAGTCACCGAGGCGCTCACAGCAACTGCATAGGTCCACCAGGTACCGTCGGGCGATGAGTAGCCTCACCTGTCCCAAGTGTCACGGAGAAATGCGCCAGTACGAGCGCAGCGGCGTCGTCATCGACCAGTGCGGGGAGTGCCGAGGCATCTTCCTGGACCGCGGCGAGCTGGAGAAGCTGTTCGAGGCGGAGGCCAACTGGAGCCGCCAACAGACCGGCGGCGCGCCGGGGCAGCCCGCGCAGCAGCCGGCCGGCTACCCGCCCCCGCCGCCGCAGCCGCACCAGCCCGGTTACGGCGCCGTCCCGCCGCCGCCCCCGCCCGCCCACGGCTACCCGCCGCAGCCGGCCTATGGCCACCAGCAGCAGCAACACCACGGCTACCACGGCCACTACCGGCAGAAGAAGCGCAAGGGCTTCCTCGACGAGATGTTCGGCTGAGCCCAGGGCCGACCTTCCGCCCGGGTCGATCCATCGCGTCGGCCCGGGCACACCACCCGGGCCAATGATCGTTGGCGGGCACGATGCTTCATGCGAGGCTGAGTCGCATGACCGCGACCCGACCGGACGAGGCGCTGGCCCAGGCGTACGACGGGATCACCGCGGTGGTCGGTCGCCTGGACGACGCCGGCCTGCAACGAGCCACCCGCTGCCGGGGCTGGCTCATCGCCGACCTGCTCCTGCACGTGCTCGGCGACGCCCAGCGGGCACTCGTCACCCTGGCCAGCCCCGTCGACGGCCCCGCCGACGTCGACGACGTGAGCTACTGGCGTGACTTTCCCGGCAGCGACGACGAGGCCGCCCGGCACGCCTGGTGGGTCCGCCGATCGGCTGCCGCCTTCGACCGCCCGAGCGGGATCGTCGAGCTCTGGCGGGACACCGCGCCGGCGGCGGTCCGCGCCGCCGCGTCAGCCGACCCCGAGGGGTACGTGACCACCCAGGGACACGTGCTGCGCGTGCCGGATTTCCTCGCCACCCTGACCACCGAGGCCACCGTCCACCACCTGGACCTGACGCTGGAACTGCCCGACGCGCCGCCGCCCGGCCCACTGGCGGTACGCGTCGCGGTAGCGACAATGGACGGCCTGCTCAGCGACGACACCGTTCGACCCAGCGCGTGGGACGACCACGACTTCCTGCTGAAGGCCACCGGGCGCGTACCGCTGACCGACCGGGACCGGCTGGAACTGGGTGAGTCGGCGGGCTGGTTCCCACTGCTCGGCTGACGAACGGCGGTTGCCGCGTCGGTCAGCCGATGGCCATGTCGACGAAGCGGGACAGGTGCAACTGGGCCGCGACGGTCACCGTGTCGGTGGGTCCATTTCGATGCTTGGCAACAATAAAATCCGCCTCCCCGGCCCGCGGCGACTCCTTGTCGTAGTAGTCGTCGCGGTGCAGAAGGATGACAACGTCCGCATCTTGCTCGATTGAACCAGATTCACGCAAATCCGACAGTTGGGGTCGCTTGTCGGTGCGCTGCTCGGGGCCACGGTTCAGCTGACTGACCGCGATCACCGGGCACTCGACCTCCTTGGCCAACAGCTTGAGGCCACGGGACAGGTCCGCGACCTCCTGCTGGCGGCTCTCGGTGCGTTTTGGTGAGGTCATCAGCTGGAGATAGTCGACCACGATCATCTTGAGGTCGTGCCGCTGCTTGAGCCGCCGAGCCTTGGCCCGGATCTCCATCAGGTTCATGCTCGGCGTGTCGTCGACGAAGAGCGGCGCCTCGCTGATCTCGCCCATGCACCGGGCCAGCTTGGTCCAGTCGTCGTCGGAGAGCTGACCGCTGCGCAGCACGTGCAGCGGCACCCGCGCCTCAGCGGAGAGCAGTCGCATGACGATCTCGACCTTGCTCATTTCCAGCGAGAAGATGGCAGCCGCCTGGTTGGCGCGAATAGCAGCATTTCGGGCAAAGTCCATGCTAGCGGTCGATTTGCCCAAACCCGGCCTGCCCGCCACAATGATCAACTGCCCGGCGTGTAGGCCGTTGAGCAGTCGGTCCAGGTCGCTGAAGCCGGTCGGAACGCCGGTCATCATGCCGCCGGTCGCCCCCACCGCCTCGATCTCGTCGAGCGTCGGCTGCAACATGTCGGCCAGGATCGCGAAGTCCTCGCTGACCCGCCGTTCGGTGACGTCGTAGACGGCCTGCTGGGCCAGGTCCACGACGTCGTCCACGTCGCGGCTGCCGCCGCTGGCGGTGCCGTAGCCCAGCTGCACGATCTTCGTGCCGGCCTCGACCAGGCGGCGCAGCACCGCCCGCTCGCTGACGATCCGCGCGTAGTAAGCCGCGTTCGCGGCGGTGGGCACGCTCGCGATGAGGGTGTGCAGGTACGGCGCGCCACCGATGCGGCCCAGGTCACCCGAGTCGGTCAGCGCGGCGGCGACGGTGATCGGGTCGGCCGGCTCACCCCGACCGTAGATGTCGAGGATGATGTCGAAGATGGTGGCGTGCACCGGCCGGTAGAAGTCGTTGGTCTTGAGGATCTCGACGACGTCGGCGATGGCGTCCTTGGAGAGCAGCATGCCGCCGAGAACGCACTGCTCGGCCGCGACGTCCTGGGGCGGGGTCTTGTCGAATTGACCATCCCGCTGCGCGGGTGGATGGCCTCCGCCGGAGCGTGGCTCTGCCCGCATGTCGTCGGTGACCGACACGGGTCCCCCCTCCACTGCGCCGGATCCAACCCCAGCTCTACCGCTGGGGTACGACACTTCCGTCCGACCGGGCCGGTCGATCGGGGGCCATCGCCGGCGGTCGAGGGCCAACCATACGGACCCCGAGGTCAGAGACTCAACAACGCCGGTGGACGAGCCTCGGGACAACCTGTGGATTCCGGTAGGCAGCATGTGCGCAGCGTGTGCACAGCCTGTGGATAACCATTGGGGAATTCTCGGCCATAAGTCGTTGACCTGCTAAGACATGCTCCCCAGCCTGTGGAGGAGAATATTTCGGTCGGGCCTGTGACACGATCGTCCCGTACTATCTCCAGCGAACGGCTACACCTGGACAGCGGATTCCGCTTTCGGTTCAGAAGGGTCACACTCCGGCCGTGAATTACCGGGACTGGGGACGCGGCGATGGCAGCCCGCGCGAGCGCCAGCCAACCGCCTCGTGGGGTGAGCGCGCGGCGTCTGTTCCGGTTGACCCGTACGACGAGGACGGGCGCTACCGCACCTCCAGCCGGCGGCGTGCGTTGGACCGCGGCCAGGACGAGCCTGTTGACGCCTACCTGCCCCGGTGGGCGCTGGAGTCAGGCGTCCGGCACGCGGACGGCGGTGGTCGCCACGCGGCACCGGACGACGACGAAGACGAGGACGAGCCCGAGCGGCCGATCTCCGGGGCAGGCCGACGGTCCGCCGAGTCGTCGAGTCGTCGACGGCGGGGCAGCGAGCCGCGTCGGCGGGAGCAGGCAGCGATCGGCCCGGCGCCGGACTCGGACCACACCCGAGAGTGGACGCTCGACCGGCCGCAGGAGCAGGGCTACTCCGGCCGCCGACGGGCCGATGCCGGGGAGGACGAGCCGGTCTCCGGCGCTGTCTCGGACCGGCGTCCCCGCCGCGCGCCCGTTGGCCGTCCGCAGGTGACCTGGTCGGGCGGGGAGCCGGAGTCCACCAAGAGCGAGCAGGTGCCGGACCAGGAGCCGAGCCGTCCCAGCCGGCGTAGCCGCCGTGCGGCTGAGGAGTCCTGGTCCCGTCCGGCGGCCGACCCGTGGGCCCGCGGATCGGACCGGGTTGCGGAGCCCGAACCGTCGTACCCGCCCGCGGTGGACCCGTGGGACGCCTCGGGCGTGCACGCGTGGCCGCCGACGGCCGGCACGGACAGCGGGGACCTGAGCGGGCAGTGGTCGGCGGTGGAGAGCGTCGGTGGCTGGGAACGGTCGGACCGCACCGGCCAGTGGGAGCGGTCCGCGATCGAGGACGGCCAGTGGGACCGTACGCTGGCGCCGCGCTCCGATCGCTCGGTGGCGGCCGAGGGGTGGCCGAGCCGGGAAGACGGGTTCTGGTCCGGCACTCGGTTGGCCGATGACGACCCGCGCTGGATGGATCCGACGACGTCAGCGCCCCGGTCTCCGGTGGTGGGATACACCGCCCCACGGCCGCGCGGCGCGCCTGCGCCGCGTCCGGGCGCGCCGGGTCCGGGTACGCCCCGGCGTCGGGCGGACCGGCCGGCGGTGGGAACGGCGTCGGTACGTCGGCGGGTCGAGTCGGCGGCCACGGGTGCCTGGGCGCGCCGTCTGGAGGACGACCTGCTGGACCCGGATCCGGGTGGGTCCGTCCGGCCTCTGCTGTACACGGCGGCCTGTTACCTGGTGCCGGCGATGCTGATCTTCGTTTGGCTGCTGACGTTGGACAGCCAGGCGCCGGCTGGTTGTGTGACCGACATCAGCGGGGGCGGGTGTGAGTCCGCCCGGTCCCGCGCACTGGAGTCACTCCTGGCCGGTTCGCCGCGCTTCGGTCTGGCTCTGGTGAGCAGCCTGGTGGTGGCGGCGCTGCTGCGGCGGGTGGGTACGACCTGGCGCTCGGCGACCATCGCGGTTGCCGCCGCGGTGGTCGGCGGCGGCCTCTCCACGGTGCTCATCAGCGCGGTGACGGGCCAGCCCATCGGTTGAGCCGTCGGCGGGCCGGGCCAGAGCGGGCGGGCATCGGGCCGGAGGCAGGTCGGGGCCTGCTGGACACCCGTCGGGCACGCCGGGCGAGCCTGTCTTGGCCCGGGCAGTGCCGGGTTGGACGACGTACGCACGAGGGCCCGCACCGATCGCTCGGTGCGGGCCCTCGTGGTGGTGTTGCGGACGTCAGCCCTGAACGACGTTCAGGTTGAACGACGCGGTCACCTCAGGGTGCAGCTTGATCTTCACCGGGTAGGCGCCGATCGACTTGATGTGACCGGGCACCTCCAGCCGGCGACGATCGAGGACCGGGCCGCTGGCGGCCTTGACGGCGTCGACGATCTCGGCCGGGGTGACCGAGCCGAAGAGCCGTCCACCGTCGCCGGCGCGGACCTTCAGGTTGACCTTGAGACCCTCGAGCTGAGCCTTGACCTCGTTGGCGTGGTCGAGGTCGCGGATCTCGCGGGCCCCACGGGCCCGCTTGATTACCGTGACCTGCTTTTCCGCGCCCTTGGTCCAGACGATCGCGAAGCCCTGCGGCAGCAGGTAGTTACGGCCGTAGCCGTTCTTGACCTCGACGATGTCGCCCGGGGCACCGAGGCCGGACACTTCCTGAGTCAGGATGATCTTCATATCGGTGCCTCCTCTCAGCGGGTGGTGGCCGTGTAGGGCAGGAGCGCCATCTCACGGGCGTTCTTGACCGCACGGGCGATCTGCCGCTGCTGCTGCGAGGTCACGCCGGTCACCCGACGAGCGCGGATCTTGCCGCGATCGGAGATGAACTTGCGCAGCAGCGCGGTGTCCTTGTAATCGATGTAGGCGATCCCGTCCTTGTCGAGCGGGTTCACCTTCTTCTTGGGCTTGCGCAGTGCCGCAGCCTTGGCCGTTGCACGTGCTCCTGGTTTGCGATCGCGAGCGCTAGGCGCCATTAGAACGGTGGCTCCTCGTCAAAATTGGCGCCCGAACCGGCACGCGCGGGAGAAGGAGCAGCCGAAGCCCAGGGGTCGTCGAAGTTTCCTCCGCCGCCACCCTGGTTGCCACCGCCACCGCCGCCACCGAAGCCGCCACCGCCACCGCCGGAGCGGGACATCTTCTGCACCTTCGCCGTGGCGTAGCGCAGCGACGGGCCGATCTCGTCGACCTCAAGCTCGATGACAGTGCGCTTCTCACCCTCGCGGGTCTCGTACGACCGCTGACGCAGCCGGCCCGACACGATCACCCGAGCGCCACGCTGCAGCGACTCGGCGACGTGCTCGGCGGCCTGCCGCCACACGGTGCATGCGAGGAACAGCGGCTCGCCGTCCTTCCATTCGTTCGACGCCTTGTCCATGAAACGGGGCGTCGAAGCGACTCGGAACTTGGCGACCGCAGCCCCGGAGGGGGTGAACCGCAACTCGGGGTCATCGGTCAGATTGCCGATGACCGTGATGGTGGTGTCTCCTGCCATGACCATCTCCTCGCGCACTCAGCGTCTCGTCGTACAGGCTCGCAGAGCCGTACGACAGAGTCGCGGAGGCTGATCCGGACGAACCGGGGTTGGATGCTCTAGCGCATTTCCGGTCGGATGACCTTGGTGCGCAGCACGGACTCGTTGAGCCGGAGCTGACGGTCCAGCTCGGCCACCGCAGCAGGCGTGGCCTGCAGGTCGATGACGGCGTAGATGCCTTCGGCCTTTTTGTTGATCTCGTACGCGAGGCGCCGACGGCCCCACACGTCGGTCTTCTCAACCGAGCCACCCGCGGTCCGAATCACGTTCAGGTACGTGTCGAGCGACGGTGCGACGGTGCGCTCCTCGAGGCTGGAGTCGAGGATGACCATTAGTTCGTAGTGACGCAAGACGTGCTCACCTCCTGTGGGCTAAGCGGCCACGGTCCTTCCGTGGCAGGAGGTCTTGTGTCGTTGCCCGCACGCGCCGAGGGAACCCGGCCGGACGCGGACAACCTGACCAGGATACCCGGTCCCAACGATCATGCCCGGGGTGGTCGGGTCCGGACCCGGACGTGCCGACGGGGGCCCACCGTCCGACCGTCAATCGGTCGTGGTGGACCCCCGTCTACGAGGCCGCGGGGCGTCCGGTCCGCATTCCTTGGGTGGGACCTGGGGAGGAACGACCACACCGATGAGGTTGGACCGAAGACGCCCCGCGGAGCTTTATCGTGTTGTTATCTGACGATACAACAGCACTCGTACCTTGTCGGGGGGAAAAGCACAATTTTCCGAGATTCGTCGTCGCTCGGTACTGGTGTGCGATGGGGTCGCCCCCGCTGCGCCGGGCCGCGCCGCGGGGGTGACCTCGCCGTCGGCCGTCGACCGCCGGTCGCCGTGTGCGACGCTCGCGCCGCTGGCGGCACCGGGATGCTGATCGCCGGTCCAAACCCATCAACGATCGTCGGTCCCTCCGGTGACGCGACACCGCCCCGGCCGTCGCCCCGCCGGTCGGGGGCGCGACGTAGGCTCGCTCGCATGCGTATCGGAGCCCACGTCGACTCGACCGACCCGCTGGCGGAGGCGGCCGCCCGGTCCGCCGAGACCGTGCAGTTCTTCCTCGCCGACCCACAGGGTTGGAAGGCGCCCAAGCCTCGCGAAGATGCCGAGCGGCTGCGCGCCGCCGAGGTCGACCTCTACGTGCACGCGCCCTACGTCATCAACGTGGCCACGCTCAACAACCGCATCCGGATCCCGAGCCGCAAGCTGCTGCTCGGGCACGCCAACGCGGCCGCCGCCATCGGCGCCAAGGGCCTGATCGTTCACGGTGGGCACGTCAACGCTGGCGACGACCTGGCCGTCGGCTTCGACAACTGGCGCAAGACCTTCGCGTACGCGGCGGACTCCGGCGGCTTCGGCGTACCGGTCCTGATCGAGAACACCGCCGGCGGCGACAACGCCTGCGCCCGACGGCTGGACGCGCTCGCCCGACTCTGGGACGCCATCGGTGACTACGAGGTCGGCTTCTGCCTGGACACCTGCCACGCGTACGCGGGCGGCGAGGAGCTGCTCGGTCTGGTCGACCGGGTCAAGGCGATCACCGGGCGGATCGACCTGGTGCACGCCAACAACTCCAAGGGCGCGTTCAACTCCGGCCAGGACCGTCACGACAACCTGGGCGGCGGGACGATCGACCCGGAGCTGGTGGTGGCGGTGATCCGGGCGGCCGGCGCGCCGGTGGTCGTCGAGACACCGGGCGGTGTGACCGGCCAGGCCGCCGACATCGACTTTCTGCGTGAGCAGCTCGGAGCGGAGACCCCGGCGGCATGACGAGCGGACAGCCCGGGACCGGCAACGCCCGGCCCACCCCCACCGGCGCGGCCGCCGAGAGTCAACAGGCCACAACGGCCGCGGCCGGCACCCCCACCCAGCAGAACGCCGCGGCCAAGCAGGGCACCACGACGAAGCAGGGTCCCGCCGAGGGCGGCACCGCAGCCAGCGCCAGCACTGCCAAGGGCACCGACGCATCAGCGGACAGCGAACCGGCCAGGGACAGCGACCCGGTGGATGGTACGACCAAGGCCAGCGGCGCGACCAAGGCCAGCACACCGGCCAAGGCCAGCACACCGACCAAGGACGGCGACCCGACCAAGGACGGCGACCCGACCAAGGACGGCGACCCGACCAAGGACGCGAAGGCGGACGGCGCCGACGGTACGGACAAGGCCGACAGCGAGGCGAAGCCGGTCGGCCCGGAGCGTTGGGAGGCGTTCGCCTCAGCGCCGGAGCCACGGCCCTCCATCTTCAGTCGGGCCGGCCGGGCTGTCGGGCGGTTCCTGATCCACGAGTGGACCCTGGCCGCCCTCGGCGCGTTGGCACTGGCCGTGCTGATGACCTGGCCGACGCTGCGCTACCCGCGCTACACCCTTCCGCAGGACTACTGGGACCCGAGCCTGCAAGCCTGGCAGATGGCCTGGTCCGGGCACATACTGCTGGCCGAGCCGGCGCGGCTGTGGCAGTCCAACACGTTCTTCCCCGAGCTGTGGAGCTTCGCGTTCTCCGACACGCTGCTCGGGTACGCCCCGGCCGGGATGCTCGGCAGCGGTCCCGAGGACGCCGTGCTGCGCTACAACATCATGTTCGTGCTGGCGCACGCACTCGCCACGCTCGGGGCGTACGCGCTGGCCCGTCAGCTCGGGGCCGGTCGGATCGGTGCGGCCGTCGCGGGCGTGAGCTACACCTACGCGCCGTGGCTGCTGGCCCAGGCCGGGCACCTGCACGTGCTCTCCAACGGTGGCATTCCGCTGGCGCTGGCGATGTTGGCGCGCGGGCACGGGTGGTCCCTCCGGCACGGCTACCGGCCGGAGCGCCGACATGACGGTTGGGTCTACGCCGGTTGGCTGGTGGCGGCCTGGCAGCTCAGCCTCGGCTTCGGCATCGGGCTGCCATTCGCGTACTTCCTGGCCGGTACGGTGCTGGTCGCTGCCGTCCTGTTCTTCGCGCGGCGGCTGCGCACCGGGCAGGCGGTTCCGTTCGGTCGCCGGTTGCTCGCCGCCGACGTGCTCGGCGGGGTGTTGTTCGCCGGTGTCGGTCTGCTGATGGCGTTCCCGTTCTTCAAGGTGACCGAGCTGCACCCGTACGCCGAGCGCACCATCGGCGACATCAGCCTCTTCTCGCCGCCGGCGTCGGGCTTCGTGACGGCGCCCGGGGAGTCGCGGATCTGGGGTGGGCTGCACGAGGGCGCACGGGACGCGCTGCCGTGGCACCCGGAGATGACCCTGCTGCCGGGCTTCGTGCTCTACGCGCTCGCCGCGGGCGGGCTGTTCTTCTCGGTGTGGCGGCTGCGGCACCGACTGCTGCTGCTCGCCGGGGTGCTGGTGACGATGGCCTTCGCCATGGGCACCCGCTTCTTCGACGGCACCTTCACCTACGTGCCCCTCTTCGAGCACCTGCCGGGCTGGAGCGGGCTGCGTACCCCCGGGCGGTTGATGCTCTGGACCACGTTGTTGCTCGGCCTGCTCGCGGCGGGCGCGGTCACCGCGCTCACCGACCGGGTCCGCGAGTTGACCGCGCAGCGGATCCCGTCGTGGCCGGGGCCGTGGCTGCGGATGGCCACCCTGCTGCCGCTGCTGCTGGTCACCGTCGAGGGCCTGAACACCACCCCACACCCGGTGGTGCCGACCCAACCGGCGGCGATGCGTTCGGCGGAGGGTCCGCTGCTCGTGCTGCCCAGCAATCAGAGCCTGGACCAGCACGTGATGCTCTGGTCGACCAGCGGGTTCCCCGACGTGGTCAACGGCGGTAGCGGCTTCACGCCGCGCCAGCTCGACGACGTCCGCCGGGTGAGCCAGTCGTTCCCGGACCAGACGAGCGTCGACTACCTGCGCACGCTCGGCGTCCGCACAGTGGTGCTGCTTCGCGGCCAGGTGGCCGGCACACCGTGGGAGATCAACATCGACGCGCCGGTCGAGTCACTCGGCATCAGCCGGCAGGAGGTCGGCGGCGACGCTGTCGTCTATCGCCTGTGAAGCTTTTAGGGCGGGTTTTCGGGGGAGCCCGCCCGGCTCCGGGCGGTCAGGCTTGATCCCTGCGCCGGGCGGGCTCCCCCGAAAACCCTGACGTGGTGCCGGCCGCGGTCGGCCGTAGGGTCAGGTCGTGAGCACCGGTACGGGTGCTTGTTCGCTGGTCGTCGTTGGGCGGCGCCAGCGGTCTGTCCAGGGGGCGTCCGGGGCGCCGTCGAGAACGCCACCGTCCGGGTCGTCCGGGTAGGTGGCCCGCACCGCGTCCTGCTCGGGGTGCAGGATCTCCTTGACGACGAACACGCAGAGCACCACCACAGTGGCCAGTCGCAGCGTCGAGGCCAGCACGAACACCCCCTCCGGGAAGACCGGCTTGCTGGTTGCCGCGCCGAGCAGCTCTCCGTAGAAGGCGACGAAGTAGCAAACCTCGGCGATCTGCCAGGCCAGGAACGCACCCCACTTCGGCCGGGCCAGCACGACCAGCGGAAGCAGCCAGAGCACGAACTGCTGCGACCAGACCTTGCTGAAGATGAGGAACGCCGCCACCACCAGGAAGGCGAGCTGACCCAGCCGCGGTCGGCGCGGCGCCCGCAGCGCCAGCACGGCGATACCGAGGCAGGCCAGCCCGAACAACGCGTACGAGACGGTGTTGAGGGTCGGAATGTTGGCGTTGAGCCACTCGAACGGGCCGAGGCTGGCGGGGTCGTTGCCGACCTTGCCGTCCAGGTAGCGCCCGATGTACCAGAGCGTGCCCCAGTCGATCGGTCGGGTGGTGTTCAGTTCGAAGAACCGGTCCCAGTTCTCCGGGTACGCGCGGGCGGCCGGCAGGTTGACCAGCACCACTGCCGCGATCGCCGTCCCGATGGCGATGAGCGCGGCACGAACCCGGTCGGCCCGTAGCGCCAGGATGAGGATCGGTCCGAGCAGGAAGAGCGGCCAGAGCTTCGCCGCGCCGGCCAACCCGAGCAGCACTCCGGCCACCGCCGGTCGTTTTCGAGCCCAGGCCAGCAGGCCGAAGGCGGCCAGCCCGATGGCGAGCAGGTCCCAGTTGACGGTGGCGGTGAGCACCAACGCCGGGGCGAGTGCGAACATCGCCGCGTCCCAGGGTCGTCGGCGGCGCAACGCCAGGATCACCGCCACCGTGGCCACCGCGAGCGCGCCCAGCACCAGCGCGTTGAGGTTGTAGAACCACTGGCCCTGGTTGATGCTCGGGTCGCCGTCACCGATGGCGTGCACCGGCAGGCCCAGCGCCCCCATGAAGTAGCCGGTCAGCACCGGGTACTCGACCGGGTGGTCGCGGTAGGGCACCTTGCCCTCGTTGAGCCCTTCGGCGTAGTAGAGGGCGAGGACGTCGGTGTAGCAGAACCGGGTGTACTGGACGTTGTTCTGCCAGGCGCCGTCCTGGCAGGGCGACTTCTGCACCCAGTGCAGCGCGAGCGTGAGGCACGCCATCGCCAGCACGATCCGCACGGCGGTCCAGAAGCGACGCTCCCGGCCGGCCGGCCGGTCCAGCGCTGTCGCGTGGTCGCCCAGGGGCCCGCCGATGACGCTGGAGACGCCGCGGACGAACCCGTCGGAGCGGGACGGGTGATCGGTGGTTCCGGCGTCGTCGATGCCGGGCGTCGACTGGGTGCTCATGAAGAGGCATCCTGCCGTACGACGGGGGTGCCCGTCCCGGCGCGGCGCGGAGTTCCGGGTACGAAAACGCCGCCGCCGGCCGGGACAGGTCGTCCGGCCGGCGGCGGCGTTGTGTGCTGGTGCGGGTCAGTCCCGGTTGGGTGGCAGGCTGGGCAACAGGCCTCCGCCGCCACCACCTGTGCCGCCGCCGCCGGGGTTGCCTCCTGGATTGCCGCCGGGGTTCCCGCCGGGATTGCCCCCCGGGTTACCGCCAGGGTTGTTGCCCCCAGGGTTGCAGAAGATGTCGATCAGCGGGTTACAGGGGGTGCCCTGGCCGGGCTGACCCCCCGGGTTGGGCGGCGGCGGCGGGGGTGGCGGGGCTTCACCGTTTCCGGAATCCGGATCGCCGACGTTCTGGGCCGGCGGGAAGTCGACCTTCGGTTTGCCCTTCAGCGCCTCGTCCATGAACCGCTCCCAGATGTCGCCCGGGAGGTTGCCACCACTGACCTTCCGCTTGTCCTTGAGGATGAGTGGCTTCCGGTCCTTCACGTTGCCCACCCATACCGCGGTGGCCAGCTGCGGCGTGTAACCGATCATCCAGGCGTCGCCGTTGTCCTTGCTGTCGCCCTTGAGTTCCCAGGTGCCGGTCTTGGAGGCCGCCTTGCGACCGTCGTCGAGCCGGTGGTTGACGGCGGCCGGGTAGTCCTTCAGCACGGACGTCACGTCGTCCACGACGCCCTTGTCGATTCTCCGCTTCGAGTCGAGCTTCTCGCTGTAGATCTTGTCCCACTTACCGGTGTTCGGGTTCTGCTTCTCCACCGAGTAGAGGAAGTGCGCCTTGTTGTAGACGCCCCCGTTGGCGAAGGTGGCAACACCGTTGGCGTGGTCCAGCACCGTGATCGGGTACTGGCCGTAGCCGACGACGTTGAAGAACGGCTCCGGCGTGATGTCCTTCGGGTCGGTCTTGGTCAGGTCGTAGGCCTTGGCCGGGTTGGTGTCAGTGCGCCACATGGTGGTGACGCCGGCCTGCTTGGCCATGTCGACGACCTTGTCCGCGCCGATCTCCTCGGTGACGTAGTAGAACGGCACGTTCAGGGACTTGAGCGTGGACACCCGGAGTGTGCAGGAGTTACCGCAGTCGGGGTTGTCGTCGCCTGCGTTGCTGACCTTGAACTCGGTGCCTTCCGGCGTGAAGGCCTTGCCCTTCCACCGAGACTCGAGCGCCTTCTTCTCCTTGAGCGCGGCCGCCAGGGTATAAATCTTGAAGCTTGAGCCTGGCGAATGGCCGCCGCTGATCGCACCGGTGGAGTCGGTGTTCTTGCCGGCATAGTCGGTGCCGGTGCCGTTGTCACCGCCGTAGTACGCGACGACCCGACCATTTGTGGGGTCGATCGCCACCACCGCGGCCATGAGGTTGGACGGCTGATCCGCCAACTCGGAGCCCTTGGACTTGCGCTGGGCCGTCTCGACCGCCGCGGCCTGCATCTTGGTGTCGACTGTGGTGCGGATCCGGTAACCGCCGGCCATCAGCGCCTGGGAGCACAGTGGCTTGGCGTCTGTCACCTGCTCGTCCTTCTCGACGCAGATGCCCCTGTCCCGCATCTCTTGCCGGACGTAGTTGATGACATTGCCGTACGGGGTGTCGACGCCGAAGTCGACGCCGATGCCGCCCTTCTTCGGGGCCTTGATGGCCTTCATCGGGTACTCAGCAGGCCGCGGCTCCTTGCCGGGCACACCTAGCCAGCCTTCCTTGACCATGCCATCGATCACGTAGGTCCAGCGATCCTGGGCCGCGGTCGGGTTGATCGCCGGGTCGTACCCCTGGTGGGTGGAGCTGGGTTCTGGCTGCTTGATCAGGGCCGCGAGGACGGCACCCTCGGCCGGATTGAGCTGCTTCACCGACTTGCCGAAGTAGGTCTGCGCCGCGGCCTCAATGCCATAGGCACCCCGGCCGAAGTAGATCACGTTGAGGTAGTGCTGCATGATCTGCGGCTTCGTGTACTCGTCGTTGAGCTTGGAGGCGAAGATCGCCTCCTTCACCTTCCGGGCGTACGTGTCGTCCTTCAGGTTGTCGTAGGCGTTGCGCGCGTACTGCTGGGTGATGGTGGAGGCACCCTGCTTGTCGCCGCCGGAGAGGTTGTTCCAGCCGGCGCGGGCAATGCCCTTGTAGTCCACACCGGAGTGCCGGTAGAAGTTCCGGTCCTCGGCTGCGGCCACCGCGTTCTGGACCCACTCCGGGATCTGGTCGATGGTGACCAGGGTTCGGTTCTGATCGCCCACCTTGGCGATGATCGTCTTGTTGTCGAAGGCGTACAGGGTGGTTGCCTGCGGCGGAGTGATCTCATCCGGAAGCACAACGCTGGTCGAGTAGTAGGTGAACCCGACCACGCCGATGCCGGCGAGCATGATGAAGACGGCGAACCCGGCGATCAGCAGGTTCATCCGCTTGCGCTTCTTCGCCCGCGCCGCGGCGCCGGAGTCACCCGGACCACGACCACCCCGACCGGGACCACCCGGCCCGCCAGGCCCACCGGGACCCCCAGGGCCGCCCGGCCCACCGGAGACCGGGGAAACGCTCGCCCGGGCGACCGCCGCACGGCCACCGACCGATGCGGAGCCAACGCTGGCCCGGCCTGCTGAGGCGCTGCCGACCGAGGCCGCACCGACGGCGGCGGCACCGACAGCGGCCCGACCTGCCGGTGCGCCCGGCGCCGGGGAGACCGGAACCGAGGCCCGACCGGCGCCAGCACGGCCGGCGGCCACGGCCGGCGCCGGCGACACCGGCACCGAGGCCCGACCGGCCCGGCCGGCCGCTGCCGAACCCACCGAGGCGGACCCGGCGGCCGCAGCGCCACGCGGCGGCACCGAAGCCGAACCGCCGACCGTGGCGCGACCACCGGGGGCCCGCGGCGTCACCGAGGCGCGGCCCGGGGTTGCCGCGCCGCCCTCCGAGGCTGACCAGCCGCTTCCGCCGGAGTCACCGCCGGGTCTGCGGTACGCGTCGTCCGCGCCCGGTCCGGGGTCACCGTCTGGACCCGCGTGCTGGGTCCGTCCGCGCGCAGAACTGGGATCGCCGTACGAGTTCATTCCTCACACCCTGCCGGTCGCGGTGGGGCGCGGCTGCGCCGCCACCGGGTTGCCGTGAGTTGCTTCACCCGGGACGCCAGCACGAGGGTGCCAGGTAACCGGGGTCATTGCCGTATCAATCGGGCCAATCGGACCTGCAAGCGGTCGACCGTCTCGGGTTTCGTCTACGGCCCCGAGGCCGGTCCAACCAGCTGAGATCACCGTTGCGCCTCTCGCCTCCGCCGACCGGCGCCTCCGGCGCCCGTCGCGTCCTGCTCGCTGATGCCGTCGCTGTCGCCGGTCAGACCGTCCCGGCCGAGCAGGTACTGCTCGACCAGATGGTTCCAGTCACAACCGAGGCACACCTCCACCACGAAGACCTGGAACTCACGCAGCGTCATCGCCAGCACTGGCAACTCGGTCAGTGTCCGAGCCTGGCCGGCGGACTGCTTGAGTTCGTCACCGTAAATGTAGTGGACCAGGGTCAGGTTTTCGCTCCGGCAGATCGGGCAGCGCCGGTCGGTCGGCTCACCGTGGAACCGAGCGGCGTTCTTCAGGTACGGCGACGCGTCGCAGACGTCGTACGTGCCGACCCGGCCGGCCAGGAGCTCACGCAGCACTGCTCGCTTCTGAAGCGAGTAGTCGACGACCTGGCGCTGCGTACGCATGCGGAGAAGGGTACGCGGTCCGGCCCGACCAGGCGACCACGCTCACAATCCGTGACGGCGGCATCTCGAAACGGGGGTTTGCCCTGGCCCGCACGACCCGCTAACGTGCGATGTATCGGTCCGATACATCGCGGCGGTTACCACCTCACGCCGGAGGGTAAAGAGAGGGTGGCCAGTGCTCGAGTTCGCCATCCTCGGCCTCCTGCAGGAGTCTCCGATGCACGGCTATGAGCTGCGCAAGGAGCTGACCGCCAAACTCGGCGCGATCCGGGCGGCGATCAGCTACGGCTCGCTCTATCCCACGCTACGCAGGCTCCAGGCGGCGGGATGGATCACCGAAGCTGCTGAGACACCCGCCACTGCCGAGGAGGTTCCCGCACTGACCAGCCGACGAGGTCGGGTGGTCTACAAAATCACCGCGGAAGGCAAGGAACGCTTCGCCCAACTGATCGCACAGGCCGGGCCCGAGACGTACGACGACACGGGCTTCGGGGTGCACTTCGCGTTCTTCGCCCGGACCGACCAGGCGACCCGACTGCGCATTCTGGAGGGTCGCCGCCGCAAGATCGAGGAGCGTCGCGAAGGGCTTCGTGACGTGCTGGGCCGGGCGGCCGAGCGCCTCGACGCTTACACGCTGGAACTGCAGCGCCACGGCCTTGATGCCTGTGAGCGCGAGGTCCGCTGGCTGGAGGAGCTCATCGCCAACGAGCGCTCCGGCCGAGCCCCGACGGTCCCGAACATCGGGACAGCCGGCGGCCGACGAGAAGACAACAGCCCGCCTCCGCCTGGAGAGACCAGGAATGAGCGGCCGTGACAGAAAAGAAGGAGGCAGACGCTATGGGCTCCGTCCGCGTCGCCATCGTCGGTGTGGGTAACTGCGCCTCGTCCCTGGTTCAGGGCGTCGAGTACTACCGGAACGCCAACCCGAACGACCGCGTCCCGGGTCTCATGCACGTCGCCTTCGGCGACTACCACGTCAACGCCGTGGAGTTCGTCGCGGCATTCGACGTGGACGCCAAGAAGGTGGGCATGGACCTCGCGGAGGCGATCGTCGCCAGCGAGAACAACACCATCAAGCTCTGCGACGTGCCGCCGACCGGCGTGAGCGTGCAGCGCGGTCCGACCTTCGACGGTCTGGGCCAGTACTACCGCGAGATCGTCGAGGAGTCGGACGCCACCCCGGTCGACGTGGCGCAGGCGCTGCGCGACGCGCAGGTCGACGTCGTCGTCTGCTACCTGCCGGTCGGCTCCGAGCAGGCTGCCAAGTTCTACGCCCAGGCCGCGATCGACGCCGGCTGCGCGTTCGTCAACGCCCTGCCGGTCTTCATCGCCTCCGACCCCGAGTGGGCCCAGAAGTTCACCGACGCGGGCCTGCCGATCGTCGGTGACGACATCAAGAGCCAGGTCGGCGCCACCATCGTGCACCGCGCCCTCGCGAAGCTCTTCGAGGACCGCGGCGTCGAGCTGCTGCGCACGTACCAGCTCAACTTCGGCGGCAACATGGACTTCATGAACATGCTGGAGCGCAAGCGGCTGGTCTCGAAGAAGATCTCGAAGACCCAGTCGGTCACCTCGCAGATCCCGCACGAGATGAGCAAGAGCGACGTGCACATCGGCCCGTCGGACCACGTGCCGTGGCTGGACGACCGCAAGTGGGCGTACATCCGCCTGGAGGGCCGCTCGTTCGGTGACACCCCGCTCATGGCCGAGCTCAAGCTCGAGGTGTGGGACTCGCCGAACTCGGCCGGCGTCATCATCGACGCGGTCCGGGCCGCGAAGATCGCCCTGGACCGGAAGATCGGCGGCCCGATCCTGTCGGCCTCGTCGTACTTCATGAAGTCCCCGCCGGTGCAGTACGCCGACCATGACGCCCACCAGGCCGTCGAGGAGTTCATCGCCGGTGAGGTCACGCGCTGACGCGCTGAATCATCAAGCACGTGGAAGGGCCGGGTCCGTGCGGACCCGGCCCTTCGCCGCGTTCAGCTCGACATCTCCAGGTACGGCGACAGCCGCAGCGCCAACTCGTCAACCGAGTCGACCTCGCCACTGACCAGCGCGTCGGTCAATGCCATCCGCTCCTTCGCGGGCATGTTGAGGACGAAGCCGGCCCGGCCCAGAAAGACCCGCATCGCCGCCCAACCAAGTCCCGCGTTCCAGACGTCGAGTGGTCGCCACATCATCAGGCCATGCAGAAGCGCTGCCGACTTGTCTAGCACGGTCGGATAGACGGCCCGCCCCACGAGGCGCGCATGCGGGCGTGCCGCCGCCGCGACGAGGATTCCCGCATCACGCACTCGACTCTTGGGCCCGGTCCACTCCCCAAGGAGAGTCAGTAGATCCTCGGCGTCTGGCCACGCATGATTCACCGCTCGCCCAGCATCTCGAAGAACTTGGCGTCCTCCGCGAACACCTGTCGAGCTGCCTGGCGGGTCCAGTTGTCGCGATCATGGCGGTCCAGGTACGCCTGGATCGCCACCTCCACGGTCTTGTGCATCGACCGCTGCTCAGCCTCAGCAAGCTCCTTGAGGCGCTGTTCGACTTCGGGCTTGAGCGTCAGGGTGAAGGCCATACCGAAGTTGTATAACCTTGGTTGACCGGCGTCAACTTCCAGACCAGGCGCGTCGCAGCGCGACCCCAGCCTCCAACTCCAACAACGTGACCTTGCGGGGCAGGCCCCCACCGAAGCCGACCAGCTTGCCACCCGCCCCGACGATCCGGTGACACGGCACGATCACCGGGACCGGGTTGCGGTTGCAGGCCACTCCCACCGCCCGTGCCGCCCCGGGATCCCCGACCAGGCGCGCCACCTCGCCATACGTCAGCGTCTCCCCGTACGGGATCCGCGTCATCTCCCGCCACACGGCGCGCTCGAAGTCAGAGCCGCGCGGCGCCGACACCGGGACGGTGAACGTGGTCAGCTCACCGGCGAAGTACGCCCGCAGCTCGTCGACGGCCTGCCGGGACAGCGCCTGGTCAGGCTCCTCGGTGGCCGTGTCGACCCGGCCGAAGTGCGCCCCGCAGACGCTCGTGCCGTCGGTGGCCACGGAGAACTCACCGATCGGTGCGTCGAGCACAGTCCAGCGCATCCACCCATTCTCCCCGATGCTCCTTCTGTTCCACTGGGCTGCTCACCCGGTCCGGTCGCCGGCCCACAAGGGCTCGGAGTGCCTGGACGGGCGGTGCCCGCCGGAGCCGCCCGGTAAGGGCGACGCCGACGGGCACCGAGGATCAGGCCGCGAAGGCCGATCAGACCGGGTTGAAGAAGAAGCGCTCCCCAGCCGTGAGACCGAAGTCGTCGGAAGAGTTGAAGGTCTTGTTCGGGATGAGCTGGCTGGTGCCGGCGCTGCCCGCGCTGACGGCCTGCCCGTCGATCACCGCCCGCAGCCAGATCGATCCGTCGCCCCGGTACCAGCGGAAGTCGAAGACCTCCCAGTACGAGGCGGTGGGACCTGACGCCACCAGCGGCTTACTGCCCGCACCCTCGGCGCTGACGTACTTGCCGTTGGCCAGCGAGCGGAGCGCGAAGTAGCCGAAGTCGATGTCGACCATCTCGAACTTCTCCCAGGTGCTGACCGAGGCGGCCAGCGGGATGAGCGGCTTCGAGCCCGCACCGTCGGCGGAGACGTACTTGCCGCTGGCGGCCGACCTGATGCTGACGATCGGGTTCGGCGCCTCGACGTCGAACTTCTCCCAGGTGCTCGCGCTCGGCCGGCTGGCGATCAACGCACCACCGGTGTTCGGTGCGGTCACGAACTTGCCGTTGATGGTGGCCTTCAGACTCACCGTTCCATCCGAGTTGTCGATCAGCTGGAACTTCTCCCAGGGGCCGATCGACGACCTGTCGGCGATCAACGGCTTGCTGCCCGCGCCGTCAGCCGAGACGAACTTCCCGTTGACCTTCGCCCGTAGCGCGACCAGACCGCCACCGGCGTCGACGATGTCGACCTTCTCCCACCCGCCGAGCGCCGGGCCGTTGTTGACCAGCGGCTTGCTGCCGGCACCGTCGGCCGAGACGAACTTGCCGTTGGATCGTGCCCGCAACCCGTGCGAGTCACGCTCCGGCGAGACGGCAGCCGCAACGTTCAGCAGCCGGTCCGTACCGCCCCACGGGTTGTGCACGGCACCGGCGATGCCCCTGGTGACGATGGTGTCCCGGACCTGCGCCGGGCTCCAGGTCGGATTGGCCTGGAGCAGCAGCGCCGCGGCCCCCGCGACGTGCGGGCTGGCCATCGACGTGCCGTTGAAGGACACGGAGCCGTTGCCGGTGCCGGCCGCGGCCGAGACGATGCTCATGCCCGGCGCGTAGATGTCGATGCAGCTGCCGTAGTTGGTCCACCAGGACCGGTAGTCGACCATGTCGGTCGCACCCACTGTGATCGCTGCCGACACGTTCGCCGGGGTGTAGGAGCAGGCGTCGTCATAGTCGTTGCCGGCGGCGATCGCGTAGGTCAGGCCGTTGGCGACGGAGTTGTTGATGGCGTTGGCGACGGCCTGAAAGGTGCCGGTGTCGAAGGTGCCGAGGCTCATGTTGACCACGGACGGACCGGTCTTGTGCGTGGTGGTCCAGTCGATCGCGGCGACGATGTCGTCCGTACGGGCGTTGTCGTCGCACCCGAAGACCCGCAGCGCGACGAGCTTGACCTCCTTGGCCACCCCGAACCGGGTGCCGCCAATGGTGCCCGCCACGTGGGTGCCGTGCCCGTCGCAGTCCTGGGCGACGTCGTCCCGGTCGACGAAGTCGTACCCGGAGACCGCCCGGCCACCGAAGTCCTCGTGGGCCACGTCGATGCCGGTGTCGATCACGAAGGCGGTGACACCGGCGCCCGTGTTCGGGTAGGAGTACGACCCGTTCAGCTTCGGCGAGACCTGATCGACACGGTCAAGGCCCCATGAGGGCGGCGAGGTCTGCGTCCCATTCTTCGACAGGGTCCGTACCGGCTCCACGTAGGCCACGTCCGGGTTGGTTGCCAGCCGAGCCGCCTGCTGACTGGTCATGGCTACGGAGTAGCCGTTCAGCGCCTTCTCGAAGACCTGACGGACCGTGCCGCCGTTGCTCTTCGTCAACGCCGAGGCGGCGGCCCTGCGCTGCCCTGGAGTGGCCTTCTTGTCCAGGACAACGATGTAGCTGTCCGGCACGACGGCACTGGGCTTGGCCTGGGGACGCTTGGCATGCGTGTCCGCGGCCTCCTGGCTGGGCCCCGCCGAGGAGGGGGTGGATGGTTTGGCCAGCGCGGCGCCACCGGTGCCGGCGCTGACGATGAGGGTTACGGAGGCGAGAGCAAGGCCCGCCACCGCCGAACGGCGGATGACGCCACGACGTTTCACAGATGGAACTCCCCGTGTTTCGTTGACCATCCCCCGCGGATGGTCAGACATGTTCGCCGCCAGTGTCGCATCGACGTGCACGACTGCCGGTCAGCGTCTTGCCATCGTGGACGATCGCCGGCCTGGCGCGCCTCGGCTTTTCGGTCGATACGCACCCGTGTCGTCGTCACATCGCCGACAGGACAACGGGCACCGAGACGTTGCGGGACGTCGATACCGTGCTGGTCGTGGCAACGGGGACCCTCATCTTTCTGATCATTGGCGGGGCGGGCATCGGTGTGCTCGCGCTCGCCCTGCTCGGCACCGAGCTGTTCCAGTTCGGGCACGCCGACGTGGACGGGCCGATCTCGATCGAGACGGTCGCCGGCTTCGCCGGGGCGTTCGGGTTCGGCGCGGCCATCGTCAACGAACTGCTCGGTGCGCGTACACCTGGCATGGTCGTCGGGGCGGTGGCCGGCGGCGTGCTCGCGGCCGTGCCCACCGCCTGGCTGGCGTCCCGGCTGAGTCGGGCGGCGCGGAACATGCGCACCGACCCCACCCCGACCCGCGACGACCTGGTCGGCGCGCTGGGCCTGGTTGTCACCCCGGTGCCGGCCAACGGGTACGGCGAGGTCCGCATTCGCCTCGCCGGCCAACCGGTCAAGCTCAGCGCCCGCGCGGACCAGCCGATCCCGATCGGCGCACAGGTCTTCGTCGTGCAGGCGCTCAGTGAGACCAGCGTGCACGTAGAGACCTACTGACCTCACCCTCATAGACGGGACTCCTCATATGGCCCTACTCATCGCCATCGGTGGCGCGGTCCTCCTCGCGCTCATCCTGGTGCTCTTCGTGCTCTCCCGGATCAAGGTGGCCGGCCCGAACGAGGCGTTCATCGTCACCGGTCGCAAGGGCCGCACCACCCAGACCGCCGACGGCGGGCGGTCCACCGACAACTCCGGTCAGAAGGTCGTGCTGGGCGCCTCGGTCTTCGTGCTGCCGGTGGTGCAGAAGCTCCAGTCGCTCGACCTGTCCAGCCGGCGGATCGACGTCGGCATCCGGGGCGCCGTCAGCAAGCAGGGCATCCGCGCCGACCTGCACGGCGTGGCGATCGTCAAGGTCGGCGGCACCGAGGACGCGATCCGGGCCGCCGCACAACGGTTCCTGCACCAGCAGGACGAGATCGACAACTTCACCCGCGAGGTGCTGGCCGGCGCGCTGCGCTCGATCGTCGGCCGGCTCACCGTCGAGGAGGTCATCCGGGACCGGGCGGCGTTCGCCAGCGCGGTCGCCGAGGAGGCCGAGCACTCGATGACCAACCAGGGTCTGGTGTTGGACACCTTTCAGCTCCAGGACATCCTCGCCGAAGGCTCCTACCTTCAGGACCTGGGCCGCCCCGAGGCCGCCCGGGTGCTGAAGGACGCGGCGATCGCCGAGGCCCGGGCCCGGCAGCAGGCAGAGCAGGAGCGGCTGCTCGCCGAGGAGGCCATCGCCGAGGCGAACCGCAACCTGGCTCTCAAGCAGGCCGGCATCCAGGCCGAGATCGACGCGGCGAAGGCGAAGTCCGCGGCGGCCGGACCGCTCGCCCAGGCCGAGCGGGACCAGGCGATCCTCTCCGAACAGCAGAAGGTGGCCGAGCGCAACGCCGAACTCAAGCAGCGCCAACTCGACACCGAGGTTCGCAAGCCGGCCGACGCGGCCCGGTACAAGGTGGAGCAGGAGGCCGAGGCGTCCCGCAACGCGGCGGTGCTGCACGCCGACGCGCAGCGCCAGTCCGTCATCGCCGCAGCGCAGGCCTCCGCCGAGCAGGCCCGCCTCACCGGTGAGGGTGAGCGGGCCCGACGGGCCGCGCTCGCCGAGGCCAACGCCATCGAGGGTGCCAAGGAGGGTGAGGCCGAGCAGCGGCGACGCTCCGCCATTGCCGAGGCGGTGGAGCGGGAAGGCCAGGCCGAGGCCGCGGCCATCCTCGCCAAGGGTGAGGCCGAGGCCGACGCGATGGCGCGCAAGGCCGAGGCGTTCGCCGCGTACGGAGAGGCAGCCGTGCTGGACCTGCTGGTCAAGGTCCTGCCGCAGGTGGTCGAGGCGGCCAGCGCGCCGATCGGGGCGATCGACAAGATGACAGTCATCTCCACCGACGGCGCGTCGTCGCTCACGAAGTCGGTGGCCGGCAACGTGGCTCAGGGCCTCCAGCTCGGCAGCGACCTCACCGGGATCGACCTGCCCGGCCTGCTGGCACGGCTCGGTGCCGGACGGACCGACGCCACCGCGCCGGCAACCGGGGTCGGCACGGTGGACGGCAGCACCGTCTCGCGCTGAGCCCGAGGGACCGGCCGACCGTCAAGGCTCTGGCCGGCACCGGATGACCCACGAACGGCCGGCGCCCGCCAGCACCGCCTCCCGAGGGAGGGGTGCCGGCGGGCGCCGGTGGTAATTCCGTGGCTGATTCAGGCGAGGTTCATGACGAAGCGCTCGCCCGCCGAGAGGCCGAAGTCCGGAGCCCAGAAGTCGAAGTCCTTGTTCGGGATCAGCTGGCTGGTGCCGGCGCTGCCGGCACTGACCGCCTGCCCGTCGACGTTCGCGTAGATCCAGCCCGACCCGTCCGTGGCACCGACACCCCGGTGCCAGAAGGTGAAGGCCTCCCAGGCATCGATTCCGGTGGCCGAGGCAAGCATCGGCTTCGATCCGGCACCGGTCGCCGAGACCCACTTGCCGTTGGCCAACGAACGCATGCCGAAGTAGCCGTAGTAGTCCAGGTCGAACAGCTCGAACTTCTCCCACGTGCTGACCGTCGCGGCCACCGGGATCAGCGGCTTGCTCCCGGCACCGTCAGCGGAGACGTACTTGCCGCTGGCGGCCGACTTGAAGCTGACGATCAGGTTCGTCTCGAGGTCGAACTTCTCCCAGGTGCTGGCGTTCGCCGCGCTGGCGATCAGCGGGCCACCGTTGCTGGGCGCACTGACGTACTTGTTGTTGACAGTGGCCTTCAGGCTCACCGTGCCGTCGATGTTGTGAACCAGCTGGAACCTCTCCCACGTGCTCACCGACGCGGCTGCGGCGATCAGTGGCTTGCTGCCAGCACCGTTGGCGCTGACGTACTTACCGTTGACGTTCGCCCGCAGTGCGACAAGGCCGCTGCCGGCGTCGACGATGTCGAGCTTCTCCCAGCCGCCCAGCACTGGGCCGACGGCGGCCAGAGGCTTGCTGCCCGCACCGTCAGCCGAGACGAAATAGCCGTTGGAACGCGCCAGCAGGCCGTGCGAGGTACGCGCGGGAGAGAGGGCCGACGCGACGTTGAGCAGACGGTCCACCCCGCCCTGCGGGTTCAGCACAGCGCCGGCGAGCCCCCGGGTCACGATCGTGTTGCGCACCTGCGACGGCGACCACGTCGGGTTCGACTGAAGCAGCAGCGCAGCGGCTCCGGCCACGTGCGGCGCCGCCATCGAGGTCCCGCTGAAGGCCACCGACCCGTCGGTGGTCCCGCTTGCCGCCGAGACGATGTCCACGCCCGGAGCCCAGACGTCGACACACGGGCCGTAGTTCGAATCGAAGTATTCGGTCGAGGCCCGACGGTCGATCCTGTCGGTGGCTCCGACGGTGATCGCCGCCGACACCTCGGCCGGGGTGTACGAGCAGGCATCGTCCGCTTCGTTGCCGGCGGCCACCGCGTAGGTGAGACCGGTAGCGATGGAGTTGCTGACCGCGTTGGAGATCGCCGGGTCCTCCGGCCCGCCGAGGCTCATGTTGACCACGGCAGGCTTCTGCGCATTGGCGGTCACCCAGTCGATCCCGGCCAGGACCTGCTCGGTGGTGCCAGAGCCATCGCAGTCGAGGACCCGGACGGCGACCAGGTTGACGGCCTTGGCCACGCCGTACTTCGTGCCGCCGACTGTGCCCGCCACGTGCGTGCCGTGACCGTTGCAGTCCTGCGCCACATTGTCCTGGTCGATCGCGTCGTAGCCGTTCGAGGCACGGCCACCGAAGTCGCTGTGGCTGATGTCGATGCCGGTGTCCACGATGTACGCCTTCACCCCGGCACCGGTGGTGGGGTAGGTGTAGCTTCCACTCAGCTTGGGCGAAACCTGGTCGATCCGGTCCAGGCCCCACGAGGGTGGCGCGCTCTGCGTTCCGCTCTTGTGGAAGCGGATCACCGGCTGCACGGATGCGACATCCGGGTCGGCGGCCAGCCGGCCGGCCTGCTTCGCGGTCATCGCGGCGGAGTAGCCGTTGAGGGCGTTGCTGTACGTCCGACGGACGCTGCCGCCGTTCTCCTTGGCCAGAGCCGAAGCGGCGGCCTTGATTTTCGCCGGGGTGGTCTTCTTGTCCTTGAGGACCACGATGTAGCGATCCGGTACGACCTCGGCGGGCTTGGCCTTGTCCAACCGGCCGTCCTGCTTGGGGGCCGTCAACTTGCTTGCGGGCTTCGGCGCCAGCGGAGCGGACGGTTCGGCCATGGCGGCCCCACCGGTCGCGGCGCTGACGATGATGGTTGCGGAGGCGAGAGCAAGGCTCGCCACCGCCGAGCGGCGTATCACGCCACGGCGTTTCACTAGGTGATCTCCCCGTTTGGTCGTCGCCCGTCCAATCCGGACGACCGGACGGGCGGTGGGGTCGGCGGCGGTGTCGATGCACCGGTAGCCGACGGACGCCCAGACATCATGGACGACGATGAAAGCGCTACACCTCAGCCATTCGGTCGATCCGCTGGCGTTTCGTCGTCGACCAGACAGCTGTGGCCTGCGTCGTCCTTCATCGACGTCGGCCACGTCCTGCAGTGACGGCTCCCGCCACCTCACGTCAGATCGCGCTGCCTGACCAGCCTTGAAGTGAGCGCGTCAGCCGAGGATGCCCTCGGCGCGGGCCCAGCGCAGCAGCTCCGCCTCGGCGGCGTCGCGGTCCAGCGGGCCGTGCTCGAGGCGTTGCTCCTTGAGGTGCTTCCAGGCCCGCCCGACCACCGGCCCCGGCGGTACGCCGAGCAGCTCCATGATCGCGTTGCCGTCCAGGTCGGGTCGAACCCGCGCCAGGTCTTCCTCGGCCGCGATCCGGGCGATCCGATCCTCCAGCGCGTCGTAGTCGGCCGCGAGCTGGGCGGCCTTGCGCCGGTTGCGGGTCGTGCAGTCGGAGCGGGTCAACTTGTGCAGGCGGGGCAGCAGGTCACCGGCGTCGGCGACGTAGCGGCGCACCGCCGAGTCGGTCCACTCGCCCCGCCCGTACCCGTAAAAGCGCAGGTGCAGCGCGACCAGCGCGGTCACCTGCGCGGTGACGTCCTTGGGGTAACGCATCGCCTTCATCCGGGCCTTGGTCAGCCGGGCGCCGACCACCTCGTGGTGGTGGAAGCTGACCCGGCCGTCGGACCCGACCGCCTTCGTGGCCGGCTTGCCGGCGTCGTGCAGGAGGGCGGCCATCCGCAGGATGAAGTCGCAGCCTTCCTCCTCGTAGGAGACCGCGTTCTCGACGACCGTCAACGTGTGCTCGTAGACGTCCTTGTGCTGGGCGTGTTCGTCGATCTCCAGCTTCAGCCCGGTCAGCTCCGGCAGGAACCGCTCGGCCAGCCCGGTGTCGACCAGCAGCCGCAGCCCGGTGATCGGGTCCGCGCCACAGAGCAGTTTGGTGAACTCGTCGCGGATCCGCTCGGCGGTGATCCGGTCCAGGTCGGCGGCCATCTCGGTCATCGCCAGGTGCACGTCCGGGTGGACGGCGAAGCGCAGCTGCGCGGCGAACCGGGCGGCCCGCAGCATCCGCAGCGGGTCGTCGCCGAACGACTCACCAGGAGTGCTCGGGGTACGGATCACCTTGGCCGAGAGATCGTCCAGCCCACCGTGCGGGTCGGTGAACCGGTGGTCCGGCAGGCTGACCGCCATCGCGTTGATCGTGAAGTCGCGCCGCTTCAGGTCCTCGTCGAGGCTGGTGCCGTACACCACCACCGGGTTGCGGCTGACCTGGTCGTACGACTCCGCACGGAAAGTGGTGATCTCCAGTCGGAGGCCGTCGCGCTGAGCGCCGATGGTGCCGAACTCCCGACCGGTCTCCCAGATCGACTCGGCCCAGCCCTTGATGATCCGCAGGGTCTCGTCGGGGTGCGCGTCGGTGCAGAAGTCGAGGTCGTCCCCGAGTCGACCGAGCAGGGCATCCCGCACCGAACCGCCCACCAGGTGCAACTCGTGACCGGCGCGGACGAAGCGGCGGCCCAACTCGTCGGCGACCGGGGACACCCGGAGCAGTTCGGCGACGGCGTTGCGCTGCGCGGCGGTGAGTTCGCGGCGGTCGGCGGCGTGAGGAGCGGAGGCTTCGGACATGGGATCGCCAGCTTATCGGGCCGGGGTGTGATCCGATCCGCCGGGCGCGGGTAACGGGTGGGGGTTGACTATGGTCTGTGGCGTGCGGGTCGGTGTCCGACTCGACGTACCCCTGGGAGGCTGGAGATGAGCGGCGGGCTCTACCGCAGCGCCAACGCCACGCCGGACGGTAACGTGCCGCCGGCTGACGGGGCGATCTTCATCTCCGCGGAGCCGCTGAACCAGCCTGCGGCGGAGGCGACGGCACCCCCGCCCGAGGTCGTCGGCGAGACCAGCGCCGCCGCCAACAGCGCGGTAATGGCTGTCGGCAGTCTGGTGAGCCGGGGCACCGGCTTCATCCGGAATCTGATGATCGGCGCCGCCCTCGGCAACCTGATCGGCAACGCCTACACGACAGCCATCTTCCTCCCCAACCAGGTGTACGAGTTCCTGCTCGGCGGGGTGCTGACCAGCGTGCTGATCCCGGTGCTGGTCCGTCGGCGCAAGAGCGACGCGGACCGGGGTGAGGCGTACGCCCAACGGTTGCTCAGCCTCGCGGTGCTGGCGTTGGCGGTGGCGGCCCTGATCGCCGTGGCGTCGGCGTCCTGGCTGACAGCCATCTACGCCAGCGGTAAGGACGAGGCCTACACCACACTGATCACACGCCTGTCGTGGCTGATCCTGCCGATGCTGTTCTTCACCGGCGTCAGCGCGCTGATCGCAGCGGTGCTGAACACCCGGGGTCACTTCGCCGCGCCGATGTGGGCCCCCATCCTCAACAACCTGGTGGTCATCGGCGTCTTCGGTCTCTACATCCTGGTCTACGGGGCGAAGGGGCTACAGCCGTCGGAGATGGACGCCGGCCGGATCCTGCTGGTCGGTGGTGGCACCCTGCTCGGCGTGGCGGTGCAGACCGCCGGGCTGTTGCCAGCGCTGCGCAAGGTCGGCTTCCGCTGGAAGTGGCGGTTCGACTTCCGCGAGCTGGGGCTGCGCGAGCTGGCCCAGCTCGGGGCCTGGATGTTCTGCTACGTGGCGGTCAACCAGCTCGGCCTCTTCGTGGTGGTCAATCTCCTCACCCGGGCCGCGGGCACGGACCAGGCCGGCATCCTGATCTACAACAACGTCTTCCTGCTGCTGATGATGGCCCACGGCATCATCGCCGTCTCGATCATCACCGCGCTGATGCCCCGGATGGCAGCCGCCGCAGCCGACGGGCGGTTCCACGACGTCACCGCAGACCTCTCCCGAGGTGTCCGGATGGTGTCGGCGGTCCTCGCGCCGATCGCGGTCTGCTACGCGGTGCTGTCCATTCCGATCTCGGTGGTCGTCTTCCGGTACGGCGCCTTCAGCGCCGAGAACGCGACAGCCACGTCCACCGTGCTGCTGTTTGCCGCAATCGCCCTGGTGCCGTTCGCGATCAGCCAGCTCTTCACCTTTGCCTTCTACGCCCTACCGGACACCCGAACCCCGGCCCTGATCAACATTCCGGTGGTGGCGCTGCGGGTCGGCGTACAGATCGTGCTGTTCGCTGCGTTCGCCGCGCACTTCGCGGCAGCCGGAATGATGATCGGCAACGCGGTCTCCTACGTGGCGGCGGCGGTAGCGTCCGCCTGGTTGCTCCGGCCTCGGGTCGGCCGGATCGGCCTGGGCGCCATCATGCGTACCCTCGGCCGGGTCGTGGTCGCCGCACTCGGCGCGGCGCTGGTCGGATGGTTGGTGATCACCCTGCTGCCCGGCGGCGACGAGCCGAGCTGGATCGAGGCGGCAACCCAGCTCGTGATCGGTGGTGTGGTGATCGGCGGGACCTACCTGGGTCTGGCCATGCTGCTGAGGATCGGCGAGATCACCGAGGTGGTCGGGATGGTTCGCCGCCGCCTCGGTCGCTGAGTGGCAGCATCCGATTACAACAAGTTGACACTCATACGGATCGTGACTACGGATCACCAGGCTGGGGATGCGCCTGTGGATAACTCCGCGATTCGCCGGTCAACCGCCGCTTCGGCCTGTGGATAACCAACCGTACGGCTGAGGGTGGCGACCCGATCGGTGGGAACGTACGAGGCAGCGCGAGCGCCACGCCAGCCCAGCCCCGGCGTCGGTCACTTGCGGTGAAGCCGTAGATTAGCTAGTACATGTGCCAGCAACGTGGCTGACAACGGTCGTAACCGGACGAGCTCTTCGACAGCCGGAACCCCGCCAGGTACGGCGGGAAGATGACATGTCGGAGAGACGGGCAACCCGGGTAAGGTCGCTCTCGACGGGTACGGCAGGGGCCGACGCTGGGCGTCGACACCGGTCGGCCGGTTCCTTCAACGGCAGAGCGGGAAGCCACATGCCCAGCAGTTCGGGTTCATCGATCGACACGATCACCGAGGGAGGACGGGTGACCCAGGTCGGCGAGGGTCAGGAGGCGGACGAAAGCGCTCCTCCGGTCATGACCTTCGGTGCTCCCACGGCCGGTGAAGTCCTCGCCGAGCGGTACGAACTGGTTGAGCACATCAACAACGACAGTGCGGGTCGGCTGGTCTGGCGCGGGGTCGATGTCATCCTGCGCCGTCCCGTTGCCGTGGTGCTGCGTTACCCGGGTGGCGACTCCGCCACCGAGATGCTTCAGGCCGCCGTCGCGGCCAGCCGGGTCATCCACCCCAACCTGGTCGGCGTCTACGACGCGATCGACGAGGCCGACCGGGCGTACGTGGTGCGCGAGTGGGTCGACGGGCAGTCCCTGCGGGACCTGGCGACCGACGGCCCCCTGGACCCGGCTCGGGCCACCGCGATCGGCAACGCCGTCGCGAGCGCGCTCGCCGCGGTGCACGCCACCGGCATGGTGCACGGCAACGTCCACCCCGGCACCGTCATGATCAGCGATGAGGGCCGGGTGGTCCTGGCCGACGCCCGCACCGACGGCGCCGACAGCCAGGAGAACGACATCCGGGCGGTCGGCGGGGTCCTCTACTTTGCGCTGACCGGCTCCTGGCCGCACGCCGAGGCACCACTGCACGGCGCCACCGCCGGCCACGGCCGCGCCGCCATCCCGGACGCTGTTCGGGACGCCGGGGGTGCCATCGCGGCACCGCGCCAGGTTCGGGCGGGCGTTCCGGCGTACCTGGACGACCTGACCATGGACCTGCTCGATGCCGAGATCGCGCCGCCGTCCTCGGACGTGCTCGCCGCGGAATTGGCGCGACTGGACGTGCCGGCCGAGGATGAGCACTACCTCGACAACAGCGGGCCGCTGCGGTTCGCCGCCGAAACCGGGGAAGAGCCGTCGCCACTGGCCGCGGCCGGGGGTCGCAAGGTCGCCGTCGGCATCGCTGGTCTGCTGGCCGTCGCTCTGGTCGGTCTGCTGATCGGGATCATCGCGTTGGGCGGCGACGACAAGGACCCGCAGTCCAATCCGGTCGCCGCGCCGACCTCCAGTGCCCCCGCCGGCGACGCCACCCCGGCCGCCGCGACGGCCCGCAAGCTGACCGTGAAGGACGTCCGGATCATCGACCCGGAAAGCAAGGACCGCAGCGAGGTCGACGGCGCCGAGAAGGTCATCGACGGTGACGAGGACAAGGGCTGGGAGACCGAGACCTACCGGGACCGGCCCAACTTCGGCAACCTGAAGAAGGGCATGGGCGTCTGGATCGACCTCGGCCAGCCGCACACAGTCAAGTCGGTGCAGGCAGTGCTGTCGGCCACCAACGCGTCCGCCCAGTTGTTCGCCGGCACGACCAACCCGGAGTCCAGCTCCAGCGGTGACAAGCAGTTGGTCGCGAGCTACAAGACCGCCATCGGCCAGCCGTTCGAGGACCACGACGGCACCACCATGACGTTCAACGGCTTCGACGTCGACCAGAAATACCAGTACCTGCTGTTCTGGATCACCGAGTTGCCTCCGTCCGAGGGTGGGTTCAAGCTGGGCGTGCAGGAGATTACGGTCCAGGGGTCGTGAGCCGAGCACCACGATCCGGGCACCGCTTTCACTGGACGCGGTGATGGACGGGCGCGCCGCCGCAAGAGACCTGGAGTTGCTGCGCGCGCACGTCGCCGGAGACCGGGACGCCTTCACCGAACTGTTCCACCGGCACCGGGACCGGCTGTGGGCGGTGGCCCTGCGGACGCTCGGCGACCGCGAGGAGGCAGCCGACGCACTCCAGGACGCCCTGCTATCGGCGCATCGGGCGGCGGCCCGCTTCCGCGGCGACTCCGCCGTCACCACCTGGCTGCACCGGATCGTGGTCAACGCCTGCCTGGACCGGATCCGACGCCGGCAGGCGCACCCCACAGTGCCGCTGCCGGACGGCAACCGGGCCGACGACGGATCGGGCACCGGCGGGCTCGAGCCGGCGGCACCAGTTGTGGACCACGACACAGTGCTGGTGGTCCGCGAGGCGCTCGCCGCGCTGCCCCTTGAGCAACGCGCCGCGCTGGTGCTGGTCGACGTGCAGGGCTATCCGGTCGCCGAGGTCGCCCGCATCCTCGGCGTCGCCGAGGGCACTGTGAAGAGCCGGTGTGCCCGGGGCCGGGCGCGGCTGGCTGTGCTGCTCGGGCATCTCCGCCCCGCCGCCGTCGCGACGCCTTCGGCCCGACCGGACCCCACCGCCCCGATCACGGGCGTGCCCGGCGTCACGCCGGGGAACCCCGGCCCGGTGGAGGGCGTCGGATCGGGGTCAGGTCGATACCGGCGGGACGCCAACCAGGAGGACACGTGACGACCGAGGGGTTCCGGGAGGTCGACGTCGACCTCCTCGCTGACTACCTCGGCGGGGCGTTGGACGGCACCCCGCAGCAGGACGAGGTCGCCCAACTGGTCTCCGCGGACCCGTCCTGGGCCGAGGCGTACGCGATGCTGGCCCCCGCCGTGACCGAGGTTCGGACGGACCTGACCCGCTGGGCCGAGCCGTCCCCGGAGATGCCGTCGGCGATCACCGACCGCCTCCTGGCCGCGTTCGCCTCCGCAGAGCCGACCGACACCTCGACCGAGGAGGCACCCGCCGACGCTGGGACGCCGTTTGTCGTACCGGCGCAGGGCGGGGCCGGTCGCCGGCCTGCCATGCCCACGCCCGGCGGTGCGGGGCGCCAGGCGTCCATCGGTCCGGGCCGCCGCCAGCGCGGCTGGGCCCGCCGTGGCGCACCCGTGGCCGCCGCCGCGATCGCCGTCATCGCCGTCGCGCTGGGCCTCAACCAGCTCTCGATGCGGGCGTCGGACGACTCCGCCGGCACCAACGCCATGAACCAGCCGGCCAGCGCGCCGGAGGGCGTCGCGGGGGCCGGGACGGCCCGCACCACCGGGCCGGCACTGCGCAGTGGTACGAACTACACCCCGCAGACCCTCGGCAACGCCTACGGCACGGACGCGCCAGGCACACCGGCCACCAGCCGGGCGACCGGCAACACCCCGAGCGAGCAGCCGAAGGTGGATGCCGAGGGCGACCGCCGTCCCTCTCCCGACGGGTCGGACCAGCTGGCCCGGCTGACCGACGAGGCGGCGCTGACCAGCTGTCTGGCCAGCATCGCTACGGAGCACGGATCGGCCCCACTGGTGGTCGAGGTGATCGACTACGCACGGTTCCAGGGCGATCAGGGGCTGGTCATCCATTTCACCGACGCGACCGGCGCCCGGTGGGCCTGGGTGAGTGGCCCGGAGTGCGGAGTGCCTGGGTCCGGCTCGGACAGCCGGTATTCGGCGCGGGTAGGGTGAATCCACGGTCAATGGCACGATGACCCCCCACGTGACCTGACCCACCGGATGCCCGGCTCGGGAATCCCCGGTTCGTACGATGACGTTCTGGAAGTCAGCTGCCGGCCCCACCCAGGCGTCGGCGACTCGGATCAGCATCGGTGCTCGCGCCGACGCCGAACACACACAACTCGGGAGACGGCAGTGGACGAGGTCCGCAACCTGATCATCATCGGCTCCGGGCCGGCCGGCTACACAGCGGCGGTCTACGCCGCACGTGCCAACCTGAAGCCGCTGATCATTGAGGGCGTGCAGTCCGGTGGCGCGCTGATGACCACGACCGAGGTGGAAAATTTCCCCGGCTTCGCCGACGGCATCCTCGGCCCCGAGCTGATGGACAACATGCGCAAGCAGGCCGAGCGGTTCGGCGCCGAGTTCCTCACCGACGACGTGACCCGGGTCGAGCTGGTGGACACCGGCGACGCCGGCTCCGGCGCGGTGAGCACCGTCTGGGTTGGCGAGACCGCCTACCGGGCGCGATCCATCATTCTCTCCACCGGTTCGGCCTGGCGTCCGCTGGGCGTGCCCGGTGAGCAGGAATTCCTGGGCCACGGCGTCTCCGCGTGTGCCACCTGTGACGGCTTCTTCTTCCGCAACCAGCAGATCGTGGTCGTCGGCGGCGGCGACTCGGCGATGGAGGAGGCCACCTTCCTCACCCGCTTCGCGGAGTCGGTGACCATCATCCACCGCCGCGACTCGTTCCGGGCCAGCAAGATCATGGCCGACCGGGCGCTGAGCAACGAGAAGATCAAGGTCGAGTGGAACAGCACCGTCGAGGAGATCCTCGGCGAGGACGGCAAGGTCACCGGCGTTCGCGTCCGCAACGTGCACACCGGCGAGACCAAGGTGATGGACGTGACCGGCGTCTTCGTCGCCATCGGTCACGACCCTCGCAGCGAGCTGTTCCAGGGCCAGGTCGAGCTGGACGACGAGGGCTACGTGAAGGTCCACGCCCCGAGCACCCGCACCAACGTGCCCGGTGTCTTCGCCGCCGGTGACGTGGTCGACCACACCTACCGTCAGGCGATCACCGCGGCCGGCACCGGTTGTGCCGCCGCGCTCGACGCCGAGCGGTTCATCGCGACGCTCAGCTGAAACAAGGAACACATCCCGGAGGAGGGGCATAGTGGGAACAACCAAGGCGGTCACCGACAAGAGCTTCGTCGCTGACGTGCTGCAGGCCGACAAGCCGGTGCTGGTGGACTTCTGGGCGGAGTGGTGCGGGCCGTGCCGCAAGGTGTCGCCGCTGCTCGAGGAGATCGCCCGGGAGATGGGTGACCAGGTCACCATCGTCAAGCTCAACATCGACGAGAACCCGGAGACCGCCCGGGCCTACCGGGTGATGTCGGTGCCGACGCTCACCGTCTTCAAGAACGGCCAGCCGGTGCAGTCGATCGCCGGTGCCAAGCCGAAGGGCGAGCTGGTCCGGCTCATCGAATCGGCCCTCTGACCAGCAGAAACATCAACCGAACCCCGTACCCGCTCGCCGGGTGCGGGGTTCGGCGTCTTCTCGGCCGTACCGCCGACGTATTTCTCGGCCCAGCCACCTCGCCGCCCCGGAACGCATAGCCTCAAGCCTGGGCCGCCCGGCCAGCCAGCGTCGTGCAGAGGGGGTCGTGCGTGCGTCCGATCCGACCCGGTGACCGGGGACCCGCGGTCACGGAGATCCGTACCATCCTGACCGGCCTCGAACTGCTGGCCGCCGCCGGCCCGCAAACCGACGAGTTCGACCTCGACACCGAGCGGGCGGTGCGCGCGTTCCAGCAGTCGCGGGGGCTCAGTGTGGACGGCCGGGTCGGCGCCGAGACCTGGCGCGCCCTGGATGCCGCCCGTTGGCGGCTCGGCGCCCGCACCCTCTACCACGCGGTCCCCGAGCCACTCACCGGCGAGGATGTCCGGTCGCTACAGGAGCGACTGCTGGAGATGGGGTACGACGTGGGCCGCGCGGACGCGATCTACGGCGTCCGGACGTCGCGGGCGGTAGCCCAGTTCCAGCGTGAGGTCGGGCTCACCCCGGACGGCTCCTGCGGCCCACACACCATGAACGCGCTCCGCCGGATCGGCCGCAAGGTGGTCGGCGGCCGCCCGCAGTGGCTCCGCGAATCCGACGCGATCCGGCAGTCCGGGCCGGCGTTGGTCGGCAAGACGGTCGTCATCGACCCGGGGCACGGCGGCACCGACCCCGGGATGGTGGTGCCCGACGGCTCGCTGCGCTGGACCGAGGCGGACCTGGTGCACGACCTGGCGAGCCGACTGGAGGGGCGACTCGCCGCCACCGGGGTGCGGGTGCAGCTCACCCGGGGCCCGTCGCCCGACAGTTGCCTGCCGGACACCGACCGGGCCCTGCTCGCCAACTCGCTCGGCGCCGACGTGTTCATCTCGCTGCACCTCGACGGCCACGCCAACCCGGATGCGGAGGGCGTCGCGACCTACCACTACGGCACCGACAACGGGGTGACCTCGGCGACCGGTGAACGCCTGGCCGGGCTGGTGCAGCGGGAGATCGTCGCCCGCACCGGGCTGCGGGACTGCCGTACGCACGCCAAGACGTGGGAGTTGCTGCGACTGACGCGGATGCCCGCCGTCCGGGTCGAGGTCGGCTACCTCACCTCGCCGACGGACCGCGCCCACCTTGTCGACCCCCGGTTCCGGGACCGGGTGGTGGAGGCGATCGTGGCCGCGGTGCAGCGGATGTACTACCCGATCGAACGAGACGTCCCGACCGGATCGCTCGACGTCAGCGAACTGCGTGCCGTGGTGACCGCCGGCACGGTGGTGGACTGATTCGCCGCCGGGCGTCAGCCGTTGGTGGAGCGGGTGGCCGGAGCCGGACGGACCGGCCGGAGCAAGGTCTCCGGGCTCATCGACCCGAGCAGCTTCTCCAGCGCGTACTCGACGTCGGACTTCCAGCTCAGCGCCGTACGCAGCTCAAGGCGCAACCGGGGGAAGCGCGGATGCGGACGTACGGTCTTGAAGCCCACGGAGAGGAAGAAGTCGACGGGGGCCACGCAACCGCCGGCGGGGTCGTCCGCGTCGCCGAACTTGGCGTCGCCGAACGCCTCGATCGCCTTGATCCCACGCTTGGTCAGATCCCGGGCGACACCCTGCACCAGCATCCGGCCCAACCCGCCGCCGGAGAACCCGGCTACCACGTTGGCCGTCATCAACAGTGCCGCGTCCGCGGAGACCGGTGAGGTCGGGAACGCCATCGAACGGGGCACGTAGGCGGGCGGGGCGTACATCACGAAGCCGGCCGGCATGCCGTCGACGTACGCGAGTTTGCCGCAGGAGCCCCACTCCAGCAGCGTCTGGGAGACCCACGCTTCCTTCTCCAGGCCCGGATCGCCAGCGGCGCAGGCACGGTCCGCGGAGACCGGATCAAGCTCCCAGTAGACGCACTGCCGGCACGGGCGCGGGAGGTCTTCCAACGTGTCGAGGGTCAGGCTGACCAGACGTCGCGACATATGGCGCATCCCCACAATAGGCTCGGTGGTGAGACCGGCATGGAACGACAGCGCCGCCTTCCTGCCCCCGACGAGCGATCGTACGCCGCCGATCGGCGATTCGGGAGGGGACGCGCGAATGCCCACCGCAACGGGGGACGCCGAGGACGGTCCGCCATGTGGTCGATCTGCCTCGGCACGGCGGCAGCACGACTATGGCGGACTAGGATCGACAATCGGTGTGTCCGCCGCCATGGTCAGCGGTGTGCGGGGTACCCGGGGCGGGAGCCACCCGAGCAGCGATCGAGGTGAGGTCATGACCGGCACGACACTCGACGACTACACCGACCGGTACGCCCGGCGGGTACGCGGGATGACCGCCTCCGAGATCCGAGCACTGTTCGCGGTGGCCAGTCGTCCGGAGGTCGTCTCGCTCGCCGGTGGCGCACCGTACATCGCCGCCCTTCCGCTGGACGCGGTCGGCGAGATGCTCGGCCGGCTCGGTTCCGAGCACGGCGTGACCACTCTTCAGTACGGCATTGGTCAGGGGACCCTCGAGCTGCGCGAGCGGATCTGCGAGGTGATGTCGCTCTCCGGGATCGACGCCGCGTGCGGTGCCTCCCCGGAGGACGTCGTGGTCACCGTGGGCGGGCAGCAGGCACTGGACCTGGTGGCCCGGCTCTTCCTCGACCCGGGTGACGTGGTGCTCGCCGAGGGGCCGACGTACGTCGGTGCGCTCGGCGTGTTTCAGGCCGCCCAGGCGCAGGTAGTCCACGTACCGATGGATGCGGACGGGCTCATCCCGGAGGCGCTGGAGACGGCCATCGCCGACCTGGCCCGTGCGGGCCAGCGGGTCAAGTTTCTCTACACGATCCCCACCTACCAGAACCCGACCGGCGTGACGCTCAGCGAGGAGCGCCGGGAACGGGTGCTCGACATCTGCGAGCGCGCCGGCCTGCTCGTCGTCGAGGACGACCCGTACGGGCAGCTCGGGTTCGAGGGTGAGGCCCCGGCCCCCCTGCGGGCCCGCCGCCGCGACGGCGTCTTCTACCTCAGCACCTTCTCCAAGACCTTCGCCCCCGGGCTGCGGGTCGGCTGGATCCTGGCGCCGCACGCGGTCCGCGACAAACTGGTCATCGCCAGCGAGGCGCAGATCCTCTGCCCCAGCGGTTACGCCCAGGCCGCGGTGGCCACCTACCTGAGCACGATGCCCTGGCGGCAGCAGCTCAAGGTCTATCGCGAGGTCTACCGGGAACGTCGCGACGCCCTGCTCGACGCGATGGCCGACCTGATGCCTGAGGGCACCAGCTGGACCACGCCGGCCGGCGGTCTCTTCGTGTGGGCCAGCCTGCCCGACGGGCTCGACTCGAAGGCCATGATGCCGCGAGCGGTCGCCGCCCGGGTCGCCTACGTTCCCGGCACCGGCTTCTACGCCGACGGCACCGGCACCGACGCCATGCGGCTCAACTTCAGCTTCCCGCCGCCGGAGCGGATCCGCGAGGGCGTCCGCCGGCTGGCCGGTGTGATGGAGCAGGAGATCGCGATGCGCCGCGTCTTCGGTGCCGTGGGTGGTGCCGCCGGCCGACGCGGCCGGGCCGGCTCCGACGTGCCCGGGCCCGACTTGGCATGATGCCGGCATGGGTACGACCGCCGAGCACCTCCTCGTGACCGAATCCGCCATCTCGGCCGACCTGCGCGTCGTGGTGCTCGCCGGTGGGCTCTCCTACGAACGGGACGTGTCGCTGCGCTCCGGTCGTCGGGTGCTCGACGCGCTGCGCGCCGTCGGCGTGGAGGCCGAGCTGCGAGACGCGGACGTGGCGCTGCTACCGGCACTCGCGGCCGACCCGCCGGACGCGGTGGTGATCGCACTGCACGGCGCGACCGGCGAGGACGGCTCACTGCGCGGGGTGCTGGATCTGTGCGACGTCCCGTACGTCGGCTGCGACGCTCGAGCCTCCCGGGTCGCCTGGGACAAGCCCTCGGCCAAGGCGGTGCTGCGCGAGGCCGGCATCCCCACCCCCGACTGGGTGGCGCTCCCGCACGATCGTTTCTCCGAGCTCGGCGCGGTCGCCGTCCTGGACCGGATCGTCGACCGTCTGGGCGTACCCCTGATGGTCAAGCCGGCGCAGGGCGGGTCTGGGCTGGGCGGGGCGGTGGTCCGGGACGCCGCCGCGCTGCCCGCCGCGATGGTTGGCTGCTTCGCGTACTACTCCACGGCGCTCGTGGAGCGGTACGTGCCGGGGATGGATGTGGCAGTCTCCGTCGTCGACCTCGGCGACGGCCCGCAGGCACTGCCGCCGGTGGAGATCGTGCCGCGCAACGGCGTGTACGACTACGCCGCCCGCTACACCGCGGGGCGGACCACCTGGCACGCCCCCGCCCGGCTGGACCCGGAGGTGGCCGCCACGGTCGCTGACGTGGCCCTCGCCGCGCACACCGCGCTCGGTCTACGGGATCTCTCCCGCGTCGACGTGATCGTGGACGCGGCCGGCCAGCCGCACGTGCTGGAGGTCAACGTCTCGCCAGGGATGACGGAGACCTCACTGCTTCCGCTCGCCGTGCAGGCGGCCGGGCTGGACTTCGGCCGACTCCTCGGCACCCTGGTCGCCCGAGCAGCCGCCCGCCTCACCAAACACTGACCTAGCCGCCAACCCGTTCGGCCCTGCGGACCACCCGCCGGACGACCATGAGGTTGGCCTGTCCGGGTCAACCTCATGGTCGGGTCCAGATCACTGGGCCGCGCGTACGTCGGGTATGTCGCTGCCGTCGGCGGGCGCGGCCGCGCCCGCAATGCCGGCGCCCTTCTCGGGGACCGTTTTGCTAACGGCTTCTCCGGAGGCGCCCCCGTTGGCCGGGTCGGACGCTGCCGGGTTGGCGGAACCGGCCTCGTCGGCGCTTCCGCTCGCCGGGCCGACGCGGGGCCCGTCGGTGGGTGCCTCCGCCGGGCCCACGTGGAGTCCGTCGGTAGCCGCCGTGGCGGCGCTGCCGGATGCTGCGGCGGTGGAGTTCCTGGTGCCGGAGGCCGTGATGCCGGACAGATTGGTGACGGATGCCGACCGAGCGGGTTCAGCCGCGCTGTCGGTGACGGTGGTCGTCGTCGAGCTGGAACCGGCGTCCGGCTCGACGACCGGTTCGGCCCGGGGCCCGCTGTCGGCGTCGGTCGGATCAGGAGTGGAGTCGAGCGCTGGTTCGGGGATCTCCTCTGCCGCCTCGATGACCGAGACCGCCTCCGTCCCGGCTGCTGCCGCTGAGGCAGCCTCCGCTGCGGCAGCGGCATCCGCGGCAGCGGACTGGGCCAGCAGACTGGACGGCGCCTGCCACTGGATGCGGGGTGGCTCGGCGAGTGGGCGGCCGCCGAACTCGGCGAGCCAGGCCGCGACGAGCGCCAAATTTTCCCGCCACTGCGCCTCGGAGATCGGCGGCAGGATCGAGTCCCACAGGGACAGGAACGTGCCCCGCAACTGAAGACGGCCGTACGGGCGGGCGAGGAACCACATGTGCAGATGAGCCGAGCCGTCGCCCCAGCGATTGACGTGCACCCGTGCCACGCCGTCGAGCGACCGGATGGCCCGCTCCAGACGTACGGTCATCACCCCCAGTTCGGCGGCCAGCAGGTTCGGCAGGTCGCCGAGGTCGAGGTGGGTGCGCGATTCCAGGATGAGCACCATGGGTAGGCCGGTGGGCCGGTCCATGGCGCGGACCCGCCACCGCTCGCCCACCCAGATGTAGGCGTCGTCGGGTGCGTTGCAGGCGGTGCATTCCCGGAGACCCTCGCCCTTCCGGGGCGGTTCGACCGGGACCGGATCATCGAGTTGCTTCACGTGGAGGTCACCCTCGAAGGGAAATGACGGCCACTGGGTGAAGTCCGGGACTGAGGGAGGGTTGTCGTGCACGACGCTGACCCTAACCGAGTCTGGCACCGCTGTCCCTACCTGTTCGAGCGGTCCCGGGCCACCGGATCGGTGCCCATCGCCGACCGGTTGCGCATGGTCGCGCGGGGCGCCGAGAGACGATATCCACAGGCTGCCGAGATCCTGAACACAGGCCGTCATCCACAGGCTCGCACCCGCTCCCACGCGCTGTTTCACGTGAAACGGGGGGTGCCTGTGGACAACCGGTGTGGATAACTTTTCGGCCAGTCGGTCGTTGTCCGCGAACCGCCAAATCGGCGGTGTCGACGGCCGCCGGGGACGAAATCGGACGGGTGCGGTCCGCTCGGCGCCGCGTGTCACCGCCGGCGCGGCAACCAGCCTCCGACGACCGTCCGCTGGCTCAGTTGAGTACACGTCGGCGGTGACGGTTCGGCTCGTCTCGCGGACCGTGCCAGCAGACCTTGGCCTACGGCTTCGACGCCCAGATGCCCGGATGCTCAGGATGCCCAAGGACCAAGAGATCGAACCGCAGTACTGACGTCGAGCGTCTGAGACGGGCAGGCGGCTCCGCTTGGCCGTCGACCCCAGGGCTTCCGATCGGTGCCAGCGAGCCGCGACTTCGGTTTCACGTGAAACCGAGCGCCGGACAGCGAACGCGATCCGGCGATGCGGGCCGGGCTCGCAACGGTCCGGGGTCCGGCGGCCGAGCGGCGCGGCGGCCCAGCGGTCGGGCAGCCCAGCGGCCCAGCGGCCGAGCGGCGCGGCGGCCCGGCGGCGCGGCAGCCCAGCGGCCCGGCGGCGCGGCGGTCCGGCGGTCCGGCGGCCCAGCGGCCCAGCGGTCCAGCGGCTCGGCGGCTCGGCGATCCGGCGGACTCCCACCGAGGTCGCTGCGAGGCTGTTCCGCCAGACTCACCGCGATCGAGATGCTCGGCCCACCTGCAGATGACCACGAAGACGTCGATTAGCGCCACTCAGCGGCTCGCTGGCGCCTTGATCGGCGCAGGGGGTGGTTGCGGTCGAGTGGACCATTCCGGAGCCTTCTGCGACGCGTGTAGAGGATCCACTCGGCACCATGCACTCACCCCAGTGGCCGCCGCCAGTCGCTCGGCACCCGCAGCCGCCGCCCGCCGCTGCGTCCGCCCCGCCACCAGCCGCTCGCGACGCCGACCTCGTCGCCCACCGACTCGCCCGTCGCGACACCCATCGCCGCGCCGACCGCCCGCCGCGCCCGCCGCGCCCGCCGCGCCCGCCGCGCCCGTCACCGCGCCCGCCGCGAGCCGCGAGCCGCGAGCCGCGAGCCGCGAGCCGCGAGCCGCGAGCCGCTTGCGGATTGTGCTTTCGCACGCGCGGGCCAGCAACCGACCCGTCCGCTCACCACTCCCGCCGACTTCTCCTGCGGCTAGAGCGGGACCCCGGGTTGGCTGGCGAAGCGAGAATGACGACGGTCCACGGGTCATGCCGATCTCGAAATCAGGGCCACCGCCGGTTTCACGTGAAACCGCGACGACCCCGGATGCAGAACGGCCGCGCTTCGGGTGGGGTAGCGCGGCCGTGGGCGAGCGGGCGGGGTCAGTCCTCCCCGCTCTCCTCCTGTTGCACTCCGATGATCCCGACGATCCGCTCAAGGTCGTCCACCGTCGCGAACTCGATGGTGATCTTGCCCTTGCTCCGGCCGATGTCGACCTTCACCCGGGTGTCGAACCGGTCCGACAGCCGATCGGCGAGATCGGTCAGGGCCGGCGCGTGCGCCTTGGGTCGCCGCTTCGCTGCCTGACCCTTCGCCGGCCCGTCGTTGAGTGCCAAGGCCACGATCTCCTCGGTCGCCCGAACCGACAGTCCCTCGGCCACGATCCGCAGGGCCAACTGTTCCTGCGCCTCCGCCTCGTCGAGGCTCAGCAGGGCGCGGGCGTGCCCCGCCGACAGGATGCCGGCGGCAACCCGGCGCTGCACCTGTGCGGGCAGGTTCAGCAGTCGGATCGTATTGGAGATCTGCGGGCGACTCCGGCCGATCCGGCGGGCCAACTCCTCGTGGGTGGCGCCGAACTCCTCCAGCAGTTGCTGGTAGGCGGCGGCCTCTTCCAACGGGTTCAGGTTCGCCCGGTGGATGTTCTCCAGCAGGGCGTCGCGGAGCATGGCGTCGTCACGAGTGTCCCGGACGATCGCCGGGATGCTCTCCCGCCCCACCGCCTGGGCGGCCCGCCAGCGCCGCTCGCCCATCACCAGTTCGTACTTCTCATCGTCGAGCTGCCGAACGACGATGGGCTGCAGGAAGCCGACCTCCTGGATCGAGGTCTTCAGCTCCTCCAGCGCCTCCTCATCGAAGACCTGGCGGGGCTGCTTCGGGTTGGGCATGATCGCGTCGACCGGGATCTCGGCGAATCGCGCACCGGGCACCGGGCTGAGCACGGGTTCCGGCTCACGGACCGGCGCTCCGGCCGGCACCGCGGCGACAGCGACGGTGCCCGCGTCGTCCAGGTGCTCGTTCTCCGGCTCGGCCGTCGCGGTGCCAGCGGCAGCCGGCGCCGGCCCGGTCGGGATCAGCGCCCCCAGGCCCCTACCCAGACCGCCCCGAGGACGGTTCTTCATGCCACGCCTCCCAGCGATTCGTCCGCACTACGCATTCCGGCCCACCGGCTCCTTGACGCCTCGCTCGGCGATCTCCTGGGCGGCCTCGAAGTAACTTGTGGCCCCCCGCGAACCGGGATCGTAGGTCATCACCGACTGGCCGTAGCTCGGCGCCTCGGAGACCCGGACGTTGCGGGGGATGACCGCCTGGAGAACCTTGTCACCGAAGTGGTTCCGGACGTCCTGCTCGACGGCGTCGGCCAACCGGGTGCGACGGTCGTACATGGTCAGCAGGATGGTGGAGACGTCGAGCTTCGGGTTGAGGTGCTGGCGTACCAGGTTGATGTTGTTGATCAGCTGGTTGAGCCCTTCCAGCGCGTAGTACTCGCACTGAATCGGGATCAGCACCTCCTGCGCGGCAACCAGAGCGTTGACCGTGAGCAGGCCGAGCGAGGGCGGGCAGTCGATGAAGACGTAGTCGAACTCGCCCGGGTAGGCGGCGATCGCCCGGTCCAGGCGCGACTCCCGGGCAACCACCGACACCAGCTCGATCTCCGCGCCGGCCAGGTCGATGGTCGCGGGTACGCACCAGAGGTTGGGGATGCCCTCGACCGCCTGTGCCACCTCGGCCAGCGGCACGCTGTTGATCAGGCAGTCGTACACGTCGGGGATTCCGGTGTGGTGTGGGACGTTGAGCCCGGTCGAGGCATTGCCCTGCGGGTCGAGGTCGACCACGAGCACCCGGTTGCCGTGCAGGGCGAGCGCCACCGCAAGGTTGACGGTGGTGGTGGTCTTACCCACGCCACCCTTCTGGTTGGCGACGCACATGACCCGGGTCCGGTCCGGCCGAGGCATGGTCACCTCGCCACTGGGATTCAGGATCTGCACGGCGCGCATCGCCTCCATAGCCAACGGTGGGTCATCCTCTTCGCGCGTCGGGGTTTCACGTGAAACGTACGTGGGATCGGCCGCCACGGCGGCCAACGACTCGGTCGAAGCGACCGGTGCGTCGGCGACCGCCGGCGCGGCGTCCCGAGCGGCCGCCGCGGTGGGTTGGTGCGGGACGGCCGGCTCGAAGCGAACCGCAGCGGCGGTGTTGCGGCGGCCCGAGGTCGACCGCACCTCGGCGGCGTTGACCGGTCGACTCGACGCCTCCGGCGTCCGACGACCACTCGCCGGCTCCGGAACGGCCGAGCCCTCCGGCCGCCCGGCACCCGACGAGGGGTCGAGCGGTGCCGGCGGGTCGCTGTCGGTAGGTCGGCTCGATGGCCCGGTCGCGCCGGGCGACCAGCTCGGGTAGTCGGTTTCACGTGAAACGGGATCGCTGGTCGACCCGGTCACGCGTGGATCGTCGTACCTGCCGTCGTCATGCACCTGTCATCCCTGCCCGCTTCGGATGGTCGGTCCGCGCCCCGGTCAACTTGGCCGCATCCACGCCCGCAACCCGGAGCGTACGGCCCGCGGGAGCGGTCGGAGACCCGCGACGTCCGTCACCCGCTCCACACTATCGACGCGCGGTCAGCCTACGGCGGACGGGCGCGGCCGGTCCACGTCGGGTTCTCATCCCCTCGTCCATCCGTACCGGTACAACGAGGCAACCCACCGGCCGGAAGCCCGATGGCGCGAAGTGTCAACCTCGGCGGGAGCGTCCACCCCGGGCGCGCTTCTTGGCCGCCGGCCGGGGCGGGCCGACCATCCGCTCGCGCACGATCTCCACGACCGTGGTGGGCGGATCGATCACCCCGACGCCGCAGAGCTGCACGGCCGGCTCCCCGCCGCCGAGTCGCGCGACCACCTCGGCGTGCTCCTCGATCTCGGCCGCGGCGGACGAGCCCTTGAGCGCCAGCAGTCGACCACCGCGAACCGCCAGGGGAAGACTCCAGCCCGCGAGCCGATCCAGGGGCGCGACCGCGCGCGCGGTCACCACATCTCCGCTGATCGGCTCCCGGCCGCTCGACCCGCTGGCCGCCTCGTCGGCCCGGCCACGGAACACCCGCACCGACCTGGCCAGACCCAGTCGCTCGACGACCTCGATCAGGAACGACGTCCGCCGGGCCAGCGGCTCGATCAGGGTGACCGTGAGGTCGGGACGGGCGATGGCCAGGACGAGACCCGGCAGACCGGCGCCGGAGCCGACGTCGAGCACCGTCGCGCCGGACGGGATCCGCTCGGCGACCGCGGCGCAGTTGAGCAGGTGCCGGTCCCAGATGCGGGGCGCCTCCCGGGGGCCGATCAGGCCGCGGACCACCCCGTCGGTGGCCAGCAGTTCGGCGTACGCGGCGGCCAGGTCGAGACGGTCACCGAAGAGGGTCAGCGCGGCCGGGGCCAGCTCGGGCGGCAACGCCGCGTCGGCCGGTGACGGGGCGGCGTCACGCCCGGTCGATTCGGCATCGGCGTCGACGGTGGCGGGGCGGACAGCGGACGGCCCGGGCGGCGTGCCGCCCGGGCCGGACACGGCGTCGGCCGTGATGTCGTCGTGGGTCACCCGGTCAGTCCGCCGGCCGTACGACGATGCGCCGGTTCGGCTCCACACCCTCGGACTCGCTCGCCACGCCGGACATGGCGTTGACGACGTCGTGCACGCACTTGCGCTCGAACGCGGACATCGCCTCCAGGCGGACCGGCTCGCCGTACTCCTTGACCTTCTCGACGGCGTTCTTGGCGACCGCGGCGAGTTCCTTGCGGCGGTTCGCCCGGTAGCCACCGACGTCGAGCAGCAGACGGCTCGGCGTACCGGTCTGCCGGAAGACGGCAAGGCGGGTCAGTTCCTGGAGCGCCTCCAGGGTGGCCCCGCGCTGACCGACCAGATTCTGCAGCCGCTCACCGACCACCTCGACCATCGGACGGCCGGCGGCGACCAACTCGTCGATGTCGCCGTCGTAGTCGAGGATGTCGAGCAGACCCTCGACGTAGTCGGCGGCGATCTCGCTCTGCCGGAACAGGTCGCCCTCGCCCACAGCCTTCTTCACCCGGGTGCCAGCGGCGGTGTCGGTGTCGTCGTCCGCCTCTGTGTCGTCGGCTTCGGTGTCGTCGCCGTCCACCGCGAGCGTGGCGGTCTCCTCCTCGTCCAGGGACTGCTCAGCGCGGGGGATGCTGGTCTCGGTCACGGTCTCATCTCCGTACTCGCTCGGCCGGACCGTCGGGTCCGACTGGTTTCCCGGGGCCGGCGGGAGGTCGCCGGTGCCCACGGGCACGTCTGTACGGGCAGTGTCGCCCGTGGCCGCGCGGTGCGCGGTCGGTTCCGCCCGGCGTCGGCCGTACGGCGGCTGCGCGGTGCGGAACGGCCGCCGCCGGTGATCCGGCGGCGGCCCTCGCAGGTCAGCCCTGCCGCTTGGCGGGGCGGCTCTTCTTCGGGTTGTTCACCGGCTTGGCGCCCGGCTTCGGCCCGGCCACCTTGGGCGCGGCCGCCTTGACCGGTGCCGGCGGGGCAGTCTTGCCACGACCGAACAGGCCACCGGCCTTGGCCGGCTGCACCGGGTTACGGCTGGCGGCGGGCGCGACGGCCTTCTTGGCGGTCACCGGCGGCGGGAACTTCCGCAGCACCCACTGCTGCTGGCCGAGGGTGAAGAGGTTGTTGGTGACCCAGTAGATGATGACGCCGATCGGGAAGATCGCGCCGGAGATCAGCAGCGACGCGGGGATGCCGTAGAGCATCAGTCGCTGGATCATCCGCTGCTGCGGGTCCTCGGCCCAGCCGGTCTTGAGGATCATCTGACGGCTGGTGAGGTAGGTGGTGGCGATCATGACCAGGACCAGGACACCAGCAATGATCTTCACGGTGCTGCCGTTGGCGCCGAGGCTGGCGAGCTCGTCGGCAGTGGAGCCGAACTTGCCGGCGATCGGGGCGGTGAAGAGCTTCGCCTGCGAGGCGCTCTGGAACTGGTCGGCGGTCCAGCCGTAGAGGGTCTGGTTCCGCTTGTCCGGGTCGAGCCGGCGCAGCACGTGGAAGAGGCCCAGGAAGACCGGGATCTGAAGGAACATCGGAAGGCAACCCATAAGCGGGTTGGCCTTCTCCTTCTTGTACAGCTCCATCATTTCTTTCTGGAGCGTCTCCCGGTCACCCTTGTGCTTCTCCTGAAGCTCCTTGACCTTGGGCTGGAGCGCCTGCATCGCCCGCTGCGACTTGATCTGCTTGACGAAGACGGGGAACAGGATCACCCGGACGGTGACCACCAGGAAGATGATGGAGAGGATCCAGGCGAAGTTGGTGCCGATCACCGCGCCGACGGGCACCCCGATGGCGTCCCAGGCAGAGTGCCAGGTCAGCAGGATCCACGAAATCGCGTAGTAGATCCAGTCGAGACTCAGACTCAATTCGGGGCTCCAGTCACATCAGCACGACGGCGGCCGCCCGGCTCCGGCACCGGGTCATATCCACCAGGGTGAAAGGGGTGGCAGCGCAACAACCGCCGGGCCGCCAGCACGGCTCCCCGGAGCGCGCCATGCCGAACGACCGCCTCCTGGGCGTACGCACTGCACGACGGGTAGAACCGACAGCGAGCCGGCAGTGCCGGACTTATCCACCGACGGTACGCGATGATGGGCGCGATCAGCACCTTGGCACCGGTTGTCGACGGCCGTGGGCTGCTCTGCTCGGTGCCGCTCATCGGGACCGTCGTTCGCGCGGCGACTGGGCGACCGCGATGGCGGCGTCCAGGTCGGTGGCGAGCCGAGGATACGACGCCTGCGCCGCGGCGGGGAGCGCCCGGACGACCAGGGTGCTGCCGGCGGGCAGGTCGGTCAACCGTTCCCGGACCAGCGCCCGCAGTCGGCGCCGGACCCGGTTACGGATCACCGCGTTACCGACCGCCTTGGACACGACGAAGCCGGCACGGGACGGCACGGACGACTGCTCCGCACTGTTGTCCCGTACCGGCTCCGGCGAGGTCGGTGTGCTGGGGTCGACGGTCACCGGCACGGTGAGGTGGACCACGACGGCGCCACGTCCGGCGCGTCGGCCACCACGAACCGCTGCGGCGAAGTCAGTGCTGCGCCGCAGTCGCTGTGCGGCGGCCAGCACGACTGCCCACGTCCCCTGGACCGGCCCGGTCGGCTCAGGCCGACAGGGTGGTGCGACCCTTGGCGCGACGGCTCGACAGGATGGCACGGCCGGCACGGGTGCGCATGCGCAGCCGGAAGCCGTGGGTCTTCGCGCGCCGGCGGTTGTTCGGCTGGTAGGTGCGCTTGCTCACGTCAGGCTCTCCGTTTTCGTACGCGCCCCGCGCGACGGGATCGCCGGGGTCGTGTGGTGGTCCAGGCCACCTCGACGGTGGCCCACGATCGGTGCTGTCCGGCGGAGCGGGACCTCGGCGATGCGGGGATGCGACCGCGGACAGCAAGCACCCATCACCCTAGCAGAGGGCGAGAAAGCAGCCGTTCCAGCCTACGCAGGGGGGCAATGACCGTCAAACACCTCGAGCAGGGGACAACGGGACGCGCCCGAGGCCGAAGGGCGGTTTTCGCTGATGCCGACAAGGGCGCCGCCGCGTCGCCGGTTGATGGCGCAGGGACAACGCTGTTACCGTGCCCGATTGCGGTGAGCGTCGGAAGCTCCGGTCGTCGCGCAGGCAAGACCGGACATGGCAGTGAATCGTTCGGCACGGTGAACCCGCTTCAGCGCCCGTTCAGGCAGGGGCAGGTCCCACCCGCGCCCGGCGGCGGCCACAATCGGTCGGTACACAGGCTGTGGATAACTTGTGGATGACCACCGGTCGACCGTCCGGGTGGGTGTTGTTCCACCCGCGAACGCGGCGGGCCCGGGACGGCCGGCTGGCAGACAGCGGCGGCCGGGAGCAGAAGCGAGGGGGTGGCACGACGGTGGCCGGTACGACCGACCTTGCCGCAGTGTGGTTAGCGGCGACCGACGAGCTCGCCGACGAGATCATCTCCGCCCAGCAGCGTGCCTATCTCCGACTGACCCGGCTGCGAGCGATCGTCGAGGACACCGCACTGCTCTCCGTTCCGGACGCGTTCACCCGCGACGTGATCGAGTCACGGCTGCGCCCGGCGATCACCGAGGCGCTCACCCGCCGGCTGGGCCGACCGATCCAGGTTGCGGTCACCGTTCGGGTGGCCGAGGACGCCACCGGCCGACCGGCCGGCACCGTCTACCGCAGCGCCCCGGAGACCGGGCAGCTCGACATCGACGGTCCGGGTATGGCGTTCGACGACGACCAGGGCGCTCGACCGTCCGCCGACGCGATGATCCCTGAGCAGTCAGCCGCGCCGCGTACCCCCGATCCGGGTCCGCCGCCCGCGCCCGCGGGTCCGCCACTCGCGCTGCCCGTCGACGGGCATCGCGCCGGGTTGATTCCCGCCAGCAGGGACGGGCAGGAGGCGCTGTTCAGCGCTGCCTTCGCGGAGCCCCTGCGGCCCTCCCGGCCGGGTCCGGACCGGCGCGGCTACGACGAGCAGGCCGCCCGCCTGGACCCGTCCGGCCCCGACACCCGGCCCTACGAGCCCCGCTACCGGGACGACTCGGCGTCACCGCGCGACCAGCACGTGATCCGCTCGTTGCCCCGGGACAGCGGAACGGACAGCGGTCCGGGTCGCAGCGCGGTGGACCATCGCGCCGGTGGCCGCGACGACCGTCGGTTGCCCGGTGCCGACACCGGTGGCAACCGGCTCAATCCGAAGTACATGTTTGAGACGTTCGTCATCGGCTCGTCCAACCGCTTCGCCCACGCGGCGAGCGTGGCGGTGGCGGAGTCACCGGCCAAGGCGTACAACCCGCTGTTCATCTACGGGCACTCCGGGTTGGGCAAGACGCACCTGTTGCACGCCATCGGGCACTACGCCACGACACTCGGCAACGCCCGCTCGGTCCGGTACGTCTCGACCGAGGAATTCACCAACGACTTCATCAACTCGCTCCGGGACGACAAGACCAGCGCGTTCCAGCGGCGCTACCGCGACGTCGACATCCTGTTGATCGACGACATCCAGTTCCTGGAGAACCGCGAGCGCACCCAGGAGGAGTTCTTCCACACCTTCAACACGCTGCACAACGCCAACAAGCAGATCGTGATCACCTCCGACCGGTCGCCGCGCCAGCTCGCGACCCTCGAGGACCGGATGCGAACCCGGTTCGAGTGGGGGCTGCTGGCCGACATCCAGCCACCGGATCTGGAGACCCGGATCGCGATCCTGCAGAAGAAGGCGGCGCAGGAGCGGATGTACGCCCCGCCTGACGTGTTGGAGTTCATCGCCTCTCGGGTGTCGAACTCGATCCGGGAGCTGGAGGGCGCGCTGATCCGGGTGACCGCGTTCGCCAGCCTGACCAGGTCGACAGTCGAGCTGTCGCTGGCCGAGGAGGTGCTTCGGGACTTCATGCCCGACGGCGCCGGTCCGGAGATCAACGCTGACCAGATCATGGCCTCGACCGCTGACTACTTCGGGGTGAGCCTGGAGGATCTGCGCGGCCAGTCCAGGTCCCGGGTGCTGGTCAACGCCCGCCAGGTGGCGATGTACCTGTGTCGGGAGTTGACCGAGCTGTCGCTGCCCCGGATCGGGCAGGCGTTCGGTGGCCGGGACCACACCACTGTGATGCACGCCGACCGCAAGATTCGTCAGCAGATGGCGGAGCGCCGCTCGCTGTACAACCAGATCGCCGAGCTGACCAACCGCATCAAGCAGAACAGCTGAGGCGTACGACCGCCGTCGCGCGGCGCACAGCCGCAGGACACGCCCGACCGGATCGCCGGTCGGGCGTTCTTTTTGGGTCAGTCAGCTGGACTCTCGACATGGTGGAGACCACAGCATTGAGGCCGTGACCGCCTCGATCCCCACTCGTTGTCCACAGCTCGTTATCCACCGTCGGTGGATAACTACGGTCCGTCCTCCGCCAGTTACCCACAGGCTGTGGAGAAACCCTGTGTACGAAGCTGTGGACGCCTGGGGACGACCGTCAGGTTATCCACCGATCATCATCAACCTGTGTACGAGCTGTTGAAGGTTCTGGGGATGACGGCAATGGTGATCTTCCCCGCGATCCACAGGCTTGGGGAGAAAGTCGGTGGATTACCGGTGGACAACCGGTGGACAACGGTGGACAACCGGCCGTCGTCGCCGGGCTGTGGACACACGAGCCGGTTGTACCCCCGGTTCTCCACAGCTAAATCACCGGTGGATAACCTGTCTGACCTGCGCAGACCTCGGTTTTCCACAGTTTGCACAGGTGCGATGAAGACGATGAGTTATCTCTTCTAAGAGAACAAAAACCAATCATCACCGTTGGGCTTTCTGTGGATCGGGCCGAACGCTGTCGGATCAACCGGTCAGCATCGACACGATCCATGGGGTCGGGCGCACAGCCGATGTCCCCGCGCCCTAAGGTGCGATGGGTACCCGCACGGTCGGGCGGGACGGTAGGCAGCGGTCGGCATGAGAGAGTTGTCGCTGACGTCGACGCGGAGGCATTGATGAAGTTCCGAGTGGAGCGCGACGCGCTCGCCGAGGCTGTGGCGTGGACCGCGAAGAGCCTGCCCAACCGGCCATCCGTACCGGTGCTCGCCGGGGTGATGCTTCGCGTCACCGACGGCAACCTGCGGGTCTCCGGGTTCGACTACGAGGTCTCCAGCCAGGTGACCGTCGAGGTGCAGGGCGACGCCGACGGCGCCGCGCTCGTCTCCGGCCGCCTGCTCGCCGAGATCACCAAGGCGTTGCCGGCCAAGCCGGTCGACATCGCCGCGGTCGGCGCGCACCTCGAGCTGGTCTGCGGCAGCGCCCGGTTCACCCTGCCCACCATGCCGGTGGAGGATTACCCCGCGCTGCCCGAGATGCCGCAGAGCGCCGGCACTGTCGACGCCGCGGCGTTCGCCACCGCGGTGGCCCAGGTGGCCATCGCCGCCGGTCGCGACGAGACGCTGCCGATGATGACCGGCGTCCGCGTCGAGCTGTCGGGTGACACCCTGTCGATGCTCGCCACCGACCGTTACCGGTTGGCGCTGCGCGAGATCCAGTGGCGGCCGGACGACCCCGAGGTGAGCATCAACGCCCTGGTGCCGGCACGCACCCTGAACGACACCGCCAAGGCCCTCGGTCCGCTGGGCGGCGAGGTCACGCTCGCCCTCGCCCAGGGCGCTGCGGGCGAGGGCATGGTCGGCCTCGCCGGCGGCACCCGACGTACCACCAGCCGGCTGCTCGACGGCGCCAACTACCCGCCGGTGCGGTCGCTCTTCCCGGCCACGCACAACGCCGCAGCCCGGGTGTCGGTCAGCACGCTGATCGAGGTGGTCAAGCGGGTCGCGCTGGTCGCCGAACGGACCACCCCGGTGCTGCTCAGCTTCAGCGCCGACGGCCTGGTGGTCGAGGCCGGCGGTTCCGAGGAGGCACGGGCCAGCGAGGCGATGGAGGCTACCTTCACCGGTGAACCACTGACCATCGGCTTCAACCCGCAGTACCTCATCGACGGTCTGGCAAACCTGGGCGCTCAGACGGCCGTGCTCTCGTTCGTCGACGCCTTCAAGCCCGCGGTGATCTCTCCCGCTGGCGAGGATGGCGAGGTCATTCCGGGGTACCGGTACCTCATCATGCCGATCCGCGTCTCGCGCTGATCGCGCCCAGCAACACCCAGATCCACGGAGGTAGAAACACATGCAGCTCGGCCTGGTAGGACTCGGCCGTATGGGCGGCAACATGCGGGAGCGGTTGCGTTCGGCCGGGCACGAGGTGGTCGGATTCGACCACAACGCTCAGATCAGCGACGTCACGACCCTCGCCGGCCTGGCAGAGAAGCTTGAGTCGCCGCGCGCCGTCTGGGTCATGGTGCCCGCCGGTGTCACCGACGCCACGATCGACGAGCTCGCCGAGGTGCTTGGCGAGGGCGACATCATCATCGACGGCGGCAACTCGCGCTTCAGCGACGACGCGCCCCGCGCGGAGCGGCTCAACCAGCGGGGCATCGGCTACATGGACGTCGGGGTCTCTGGCGGCGTCTGGGGCCGGCAGAACGGCTACGGGCTGATGGTCGGTGGCGCCCAGGAGCACGTGGACCGTCTGATGCCGATCTTCAACGCGCTCAAGCCGGAGGGTGAGTTCGGCTTCGTGCACGCCGGCCCCGTCGGTGCCGGGCACTACTCGAAGATGGTGCACAACGGCATCGAGTACGGCCTGATGCACGCCTACGCCGAGGGCTACGAGCTGATGGCCGCCTCGGAGCTGGTGACCAACGTGCCGGGCGTCATCAAGTCCTGGCGGGAGGGCACCGTCGTCCGTTCCTGGCTGCTTGACCTGCTCGACCGGGCGCTCGACGAGGACCCGGAGCTGGCCGACCTGAGCGGTTACACGGAGGACACCGGCGAGGGCCGGTGGACGGTCGACGAGGCGGTCCGGCTGGCGGTGCCGCTGAACGTCATCACCGCTTCGCTGTTCGCCCGGTTCGCCTCGCGGCAGGACGACTCGCCCGCCATGAAGGCCGTCTCCGCGCTGCGTCAGCAGTTCGGTGGCCACGCCGTCCACAAGCGCTGAGCGGTATCCACAACCTGTGTACGTTCACCGGCTGGAACTGGTCGACTTCCGCTCGTACGAGCGGGTGGCCGTCGACCTCCAGCCGGGAGCGAACGTCCTGATCGGCGCCAACGGCGTCGGCAAGACCAACCTCGTCGAGGCGCTGGGCTACGTGGCGACCCTGGACTCGCACCGGGTCGCCACCGACGCGCCTCTGGTCCGGATGGGTGCCACGTCCGCGGTGATCCGCTGCGCGGTGGTGCACGACGGCCGCGAACTCCTGGTCGAGCTGGAGATCGTGCCCGGCAAGGCCAACCGGGCCCGACTGGGCCGCTCACCGGCGCGGCGGGCCCGGGACGTGCTCGGGGCGCTCCGGCTGGTGCTCTTCGCCCCGGAAGATCTTGAGCTGGTCCGGGGCGACCCGGCCGAGCGCCGCCGCTACCTGGACGACCTGCTGGTCAACCGGCAACCCCGGTTCGCGGGCGTGCGGGCCGACTACGAGCGGGTCGTCAAGCAGCGCAACGCCCTACTGCGCACCGCGTACCTGGCACGCAAGACCGGTGGGTCCCGGGGTGGCGACCTCGGCACCCTCGCGGTCTGGGACACCCACCTGGCCCAGCACGGGGCGGAGCTGCTCGCCGGCCGCCTGGAGCTGGTGGCCGCGCTCACCCCGCACGTGGCCAAGGCGTACGACGCGGTGGCCGCCGGTCGGGGTGCGGCGAGCATCACCTACCGGCCCTCGATTGAGCTGGCCGAGCCGACCACCGATCGGGCCGCGCTGGCCGAGGCGCTGACGGCGGCCCTGGCCGCGTCCCGCTCCGCCGAGATCGAGCGGGGCACCACCCTGGTCGGCCCACACCGCGACGAGTTGGCGCTGAGCCTCGGCCCACTGCCCGCCAAGGGGTACGCCAGCCACGGCGAGTCGTGGTCGTTCGCCCTCGCGTTGCGGCTGGCCGGGTACGACCTGTTGCGCGCCGACGGCATCGAGCCGGTGCTGGTGCTCGACGACGTCTTCGCGGAGTTGGACACCGGCCGCCGGGAACGGTTGGCGGAGCTGGTCGGCGGGGCGAGTCAGCTTCTGGTCACCTGCGCGGTGGACGACGATGTGCCGGCCGCCCTGCGCGGCACCCGCTACCAGGTCGGCGAAGGGACGGTACGCCGTGTCGGATAAGCCAGGCACCGATCGACCAGCGGCCGGCGAGGGCCCGGCTGCGCGTACCCCGAAGGCGGCGGAGGGGTCGGCGGGCGGTGAGCCGGCGGCGGCCGCCAGCGGGCCGGAGCTGGCCCGGGCGGTGCTCGACGCGGCGCTGTCCCGACGGCAGGCGGCGGCCCGCGCCCGGCGTACCCCCGGCGGCGGCGACGCTGCCGGCGGCTCGGGGCGGCGGTTGCGCGGCTACTCCGGCCCCGGCCCCGACCCGCGCGATCCGCAGCCGCTCAGTGCCGTGCTGAACCGGCTGGTGAAGGCGCGCGGCTGGCAGCAGCCGGCGGCCGAGGCCACAGTGTTCGGCGCCTGGGAGCGGGTCGTCGGCGCGGAGGTCGCGCAGAACAGTCGCCCGGTGAAGTTGGAGAACGGCGAGCTGACAGTGGAGGCGCGTTCGACCGCCTGGGCCACCCAGCTGCGGCTGCTCGCCGGCTCGCTGCTCAAGCAGATCGCCAGCGAGGTCGGGCACAACGTGGTGCGCAAGCTGCACATCCACGGCCCGGCCGCGCCCTCCTGGGGCAAGGGCCCCCGCCGGGTACGTGGCCGGGGTCCGCGCGACACGTACGGCTGAGTCGGCCGTTCAGCCGCGCCGGTCGGCCTCGCGGGCTGCCCGCTTGCGTTCCCGCTGCTCCCGGGTGAAGCGCTTGCGCTCGGCCAGGTCACGTTTCCACGCCTCGCGGGCCTCGGCAGAGCCGCCCTGCACCGCGCCCTGCACACCCTCGGCCGGCCCGGCGAGGTGCCGGAAGGCCCAACGCATCAATCGGCCGCCCTCGCCCGGGGCCCTGGTGATCGCGCCGTCCTCGCTCATCTGCCGTCCTCTTCCCCGCGTCGCCTCGCCGGTTCTCGCCCGTCGCACGAGCTTACCTTTGGGGCACCAATGGTTGGTGTCCCAACGATCGGTACGATAGTCACCGTGCGGAGAGAGGGCAACCGATGAGCGAACGACCGGACGGCGTCGACCCGCTGGCCCTGGAGCAGCAGGTCTGCTTCGCCCTCTCGGTCGCCGCGCGCAGCGTGGTGGCCGTCTACCGGCCGCTGCTGGAGCCGATGGGGCTGACCCACCCGCAGTACCTGGTGATGTTGGCGCTCTGGCAGCACGCACCGTTGTCCGGTCGCGACCTCAGTCGCCTGCTCCAGCTCGACCCGGGCACGCTCTCACCGCTGCTCAAGCGACTGGAGGCGGCCGGCTACCTGCGCCGGGAACGCGACCCGAGCGACGAGCGCAGCCTCGCCGTCACCCTCACCGCCAGCGGTGCCGCGCTGCGGAGTCAGGCCGAGCTGATCCCGGCCGCGATCGTGCAGCGGCTCGGGCTGCCCGTCGAGGACCTGCAACACCTGCACGCGGTGCTCACGCAGCTGATCTCGGCCGCCAACCGACCGGCCGCCCCGGAGACCGACGGGGCGGCTCAGGCGTCGGCGTAGACGGCGAACCCGCGCTCGGCGCAGCGCCGGTAGAACGCGGCCAGCACGCCCAGCTCGGCGCAGGTGAAGTTCCACTGCGGCGGGTCACCGCGCTCGTCGCGCAGCGCGTCGAGCCGGCTCTCCAGCCAGCGCAGCTGCTGCTCGGCCAACCGACCGTCGCCGAGCAGGGAGCGCAGCACGGTGCTCACCGACTCGAAGGTGACCGCCTCGCCGGTCGGGCGGTGCGCGGCCACGAACCGTTCGATGCCGCTCGCGATCCAGGAGCAGCCGTCCGGGTCGATCACCGGGTCCTCGTCCTCGGCGGCGGCGTCTGTGGCGTACAACACACCTTCGAGGCCGAGCAGCAGATCCACCAGCTCGGTGTACGCGGTCGCCCGGATGGTGCCGGTCTTCGCGATCAGCTCGGCCAGCGCCGCGGTCGGCGCGGAGATGCGCGGCAGGTCGACGATCTCGCCGAAGTCGACGAACTCGGCCGGCGCGACCGGATCGTAGAAGCGGCCGGTACGCGGCCAGTGCACCGCGACGTTGTCCAGCCCCATCTGTCACCTCTTAAAGAGCACGTGTCGGGTCGATCGGGTCGATCGTCCCGGTTCCAACCGGTAAAGATCAAGGCTGGTTCCGGGGCGCCGCAAACGTACGGCACTGACGCTTTGGCCGCGACCCCCGACCCGCCCGACCGCGGGTCAACCCGTTCCGGGGCGGCGCGTGCGATGGGGGCCTGGCGTGTGGGGGGAGTCGTGGGCGGCGGGGTTCTGCCGGCTATGGACTTCTCAGCCGCCTCGTTGAGGGTGCCGAGTGGTGGTTCTGTCCCCCGCGCACAGTAGGATTGACAGTGAGACGAAGACCCGGTGCGGGAGTGGGACGGGGCCGCTGGCCCCAGATTCATTCTCCACGTCGGGTCGAGCCGATCGCGATCCGCGGGCAACCGCGGCGACCGGCGCGTTCGACCCGCTGTCCGGAGATCTCCGGCGCCGGTCCGCGCGCCGACGTCGCGTCCTGTCCGCCGAACCCGCGCCCGACGCGCCCTACCGGCGCGGCTGACGCGAGAAAGTGGCCGAGGGTGGCAGCGCAGGACAAGCAGGAGTACGGCGCAGAGTCGATCACCGTTCTCGAGGGGCTGGAGGCGGTTCGCAAGCGGCCCGGTATGTACATCGGGTCCACCGGCGAGCGCGGTCTGCACCACCTCGTCTGGGAGGTCGTCGACAACGCGGTCGACGAGGCGATGGCCGGCTACTGCGACACCATCGACGTGGTACTGCTCGCCGACGGCGGCGTCCGGGTCACCGACAACGGCCGTGGCTTCCCGGTCGACCTCCACCCGAAGCTCAAGAAGCCGGGCGTCGAGGTCGCGCTGACGGTGCTGCACGCGGGTGGCAAGTTCGACGGCAAGGCGTACGCGGTCTCCGGCGGTCTGCACGGCGTCGGTGTCTCCGTGGTGAACGCGCTCTCTACCAAGATGTTCGTCGAGATCCACAAGTCCGGCGCGGTGTGGCGGCAGCACTACACCAACTCCAAGCCGAGCCCGCTGGAGAAGGGCGAGGCCACCGACCGCACCGGCTCGGCGGTTTCCTTCTGGCCCGACCCCGACGTCTTCGAGACGATCGACTTCGACTTCCAGACCATCTACCGACGCCTGCAGGAGATGGCCTTCCTCAACCGGGGCATCACCATCCACCTGCTCGACGAGCGGGTCCCTGAGGACGAGGACGGCAAGACCCGCGAGGTCACCTTCCGCTACGACGGCGGTATCGCCGACTTCGTCCGACACCTCAACGCCTCCAAGAACCCGATGCACAAGACGGTGGTCGAGTTCGAGGCCGAGGAGGAGGGCATGTCCCTCGAGATCGCCATGCAGTGGAACGAGTCGTACGGCGAGTCGGTCTACACCTTCGCCAACAACATCAACACGCACGAGGGCGGCACCCACGAGGAGGGCTTCCGGTCCGCGCTGACCAGCGTGGTCAACCGGTACGGCACCGACAAGAAGCTGCTCAAGGGCGACGAGAAGCTCTCCGGCGAGGACATCCGCGAGGGCTTGGCCGCGATCATCTCGGTCAAGCTGACCAACCCGCAGTTCGAGGGCCAGACCAAGACCAAACTGGGCAACACCCCGGTGAAGAGCTTCGTGCAGCGGGTCTGCAACGACCGGCTGGTCGACTGGTTCGACCGCAACCCGGCCGAGGCCAAGACGATCATCCAGAAGGCCTCCCAGGCGGCCCGCGCCCGGATCGCCGCCCAGCAGGCGCGCAAGCTGGCCCGGCGCAAGTCGCTGCTGGAGTCCGGCTCGATGCCGGGCAAGCTTGCCGACTGCCAGTCGACCGACCCCCGCGAGTCCGAGGTGTTCATCGTCGAGGGTGACTCGGCCGGCGGCTCGGCCAAGCAGGGTCGCGACCCACGTACCCAGGCGATCCTGCCGATCCGCGGCAAGATCCTCAACGTGGAGAAGGCCCGGATCGACCGGGTGCTGAAGAACAACGAGGTTCAGGCGCTGATCACCGCGCTGGGCACCGGCATCCACGACGACTTCGACATGGAGAAGCTGCGGTACCACAAGGTGGTGCTGATGGCCGACGCGGACGTCGACGGCCAGCACATCCAGACGCTGCTGCTCACCCTGCTGTTCCGCTTCATGCGTCCGCTGGTCGAGATGGGGCACGTCTACCTGGCAGCCCCGCCGCTCTACAAGATCAAGTGGAACAAGAAGGGCGATGACGCCCAGTACGCGTACTCCGACCGCGAGCGTGACGGTCTGATCGTGCTGCGCCAGCAGAAGAAGCCGAACGCCAAGCCGGACGACATTCAGCGCTTCAAGGGCCTCGGCGAGATGAACTACCCCGAGCTGTGGGAAACCACTATGAACCCGGCGACGCGTACCCTGCGTCAGGTCACTCTCGACGACGCGGCGACCGCTGACGAGTTGTTCAGTGTGCTGATGGGTGAGGACGTCGAGGCGCGCCGGTCGTTCATTCAGCGCAACGCCAAGGACGTGCGGTTCCTGGACATCTGACGGACTGCGCCGGATCGGTCGGGCACTGCCCGGCCGATCCGGCGGTCCACAGAGTTATCCACAGCTTGGCCGGTATCCACAGCCGTTATCCACAGCACGAAAACGACTCTGAGTCTGATAAGGGTATACAGTGACCGATTCTCCCGAGTCCACACCGAACGAGCCCGAGGTTCCCGCCGAGGCCATCGCCGCGGTGGTCGCGCACGACCGGATCGAACCGGTCGGGCTCGAGGTGGAGATGCAGCGCTCCTACCTCGACTACGCGATGAGCGTCATCGTCGGTCGCGCGCTGCCGGACGTCCGGGACGGCCTCAAGCCGGTCCACCGCAAGATCCTCTACGCGATGTTCGACTCCGGCTACCGTCCGGACCGCGGCTACGTGAAGTGCTCCCGCGTCGTCGGCGACGTGATGGGTCAGTTCCACCCGCACGGCGACTCGGCGATCTACGACGCGCTGGTCCGGATGGCGCAGTCCTGGTCGCTGCGCTACCCGCTGGTCGACGGCAACGGCAACTTCGGCTCGCCGGGTAACGACCCGGCCGCCGCCATGCGATACACCGAGTGCAAGCTCGACCCCCTCGCCATGGAGATGCTGCGGGACATCGACGAGGACACCGTCGACCTGCAGGACAACTACGACGGCCGGGCCAAGGAGCCCACCATCCTGCCGTCGCGGATCCCCAACCTGCTGGTGAACGGCTCCGAGGGCATCGCGGTCGGCATGGCCACCAAGATCCCGCCGCACAACCTGCGGGAGATCGGCGCGGCGGTGCAGTGGTGCCTGGAGCACCCGGAGGAGGACGAGGAGACCACCCTCGAGGCCCTGCTCGGCATCGTCAAGGGCCCGGACTTCCCGACCCACGGCCTGATCGTCGGCACCACAGCGATCCAGGACGCGTACCGCACCGGTCGCGGCTCGATCCGGATGCGCGCCGTCGTGGAGGTCGAGGAGGACAAGCGGGGTCGCCCCTGCCTGGTCGTCAGCGAACTGCCCTACCAGGTCAACCCGGACAACCTCGCCGAGCGGATCGCCGAGCTGATCAAGGAGGGCAAGCTCGCCGGCATCGCCGACATCCGCGACGAGTCCTCCGGTCGTACCGGCATGCGGATCGTCCTGGTGCTCAAGCGCGACGCGGTCGCGAAGGTCGTGCTGAACAACCTCTACAAGCACACCCAGCTCCAGGAGACCTTCGGCGCCAACATGCTGGCCCTGGTCGACGGGGTGCCGCGCACGCTCAACCTGGCCCAGTTCCTCCGCTACTACGTCGAGCACCAGATCGACGTGATCCGCCGGCGGACCGCGTTCCGGCTGCGCAAGGCCGAGGAGCGGGCACACATCCTGCGCGGCCTGGGTAAGGCGCTGGACGCGCTGGACGAGGTGATCGCCCTGATCCGGCGCTCCCCGACAGTGGACGACGCCCGGCAGGGCCTGATCCGGCTGCTGGAGATCGACGAGATCCAGGCGACCGCGATCCTCGACATGCAGCTGCGCCGGCTCGCCGCTTTGGAGCGGCAGCGGATCATCGACGACCTGGCGAAGCTCGAGATCGAGATTGCCGACCTCAAGGACATCCTCGCCAAGCCCGAGCGGCAGCGGAAGATCGTCTCGGAGGAGCTGGGCGAGATCGTCACCAAGTGGGGCGACGACCGCCGGACGCAGATCATCCCGTTCGACGGCGAGGTCTCGATGGAGGACCTCATCGCCCGGGAGGACGTGGTCGTCACGATCACCCGCACCGGGTACGCCAAGCGGACCAAGGTCGATCTGTACCGCTCGCAGCGGCGCGGCGGTAAGGGCGTCAGTGGCGCCACGCTGCGGCAGGACGACATCGTCAGCCACTTCTTCGTCTGCTCGACCCACGACTGGATCCTGTTCCTCACGAACAAGGGCCGCGTCTACCGGGCCAAGGCCTACGAGTTGCCGGAGGCCAGTAGGGTAGCCAAGGGCCAACACGTGGCCAATCTGCTCGCCTTCCTACCCGACGAGCAGATCGCGCAGATCATTGAGATCCCGAACTACCAGGTAGCCCCCTATCTGGTACTGGCCACGAAGAACGGCCTGGTGAAGAAGACGCGGCTCGAGGAGTTCGACTCCAACCGTTCCGGCGGCATCATCGCGATCAACCTGCGCGATGAGGACGAGCTGGTCGGTGCTGCGCTGGTTGCGCCGGAGAACGACCTGCTGCTGGTCTCGAAGAAGGCACAGGCGATCCGGTTCAACGCCTCGGACGAGGCGCTGCGGCCGATGGGCCGGGCCACCTCGGGTGTGATCGGCATGCGCTTCACGGACGACGACGTCCTGCTCGCCATGGAAGTCGTGCGGGAAGGTTTGGACGTTCTGGTGGCCACGAACGGGGGATACGCGAAGCGAACCCCGATCGAGGAATACCCGGTGCAGGGCCGGGGAGGTAAGGGCGTGTTGACTGCAAAGATCACCGAACGGCGCGGTGGTCTGGTTGGCGCGGTGGTGATCGACCCGGACGACGAGCTGTTCGCGATCACCAGCAACGGTGGTGTCATTCGGACTCCGGTGAAGCCTGTACGGCGTACGCGTGACCGGAACACAATGGGGGTCAAGCTGATGGACCTCCCGGACGGCGTGACTATCGTGGCGATTGCTCGCAATGCCGACGAGCCTGACGAACAGGACTAGTTGAATGACGGAGACACAGGCGAAGTCGGGGAACTCGGGGACCTCGGCCAAACCGGTCGACGAGGAGGCCGCCAAGGGCGGCACACCAGCGACCGGCCGCGCGGCCGTGGGCCGGGCGACGGTCCCCGCCGATGCGCCTGCCCCGAAGTTCACCAGGGCTCCAGGTATGACACCCCCGCCGGAACAGCCGGGCGAAGATGGCGAGTCCGGCGACAAGACCGAGACGCCCAGCGCCGAGGCGCCGACGTCGGCCGCCGCCAATCCTCCGGGTCCGGCGGCGGCACCCTCGGCACGTCCGGCGACCACCCAGCCGATCGGTCTCCGGCCGGGTCAGGCGGCGTCAACCGGGTCCACCGGCACCCAGCCGCGGATCACACCCGGGATGACCCAGCCGCAGCCGGACGCGGCGCGTACGTCCGCCACCGCCGGCCGCCCGGCCAGCGGCGGTGGCCTGCCACCGGGGATCGGCAACGCGTCGGCCGTCGGCGCGGCCCGCGTCGGTGACGCGGTGCGTGCGGCGCGTACGTCGGTCAGCTCGGCCGCCTCTCGCGGACCGCGTCGGGCCCGGCTGAACCTCAAGCGGATCGACCCGTGGTCCGTGATGAAGTTCGCATTCGCGGTGTCGGTGGTGCTCTTCATCGTCGTGGTGGTCGCCACCTCGGTGCTCTACCTGGCGCTGGATGCGATGGGTGTGTTCCAGAGCGTCAACGAGAGCCTGAGTGACCTGGTCAACGCGGGCGGCGGCCAGAGCACCAGCGGCTTCCAGATCACCGCCAAGGGCGTGATTCTCAGCTCTGCGCTGATCGGCCTGGTCAACGTGGTGCTGTTCACCGCGCTGGCCACCCTGGGCGCGTTCGTCTACAACGTCTGCGCCGACCTGGTCGGCGGGATCGAGCTGACGCTCGCCGAGCGGGACTGAGTGACCGGGACGCCGGGGCACCGCGGAATGCGGTCGCTCCGGCGTCCCGTACTCGGGTAGGTTTTGCAGGCGGCGACGGGCCTGGCTCGCAAGCGCGGACCCCGATTTGGGGCCGACGGAGCGGATGGGTTAATCTTGCTCGTCGCAACGCGGGGCTATAGCTCAGTCGGTTAGAGCGCAGAGCTGATAACTCTGAGGTCGATGGTTCGATTCCATCTAGCCCCACCGCATGTCGTCCGACGGTAGTCGAGCGCGAGGGGTCGCCCCATGTTCAAGAAGCTGCTGATTCTGGCTGGCGTCGTCGGTGTGGCTGCCGTCGTGTTCAACAAGATCAAGGCGTCGAACGACGAGCGCGCCCTGTGGCACGAGGCGACCACCGCGCCCGACCTGCGCTGACGTTCGGCTCGGCGACGAGCGATCATCGCCAAGCCACCCACGGGGCCCTAGCTCAACTGGCAGAGCACTGCCTTTGCAAGGCAGGGGTTAGGGGTTCGAGTCCCCTGGGCTCCACCAGCACCTTCCTCGGTTGATCTCGGTCCGAGTACAGCCATCCGTACAGCCAAGCCGGTCACGCGGCCCCTCCTGGCCGAGAATTCGGTCAATGGCCGAGGCAGCCTGACGAGCCCGCGCCGGCGAAACGTGGCCGTAGGTGTCGGCCGTCATCCGGATGTGCGGGCTCACGGCGGAGATGGGCTTAAGGCGCTTGTCGGCCACCTGCGCCTAAGCTTTTGCCGTGACAGATCCAGATCCGCCACTACGACACCTGAGCGCGAACGAGGCCGGCGTCCTGGAAGCACTTCTCCGCCACAACTTCGCAGGCGTCGAGGAGCTCCGCGTGCAAGCGCGAGACGCCATGGCCCGCCCCGGATGCGGATGTGGATGCGGAACCATCCACCTCTTCCCACAAGGCAAGAACCTCCCCGCCTCACCGGCACAGACTCCGGTTCGGGTAGAAGGACAGTTTCCCGATCAAGAAGGGCAGTGGTTCGGAGGCATCTTGCTCTTCCTTGCCAGCGGGCAGCTCGCGGAGCTGGAGGTCTACTCGTTCGGTGACCCGTTGCCCATGCCAGCACCCGATCAGGTGCTCTGGTTGCTGAGAACCGGCGAAAGCACCTGTACTCCTCTGTCCAACCAGCCGGAGCGAGGGCCGACAGGAGATCAGTGATCCGAGAGGCGCGTACAGCAGGAGAGCCAGCAATGCAGGCGACCACTAGGGAGCGGGGCGTGCCCGATGGGACGGGAACCGAGGGTCAACGGCGGTCAGCTCCTGGACGTGGCCGAGGGTATGGCCGCGTCGCTTGATGAGTCCCGTGAATTCTTGGACATTCGCACTGATACCCACGAGCCTCAGAGATCCGCTTGGAGTCGGACAGTGTGCTAGGCGTGGACGCCGTGTGACACCTGACCTTCGGCCGCTTCCAGCCAGCGCCGATACCAACGACCGAACCCGAGCGTTGTCCCGTCGTCGTCGCGGAGCGGCCGGAAACCACCGTCGTCAGCGGTGTCGTCCGCCCACATCTGCCCTCGTGCTGGACCGCTGACAACGAGAGCCTCTCGCAGCGCGCAGCCGAGATGACACAGGTACAGCAGGCCAACCGAATGCTCAGGCTTGAAGACGACGGCGTCGTGCTGTTCCCAGTACGCGTCCTCAGCCGCGTTGAACTCCTCGGGCGAGTCGTAGTCTTCCTCGTCGGGCGGCTCGGGTAGACCGTCGGCAGGGTTGAATGCCTCGAGGTGCGGAAAGGCAAGCTTGAGCGAGTCCAGGTCGGTCAGATCGGTACCGTCACCCTCCCACTGCCACCGTCCGTCTGGGCGACGCATCGGAAAGAGCCCGTAGGCCGGCCCTGCACCGCCCCGCCCCGCCTCTAGCAAGAAGGAGCGGTACTCGCTGGGCAGTTCCAGTTGGAGTTGCGTCTCTGCCTCGTCCAGTTCCTCGGCACTCAATGGCGGCTCAAGTTCCCAACGGTGAGTCGAAGAACCAAAGACATCAGGGGCATCGGGCGCAGCGGCCAGCCGCGCAAGCCGTTCGCGTACATCTGACCAGTCGGAGCGCGTCACTGGCGGGACAGTACAAGGCTGCCCGCAGCCGCCCGTACCGCAGGGCGCGCGAAGGCGTAGCGCGCTGCTGGCGGAAGCCGTGACCAACCGCGACGCGGGTCACTGCTCCCCCGTGGTACTTCCGGCCGACCAGCACTCAAGGCTCCCGCACCGGGGAAGCGGCGGCTGCGGCGATCGCTTCAGCGACGCACTCGTAGTCCTTGACCAACGGGCCGACCAAGCCCGGTTCGGGCTCGACTGCCTCGACCAACCGGCGTACCAGGTCGCGAGCCGACCGGGACCCGCTCCGCTCCGACGAGCGGTGACCACACAGCGGGCGGCATGGCAGGCGCCGACCGGGGTAGGAGACACGGCACCAACCCCGCAGCTGACCTTCGCGCCTGTCAATGATCGCCGCCGCCGGTTCGCCGGCAGGCGGCGATTCGCGTACTCCGGCGATCCGTGCCGGCAGTGCGGTCAGGCGGGCGGAGTGAGCGGGACGGTCTCGCCACGGGCGATGGTGCGTACCTGCTTTGCCCAACCTCGGCGGCGGGCCTCGTCGACGAAGTGCGCCAGCGGTGAGCGGAACACCGGGTAGTCGTCGTAGTGGATCGGCACGGTCAGCTTCGGCCGAACCAACTCCACCAGGTTCGCACCCTGGCGGGCGTCCATGGTGAGCAGAATTCCGGCGACCTTCGTGCCGCCAAGGTGGATCAGCATCGCGTCGATGTCCGGGTAGCGTTCGGGGATGGCGGTGAGCAGCGGCCGGTTGAGGGTGTCGCCGGTGACGTAGAGCCGGAACTCCCGCCGCCCGGAGCGTTCCACGTCGATCATCGTGCCCATCACGTCGGGCATCAGCAGGTCCAGTGCGCCCGGCCCGTGCTGCCCGGGCATCGAGGTCAGCCGCACTGTCGTACCGTCGCGGTGCAGCTCTCGCGACGACCAGGTCGGCAGGCCCTGGGCGGCCTGGAAGCCCCAGCGGCGCAGCTTGCGTTCCGCGGCGGGGGTGGTGACGATGGGCAGCTCGCGGTCCAGTTCCCGACGGGCCACCCGGTCGAAGTGGTCGCCGTGCAGGTGGGAGAGGACCACCGCGTCCAGTTCTGGGAGTTGGGCGATCCGCAGCGCCGGGTCCGTGCGTCGGCGCGACCACAACCCCTTGCCCAGGTACGCCCGTTGACCCCGGTGCAGGAAGTTCGGGTCGGTCAACAGGGTGAAGCCGCCGATCCGCAGCACCGTCGTCGCGGTACCGATGAACGTCACCTGCGGTTGCTCCGCCATCGTGCCCACCTCCTGCCGCTCCGGTACCCCGATGCGCCGTCGGCATGCGGCTCAGGCGCTGGCGCCACTTACGGCCGACCAGCGCACGCGCGTGGGTCAGGGGTCGGAGCGCGCCATCCGGACGGCGACGCCGTCGAGAATCAGGTCCAGCCCGAGTGCGAAGTCCGCGTCGGCGATCGCCTCGTCGGGGGTGTCGGACGGTGGCGCCTCGAACAACGTCGAGGAGAACAGCCGGGCTGTCTCGGGGAAGCGGTCGGGGTTGACGAGTCGCGCCAGCGCCCGGCCGTAGTCGCGTTCGGCGTCGGCCTGGCCCTGGCCGTCGGCCCTGCCCTCGGCGAGTTCGCTGTACTGCCGTACCGACTGGACCACGTAGCCGCTGATCAGTGACATTGCGCCGATCTTGTGCGCCCAATCGAGGAGGGTGCCGGACATGATCGCCAGCGCGGCCTCCATCCAGGCGATCTGGTGCGGCCCGGAGGGTGGTCCGGAGACGGGCACGCGCGTCAACCACGGCCGACGCTGAAGCACCGCGCGGTGCGCGAAGGCCCAACGGCGCAGCCCTTCCCGCCAGTCGGGGGCGTCGATGTCGGGCGGTGGGCCCAGTGCGGCGTCGGCCATGAGGGTGAGCAGTTCATCCTTGGAGCCGACGTGCCGGTAGAGCGACATGCTCGTGAAGCCGAGGCTCTTGGCGACCTTGGGCAGCGTCACGCCGTCGAGCCCGTCCCGGTCGGCGATCTCCACCGCCGCGGCGACGACCACGTTGACGTCGAGGGACGCGGGCCGTCCGAGGCGCGACGACTCCGACATCCCCCACAGCCGGCGCAGCGGCGCCGGAACGAAATCGTCGCTGGTCATGGGCTCCCACGTTCGCCCCGGAAGGTTACGTCCACATCATGACAGACAGCATTAGTATATGACTGATACTTTATCCCTGAAACTAAAAGTCGAGTTACGGGGAGACGTCCATGAGCATTGACACCGCACCGCGGACTTCGAGAGGGCCGGTGCTGCGCGCCGAGCGTGCCCTCGCGCCGGACCTGGCCCGGGGAGCGATGCTGCTGATCATCGCGCTGGCCAACGTCGCCGGAGTCGTCTTCGCCGGAGAGCCCGGCCTCGACGCCACGCCGGAAGGCGTCGACCGTGGCCTCAACTTCCTGCTCTTCGAACTCGTCCATGCCCGCGGCTATCCGGTCTTCGCCGTGATGTTCGGCTACGGGCTGGTCCAGCTCGCCCGCCGCCAGGACGCCTCCGGTGCCACCCGGCAGCAGGTCCGCTCCGTGCTGTTGCGCCGCAACCTCTGGCTCGTCGTGTTCGGGTTCGCGCACGCCGCGTTGCTGTACTACGGCGACTTCCTCGGGGCGTACGGGATCGTGGGGATCGCGATGACAGTGTTGCTGCTGCGCCGCAGCGACAAGTTCCACCGCGTCGTGCTTGTGCTCTGGGCGCTGTCGGCGGTCGAGGTGCTGGCCATCGGCGCCATGGTGGTGAGCGGCATGCTCGGACGGTCGGGCGGGTCGGCGCCGCTGCCGTCGGGCCACATCAACTCTCTCGCCGCGCCCGACTACGTCGCGTCCATGCTGGATCGTCTCGCCGAATGGCCGGTGCACACGCTGACCGTCCTGCCCTTCATCATGATCGCCTGGCTGGGCATGTGGGCCGCCCGCCGTCGGATCCTCGAAGATCCGGCTCGGCACCGGGCCCTGCTCACCTGGACCGCAGCGCTCGGCCTCGGCGTCGCCGTCGCCGGAGGCATCCCGGCAGCCCTGGTCAGTGCCGGATGGCTGCACGTCGACGAGTCGGCCGCCAGCCTGATGATGCTGCTGCACGGGGCGAGCGGCATGTTCGCCGGACCGGGTTACGTGGCTGTCTTCGGCCTGATCGCCCTGAGAGCCAGCCGATCGGGCACCGTCGTCGGCGCTCTCTCCGCCCTCGGTCAGCGCTCCCTGTCGGGATACCTGTTCCAGTCGGTGGCCTGGCTCGTTCTCCTGGCACCCTTCACACTCGCCCTCGGCAACCGGTTCGGCAGCCCCACGGTGACCGGTCTGATCATCGCGGTGGCCGTCTGGCTGGCCACCGTCCTGATCGCCCGTCAGCTCGACAGACGCAAGCAGCCCGGCCCCGCCGAAATCGTCCTGCGCCGCCTGACCTACGGGCCACGGGCGTGATCGCTGGCGCCGACGGTCAGTCGGCGGAACCACCGTCCGCCGCGGGCTCGGCACCGGAGCCGGACCGGTTGGGACGGGCCTCCGGGAGGTGTTCCATCAGCTTGGTGAGCGCGCCGTTGGCGAAGGTCGCGCCGAGCGCCGAACCGGCCCCGATGGTCCAGCCCACCGGCCCGAGCGGGGTGCAGCCGAAGAACTGACTCACCCCCGGGGTCTGCACCACCACGACCAGGACTCCCAGTGACGCCGCCGTGGAGGCCAGCACGGCCGGGCTGGTGCCGCCGGCCAGGATGGTCTGCCCGAGTTGGGTGCCGACCAGGGAGACCAGGGCGACAGTGCCGGCCCGCTGACGGCGTCCGGTGTAGCGGGCCAACGTCCAGCCCGCTGTCGCGCCCAGCGTGGTGGCTGCCGCCCGCAGCCCGATCTCCCTGGTGAGGCTCTCGCCGAGCGCCTTGTCCGGGCCCTCCCGCAGCAGCGCGTCGGTGCGGTCCGACGCGGGTGGCCGGACCGCGATGGCCAGCGCCGGCGCCAGGTCGGTGAGCAGGTTGACCAGCAGCAGTTGTCGTCCGGTGAGCGCCGAGCGGCCCGTCGCCGCGGCGGTGAGCACACTGAACGCGATCTCGCCGAGGTTGCCGCCGACCAGGATGCTGAGCGCGTGCCGCACCGACGACCACATGGCCCGCCCCTCGATCAGGGTGGCGATGATGGTCTCCAGCCGGTCGTCGGTGACCACCAGGTCGGCCGCGGCCCGTGCGGCCGGGGTGCCCCGTTGGCCGAGGGCGATGCCGACGTCGGCCAGCCGGATCGCCGGGGCGTCGTTGGCACCGTCGCCGGTCATCGCCACCGTCCGCCCGCACTTCTGCAACGCCTGAATGATCCGCACCTTGTGGGCCGGGGTGCAGCGGGCCACCACGTCGGTGTTGGCCAACCGCTCGGCGAGCGCGTCGTCGTCCAGTTGGTCGAGTTCAGCGGCGGTGACCACCCGCTGTTCGTCGTGCTCACTGATGGTGGCCGCGATCGCCTCGGCGGTGGCCGGATGATCACCAGTGATCATGATGGTGTGCACGCCGGCCTGCCGGATCCGGCGTACCGCCGGGGCGGCGCTCTCCCGGACACCGTCCGCGAGGGCCAGGAAGCCCACGAAGGTCAGTCCTCGAACGTCCCCGTCGGTCACTGTCGGATCGTTCACCGGGCACTCCGCGACGGCCAGGATCCGGTTTCCCGCGCCGGCCCGGTCGGCGAGCATCCGCTCCAGCTCTGCGCGGCCGGCGTCGTCCAGCGGCTCCTGACGACCGTCCATGCGTCGGGACGAACAGCGCGGCAGCACCGTCTCCGGAGCACCCTTGACGCTCAACAACAGGTGACCGTCGGTCTGTCCGATGCTCGCGTGGTAGCCGCGGGACGGCTCGAACGGCAGCCCTCCGGCGGCCCGCCACCCGGCGGCGCCGGTCTGCTCCACCACCCCGGCCTCCCCGGCGCCCCGCCGGACCGCCCGGTCGGTCTGCAACGCCAATTCCTCCGGATTCTTCGCGGCGGGGGTGGCCCGCAGCGCCGCGGCCAGCGTCATCCGGAGCCGGTCGTCCAACCGGTCCAACGGGGCGTACCGGTCGCCGACGCTGTCGCCGACCCCGGCTAGCAGCAACTGGCCCTCGGTGAGGGTGCCGGTCTTGTCGAAGCAGAGCACGTCCACCCGGCCCAGCGCCTCGATGGTGCGCGGGTTGCGGACCAACGCGCCGTGCTCGGCCAGCCGCCGGGCCGCGGCCAGCTGCGCTGCGCTGACCAGGAACGGCAGCCCCTCCGGCACCGACGCCACGGCGAGGTTCGCGGCGGTCGCCGCCGTTTCGGCCAGGGGTACGCCTCGAAGCAGGCCCGCGCCGGCCACCGCCACGGCGGAACCAGCCGCCAACGGGATCGCGGCGCTGGTCAACGAGCCGAGCCGAGCTTCCACTCCACTGGCCGGCGGGTCCTGCTTGACCAGGGCGAGGCTGCGGCCGGATTCGGTGTCCGACCCGGTCGCCACCACCACAGCAGTGCCGTGCCCGGCGGCGACGGTGGTGCCCTCGTAGAGCATCGAGTGTCGGTCGGCGATGGCGGCGGCCACCACCGGTCGGTTGGACTTGGCGACGGGCAGCGACTCGCCGGTCAGCGACGACTCGTCCGCCTCCAGGCCCACCGACTCGAGCACCCGGCAGTCGGCGGGCACCGAGTCGCCCGGCTCAAGGGTGATGACGTCTCCGAGGACCAGGTCCTCGGCGGCGAGAACCTGCTCGGCCCCGTCGCGGCGGACCCGTGCGGTCACCGCCGAACGGGACAGGAGTTCGGCCAGTGACCGTTCGGTGTTTCGTTCGTGCACCGCCCCGATCAGGGCGGACCCACCGACGACGCTGCCCACCAGGGCGGCGTCGACCAGCGATCCGAACGACGCGGAGAGCACCGCCCCGGCCACCAGCACCGGGGTGAGCGGGTTGGACAACTCGTCCACGAAGGCACGCAGCAGCCCTCCGCTCCCCGGCCCGGCATTGCCGTTTCCGCCAGCGCCGTGGTGTCGGCGTTGCGCTTCGGCGCTGCCCAGGCCGTCGGGGGTGGAGCGCAGGTGGTCGAGCACGGTGCCGACCGGCATCAGGTGCCAGGCGGTTGCCACGGGCGCCGGGGTGTCCGACTGGTCGTGCAACCGGCGGGCCTGCCAGACCCCGTTGGCGAAGGCCAGCCCGGCCGCGCCGTTGACCGCGACGAGCGCCCGGCCGGGCAGCTCGGTCGGCGGGGCCGTGAACGCGCCCAGCGCCCCGAGACCGGTGCCGGCCATGGCCAGCCGGATGTTCTGCTGGGCCGTACGCCGAGCCACCCCGGTCGCCTCGATCACCAGGGCCACCACTCGCAGGTCGGCACCGACCAGCAGGTGCGCGCCCCACGGCGGCAGCTCCTCCGGCGCGGCGAACCCGAGACCGCAGTCGGACGCGCCGAGCGCCTTCCGGTCCGCGGAAACCAGCATCACCACCGCGCCGTCGCGCTGCAACGCGCGTACCGACTCGGCCAACTGGTCCCCGCCGGGGAGCATCGCGTCGGCGAAGCCGTACCGTTGCTCGTCGCCGCCGGCGACGACCAGCCGCAGGCCGGCGTGTCGGGCGGCGGAGGGCAGGCCGTCGACGCCGGGCGCGGGTTCCGGCTCGACCCGCAACAGGGCGGCGAGCCGGTCGCCGTGGGCGAGGCCGAGGAGTTGCCCGCCGGCGGAACGCAGCCGGGCCGCGTCCGGGATGTCGTCCGGATCGTTTGCGGGCATCCGGTCCAGCGGCCCGAGCCGCCAGCCGTCCGCCGTACGGGAAGCGGCCGGGTCGTCCGGGTCGAACAAGGCGAAGGCCCACTCGGCCACCTGGTCGACGTCCGCGTCGGACGCCGGTGCCAGATCGGCCAGGACGCCCCGGTCCGAGCCGAGCACGGCGGCGTCGAGCACGAGCGTGTCGATCCGGTCCAGTTCGCGCAGCACACTCCGGTCCATCGCGATCACACCACGCCGGGCCAGCATCCGGCCGAGCTGAGCCGCGTACCCCTCGCGGCCGCTGCCCGGCGCCTTCGGCAGCGCGGACAGGCCCAGCGCGGTGGCCCGCTTCGGCCCGGCGAACGGCACCGCCGCCGCGCCGGCGGCCGCACCGGCGGCGAGCATCCGGTTGATGTACCGCTCGACCGGGCCGTCCGGCTTCGGCCGTGGACGTTCGATCACCGGCCAGCGGGCGGCGGCCCGTTCGGCGTCGCCGGTCAGCCGTGGTTCGGCCTTCTCCCAGGCGGAGAGTTGGGCCCGATCCTCACCCCACTGCACGACCCGTTGGGCGCCGTCCAGGACGATGCCCGTCCAGCGGCCGGTCAAGCCCTGCACCACCGCCTCGGCCAGCGGAAACAGGATGTCGGCGCGCGGGTCGGAGCGCAGGCGTTTGCCGATGAACTCATGCAGTTTCGGCTGGAGATCCACTGCGGAGAGCAGGCCGGCCACCTCACCGGGCAGCGGTGCGAACGGCAGGATCCGGGTGGCCGCCGAGATGGTCAGGCCAAGTGCGTCCGAGGCGAGCGCGCCGAGGGTGCGCGGGGTGCGAGGCCCTTCCTCCGGTGGGTGCGGCGGTGGGATCTCCGGGTCGGGTTCGTGGTCGCAGGTCCGCTCGACGCGGTCGATAGTGGCGATCAGGTCGCGCAACGTCGGCTCTGGGGTCTGGACGGCGACCACCACCCGGCCGGATGGTGCGTTGACCCGGGCCCAGGCCACCCCGGGCATTTGCTCCAGCGCGTCCTCCACCTGACGGGCCAGCCGATTGCCACCGTCCTGGCAGACACCGTGCACCTCGATGTGGTGCCGGCCCGGCCGGGACCAGACCCGACGCCGCGCCAGCCCGGCCGTCCGTGCCAGCCGGACTGCGGCCGAGCTGACCGACCGGGACGCCTCTCCGACCAGGTGCGGCACACCGAAGGACGGCAGGATGCGGCCAGCAGCGCGGCCCGCCGCCGTCATCGAGGCGTACGGCTGGACGGGCGCCGGCCCGGCTCCCTGTTGCCGCTCGTCCTGACCTTGGCCATGTCGTCCTCCCACCGCACTCACGTCCGGCGGCCTGGCTTCCCGACCTGCCATCCGTTATGCCCCCTGAGCGGCGGTATTTTGCGCCGTCGCTGACGCATGGACGGGATGGGCCGTGGAACGCGACGACCATCACCGGACATGGGGAGGCCGGCATGAGCACGCTGACGCGACATCTCAACGGTTCGCGGGAGAACGTCAAGATGTACAACCGGCGGGTGCAACTGCCGATGCTGGGCGAGGTGGCGGTGCCGCCACCGGACAAGGTCGCCTACTACGCAGGGCTCGGAGTGCTCGCCGCGCTACAGGTCATCGAGTGGCCGATCGCTGTGGTGATCACCGCTGGTCACCTGCTGGCAGACCAGCATTTTTCCGGACTGGTGCGCGGTGTCGGGGAGGCGTTGCAGGACGCCTGACGAGAGCCGGGTCACCGGACGGTTGACATGAATCAGGGTTGAAGTCGCATGCTCGGTCGATGCCGAGCACAGCAGTCACCGCCACACCCGCCGCACCGGGACTCTTCGCACCCCGGCTGCGCGCGATGACGGTGGGCAGCGTCGCGCTGATCTCACTCCTCGCGTTCGAGGCGTTGGCGGTCGGTACGGCGATGCCGACCGTCGCGCGCAGCCTGGACGGGCTGGCGCTCTACGGGATCGCGTTCGGTGGCCCGTTCGCCACCGGTGTGCTGGCCATGGTGGTCTCCGGCATCTGGTGCGACGCCCGGGGTCCGAAGGGGCCGATGTGGCACGGCGTCGCCTGGTTCGTGGTCGGGTTGCTGATCGCCGGGACCGCCCCCGTGATGAGCGCGCTGGTCGTCGGGCGGGTCGTGCAGGGTTTCGGCTCCGGGCTGCTCTCGGTGGCGCTCTACGTGATCGTCGGGCAGGCGTACCCGCAGGACCTGCACCGGCGGATCTTCGCGGCGTTCGCGGCGGCGTGGGTCGTACCGTCGCTGGTCGGGCCGGCGGTTGCCGGCCTGATCGTGCAGCATCTGGGCTGGCGGTGGGTCTTCCTGGCGGTGCCGGCGGTGGCGGTGCCGGCGGGGCTGCTGATCCATCCCGGCCTGCGGTCGCTGGGCCGGAGTGCGGCGACGAGCCCGCCGACGGGTGCGGCCGCGCGGATCGGTTGGGCGTGCGGGGCCGCGGTGAGTGCCGCACTGCTGCACATCGGGGGGCAGCAGCGCGGCGCCACGGCCCTGGTGCTGGTCGCGTTCGCCGTGGTCGGCCTGTTGGTCTGTGCCCCACGCCTGCTGCCGGCCGGGTTCCTTCGGGCAGCACGGGGGCTGCCCACCGTCGTGGGGCTGCGTGGCCTGGCGTCGGCGGCCTTCGTCGGCAGCGAGGTGGTCATCCCGTTGATGCTCTCCCGGGAACGGGGCCTCTCGCCGACCGCGGCCGGGCTGGTCCTCACTGTCGGGGCGCTGGCATGGTCGGCGGGCTCCTGGTTGCAGGGCCGGATCCCGGTGCCGGCGTCGCGGGCCAGCCTGCCGCGCGCCGGGCTGAGCTGCATCACCGTCGGCACCGCCACTGTGGCGCTGGCCGTCCGGCCCGAGCTGCCGGTGGCCGTCGCCGTGGCCGGTTGGGCGATCGCCGGTCTGGGCATGGGGTTGCTCTATCCGCCGTTGTCGGTGCTCACCCTGGAGTTGTCCGCGCCGGGTGAGCAGGGCCGCAACAGCTCGTCACTGCAACTGAGCGACTCCCTCTTCGCGGCGACAGTGCTCGCGCTGACCGGGGCCGTGTTGGCGGCAGGAAGCGCGCCGGGCCCGGCCAGCTACACGACGACGCTCGTGGTGACCGCGGGGCTGGCGCTGCTCGGGGCGTTGCTCGCCGGCCGGGTCGTGGTGGACGGGGGTGTGCGACAGGCCGGGTGATCCGCGGATTCCGCCGCGTCCCGCCCGCTCGTGCCGGAAGGATGGCGGGCGATGAACTTCCTGACCGTGCTGCCCCTCGCCGTGGTCATGGTTGCCGGGACGCAGTTGGTGGTGGCGGTCTTCCTGGCTTCGTCGGATCGGCCCCGGGCGGCGTCGCTGGGCTTCCTCGCCGGCGCGGGGCTGGTGGTCGCCGCCGGGGTGACGGTGGCCTGGTTGTTGGCCAAGCTGGTGGGTGGGGTGGCCGCCGACGCCAGTGCCGTGGCCGGGAAAGTCGATCGCGGCCCCGCCATCGACCTGGTGGTGCTGGCTCTGCTGGTGTGCCTGGCCGTGCTGATCTGGGTGCGCCGGGACCGTTCCGGACCACCGCGCTGGCTGGGGAGCATCGAGCATGCCGGTCCGCCGCAGGCGCTGCGGCTGGGTGCGCTGCTCTTCGTGGCGACGCCGACCGACGACCTGACCATGGCCACCGTCGGTGCGAGTGTGGCCCGACATGATCTGCCGTGGTGGCACCTGGTGCCGTTCGTGCTGCTCACAGTGCTCCTGCTCGCGCTTCCCCTGCTGGCGTTGCTGCTGCTGGGGAGCCGCGCCTCGCGGGTGCTGACCCGGATGCGGGACTGGGCCGAGGGGCACGCCTGGATCGTCAACGAGATCGTGATCGCGTTCTTCGCGCTGCTCACCGTGTTGGACCTGATCCGCTCGGGGTGAGCGGCCGCCCGCCGTCACGGGATGCCGTGTCGTTTCGTCGACACGAGGTAAGGGTCGGACGGGTTCGCAGGAGGACGAGATGAAGGTTCTGATCACCGGGGCGTCTGGCAATCTGGGCCGTGCGGTGCTGGGCCGGTTGCGCGACGATCGGATCAGCGTCCGGGCCACCAGCCGCAGACCGCCCGCCGGCTCGGACGTGGAGTGGGTGGTGTCCGACCTGGCCACCGGGGACGGGCTGACCGAGGCGGTGACCGGGGTGGACGCCGTGCTGCACCTGGCGTCGGCGCCTCGGGGTCGGCAGACCTACCAGGTGGACGTGTTGGGCACCCACCGACTGGTGGTGGCCGCCGGCACGGCCGGTGTCCGACACATCGTCTACATCTCGATCGTCGGGGTTGATCGGGTGCCGATCCCGTACTACCGCCACAAGCTCGCCGCCGAGCAGGTGATCGCGGCCGGTCCGGTGCCCTGGTCGGTGCTGCGGGCCACCCAGTTTCCCCAGTTCCTGGACGACATGCTGACCGCCAGCGCGCGGCTGGGCCCGGTGATCGGGGACCGGGCGGTGCTCGCCCAACCGGTCGACCCGCGCGAGGTGGCGGCGCGGCTGGCGGCCCGACTGGTCGCCGGCCCGTTGGGCGGCATCGAGGAGCTGGGTGGGCCGCAGATGCTCCGCTTCGACGAGGCCGCCCGGGCTTGGCGAGCGGCCCGAGGCTCGCGCCGACCCTTGCTGCCGGTGCGGATTCCCGGCCGACTCGGTCGCGAGCTGCGGGCCGGCGGTCTGGCCACCGAGGCGCTGCCCCGGGGCGTACGAACCTGGGCCGACCACCTGGCCGACACGTACGGGGGAACCGGCCGGAAATGAGAGCAACAACGGTTCACGTTCGTCTTACCGTGACGCCATGTTCGCTGTCGTCACCACTGTGATCCTCTACGTCTTCGGCTTCGTCTTCCTCTACGGCGTGATCCGGCTGGGTGTCCGGCACGCCTTCGAGGATCTGGAGCTGCAACGGGCCAAGGCCCAGCGCGAGGAGGAGTTGGCGGCTGCCCGCGACCGCTCCTTCATGCGCGACAACGCCTTCCTCGCCGGCAGTTGAGCACCGGATCGATCCGGCCCGGGCCGGTGGCGTCACCGGGGGGTCGGGGAGCCGCTGGGCGGTTCAGCGTCGCGGATGCGAGGATCGCACCCGTGATGGGAACGCTGAAGACCGAACCGGCCCGCGCCCGCCTGGATCTGCTCGCCCCGCCGGTCGCGGAGGCCATCGCGCAGTGGCCGGCCGACGCGCCGGTGGACGTCAACGACGTGCTGGTCGCGCCGATCGACGCCGACCTCGCCGACACCGCGGCGTTCTGCGCGGCGTACGAGGTGGGGTTGGACGTGTCGGCCAACTGTGTCGTGGTGGCGGGCAAGCGCGAGGGCGTGGTCCGCTACGCGGCCTGCATCATCCTGGCCACCACGCGGGCCGACGTGAACGGGGTGGCCCGCCGGGCGCTGGACGTCCGCAAGGCGAGCTTTGCCCCGATGGACGACGCTGTCGAGTTGACCGGCATGGAGTACGGCGGCATCACCCCGATCGGACTGCCGGCGCAGTGGCCGATCCTGGTGGACGCGCGCGTCATCGCCACACCGCACGTGATCGTCGGGTCCGGCGTACGGCACAGCAAGATAGCGCTGCCGGGGCCGGCGTTGGGCGCGCTGCCGGGAGCCCAGGTGGTGGAGGGGCTGGCCAGGCCGGTCTGACCAGGCATCGGCATCGATGTTGTTGCACGTGAAACATCGTGATCATCGATGCCGGACGCCCGGACGTCGGTGACTCAGTGTGAGTGCGCTGCGGACTCGCGCTGCTCGACCTCGGCGAACGCGGCGAGCAGCGTCTGCACCTCCTGCGCACCGGAGACCGCGTACTTTCCGGCCAGCACGAAGGTCGGCACGCTGGTGATGCCCAGATCCCGGGCGGCGGCCAGGTCGGCGGCGACGTCGGCGACGCGCTCGTCGGAGTCGAGGAACCGGCGTGCCTCGGCCGCGTCCAGGCCGATCCCAGCGGCCAGGGTGGCCAGCGCCTCCCGCGAGCCGACGTCGACCCCGTGGTTGAAGTGCGCCTGGTAGAGCGCCTCCACCATCTCGGCCGCCCTGCCCTGGTCGGTCGCCCAGGAGACCAACCGGTGCGCCTCGAAGGTGTTGGCGATCACCGCGCGGTCGTAGTCGAGCCGCAGCCCGTCGGCCGCCGCGACCTGGGTCACGTGGTCGACCATCTGCCGGGCGCGCTCCGGGCCGCCGAACTTGCCGGCCAGCGCCTCCACCAGCGGCTGGGGCTGTGGCACCGGCGACGGGTCGAGCTGGAACGGCCGGTAGCGCACCGTCACCTCACCCTTGTAGCTGGCGAGGGCCTGATCCAGGCGGCGCTTGCCGATGTAGCACCACGGGCAGATGACGTCCGCGTAGATCTCGATCTCCATGATCGGTGCCAACCTCGCGGTCAGCCGAGTTGTTCCCGGATCTGCCGCTTGAGACGGCCCAGGATCGCCGTGCCGCCGCGAATGCGCAGCGGGCTGATCGCCTGCGCCAGCCCCATTCGCTGATAGAGGTCGTCCGGCACGGCCAGCACCTGCTCGGCGCTCGCCCCCGCCAGCCCCTCGGCGAGGATCCCGGCGAACGCCCGGGTGGTGGGCGCCTCCGGCGGGCAGTCGAAGAGCGTCTCCACGGTGCCCTCCGGGGTCACCCGGGCGCGCAGGAAGAACGCCGTCTGACACTCGGGCACCTGTTCCATGCCCTCGCGCTCCGCGGTGCCCTCCGGCAGCGCCGGGAGGACGTCCGAATACTCCAGGAGCAGCTCCAGCACCAGGTCGCGCGGCGCGGCGGCGAACTCGTCGACGATCTCGGCCAGTCGGGCCGGCATGTCAGCCATGCGTCGAGGCTACCGCCGTCGTGCGGGGGCCCCGGTCACACGGTGGGCGACTGCTCGCTGATCTCACTGAGCGCGCTGGTGGGGTCGAGCTGCATGGCCAGGTCGCCGAGCGAGACGATCCCCACCAGCTTGCGGTCACTGTCACAGACCAGCACGCGTCGGATGCCCCGATCCCGCATGAGCGCCGCCGCCTCACCCGCCGTGCAGTGCTGCTCGATCATGACGACCTCGCGGGTGACGATCGAGCCGATGCTGGTGGCCGCAGGGGAGCTGTTCTCCGCCACGGCCCGCACCACGATGTCCCGGTCGGTGAGCATGCCGGCGAGGCTGGCGCCGTCGGTGACCACCACATCACCGATGTCGGCCTCCTTCATCACTCTGGCCGCCTCGTCCAGGGTGGTCTCGGCCGGCAGGTACACGACCTGCTTGGTCATCACGTCACTGACCCGGTAACCGGTCATGAGAGCCTCCGAAGACGTTTCCACCCGATCCGACTGCACTACCCCGTGACGCGACAGCTACACCAGGCTCGCACGTTCGTGGCGTACCTCGTGGACGAGTCGATCCACCAGACCGTCCAGCGGCAACTCGGCACGCCCGTCACCGGCCCGCTCGCGCAGCTCGACGTACCCGTCGGCGAGCCGGCGGCCGACCACGACGGCCCGGGGGATGCCGATCAGCTCGGCGTCGGTGAACTTGACCCCGGCCGAGACGTGCGTGCGGTCGTCGACAAGCACCCGCAGGCCGGCGGCGGCGAGACGCCCGCCGAGCTCCAGCGCCGCGTCGAGCTGCGGGCCCTTGCCCGCAACCACCAGGTGTACGTCACATGGCGCGACCGCCGCCGGCCAGACCAGCCCTCGGTCGTCGTGGTGCTGCTCGGCGACGGCCGCCACCGCCCGGGAAACCCCGATGCCGTAGCAGCCCATTGTCGGCCGGACCGGCTTGCCGGCCGGCCCGAGCACGTCGACAGCGAAGGCGTCGGTGAAGCGGCGGCCGAGCTGGAAAATGTGCCCGATTTCGATGCCCCGCCGGATGGTCAGCTCGCCCACCTCGCAGTCCGGGCAGGGGCGCCGGCGCGGACGTCGGCCGCCTCGATGGTGCCGTCGGGGGTGAAGTCCCGTCCGCACACCACGTCGGTCGCGTGTCGGCCCGGCTCGTTCGCCCCGGTCAGCCAGGCAGACCCGGCCACCACCCGAGGGTCGACCAGGTAGCGGATGCCCAGCTTGTCGAGCAGTTGCGGTCCGATGTAGCCGCGAACCAGCTCCGGATGCTCGGCCCACTCCTCGAAGACGGTCACCTGTGCCGGGTGCAGTGCGGCACCGACCCGCTTCAGGTCGACCTCCCGATCACCGGGCAGCCCGACGACCAGCAGCTCGGCCCAGTCGGCACCCGGCTGACGAACTGACAACACGACGTTCTTCAGGGTGTCGGCCGCGGTCCAGCCGTCCCGGCCGCCCAACCGGCGCGCGTTTGCCAACTCCACCAGGCTCGCGATCGTCGGAGTCTCCGGAGTGTCGTGCACCTCGACGGCCGGCTGCGCGGTCGGGTCACCGGCGCTCGGCACCCGTGTGGCCACCGCCTCGGTGTTCGCCGCGAAGTCGCAGGAGGTGCAGCCCACGAAGGTGTCCTCGCCGACCGGCGTTGCCGCCAGGAACTCCTCCGACGCGGATCCGCCCATCGCGCCGGACATCGCCTGCACCACCGTGTAGTCCAGCCCCAACCGGTCGAAGATCCGCTGGTACGCGGCGCGATGCCGCCCGTACGCCTCCCGCAGCCCCGCCTCGTCCAGGTCGAAGGAGTACGCGTCCTTCATCAGGAACTCCCGGCCGCGCAGCAACCCGGCCCGCGGCCGCGCCTCGTCGCGGAACTTCGTCTGCACCTGGAACAGCGTCACCGGGAAGTCCCGGTATGAGGTGAACAGGTCCTTGACCAGCAGCGCCGCCATCTCCTCGTGGGTGGGCGCCAACAGGTGCTCGGCACCGCGCCGGTCGGCGAGGGTGAAGATGTCGTCGCCGTACTCGGTCCACCGCCCACTCGTGCGGTACGGCTCGGCGGGCAGCAGCGCCGGGAAGTGCACCTCCTGGTCGCCGATCGTCACCAGCTCGGCGCGTACGACCTCGGTGATCCGATCCAGCACCAGCTTGCCCAGCGGCAGCCAGGTGTAGCCGCCCGGTGCGGCACGACGGATGTAGCCGGCGCGCAGCAGCAGCCGATGGCTCGGCACCTCCGCGTCGGCCGGATCCTCGCGCAGGGTCCGCAGCAACAGGGTCGACATGCGTAGCAGCATCCGCGCAGCCTACGGCCGGTGCGGCAGGATGAGCGATCCATTTCGATCCGAACCGGGCCCAACACCGGCAACCATCGGCGCCGTCGCCGGCGTCTGCAAGGACACCAAGCCCTCGTACCCCGACCTGAAGGATTGGCCCGTGTGGACCCTCTGCTGAGTGAGTTCGACTCGTTCGTCCGTACCCGCACACCGGCGTTACTGCGCTCGGCCTACCTGCTCACCGGCGACCAGCACCTGGCCGAGGACCTCGTCCAGTCGGCCCTGGCCCGGACCCACCGCTCCTGGAACCGCCTGCATCACAGCGGCAACGCCGAGGCGTACACCCGCAAGACCATGTACCACCTACAGGTGTCCTGGTGGCGTCGGCGCCGGGTACCCGAGTCGATGCCGGGCGACCTGCCCGAGCCACGCGGAGGCGACTCGGCCCCGGACCACGCCCACCAGACCAGTTTGCGGCTCACCCTGCGGGCGGCACTGGCGAAGCTCTCCCCGAAGCAACGTGCCGTGCTGGTGCTGCGGTTCTTCGAGGACCGCACCGAGGCGGAGGCGGCGGACCTGCTCGGCGTCACGATCGGCACTGTGAAGAGCCAGACGGCCAAGTCACTGGCCAGGCTGCGCACCGTTGCGCCCGAACTCGCCGAGCTGTACGTCCTGGAAGGGAGTACCCGATGAACGACCAGCGCCTCCGGCTCGACCTGACCGCCCTGGCCGACGAGGTCACAGCGGTCGACCTGCGGGATCGTACGTTGCGCACGTCCCGCCGGCTCGGTATCCAACGGGCCGTGGCCACGTCGGCAGCCGCGCTCGTGCTGATCGCCGCGGCGGCCGGTACCGCCTTCGCCATCCGACCGGACCAGTCCCCGACCCCGCTGCCGGCTGACACCCCGTCGGTCACCGCGACGCCGACGCCGACTCCCACCCCGACGCCGTCCACCAGCGCCGGCGACACCCCCGGGGCTCCGCCCAGCGGCGGGACGGGTACGAACACCCCATCCGTGCAGTTCGGCAAGCTCTTCTACGGCCCGGCCAGCGTGGCCCGGGTAAAGACCGCGAACCTGCGGTCCTGGCGCCCCGGCGGCAGTACGACGCGGCTTCTCGCACTGCCCGATATCGCGTTCAGGGGCAAGATGAGCGTCTCGTCAGACGGCCACCGGGTGGCATGGGCGGAGGACAACAACGACCTTGTCGTCGCCGACGCCGACGGCTCGAACAAGCAGAAGATCCGCTCGAATGTCAGTGCGTATTGCGTCGGTGCGGCCTGGTCGCCGGACCGGCGGCAGTTGCTGTTCCGCGAGTTGGCAGAACCCGGCGGACCCGGTCGGTTCGGCATGCTGAACATGCGCTCGGCGGAAAAGACCGTGCGCTGGTGGACCACCGGACCAGAGGCATGCAACGCCGTCTGGTCGGCGGACGGTGAGACCATCGCCATGACCATCGACTACGGGGTCACGCTCTACGGTGCGGACGGCACGAAGAAGGAAGTCGTCCCCGGCTTCTCCGAAGACGGATGGCAAACCGACGACGTCGTCAGTCTCTCCCCGGATGGCTCGCTGGTCGCGCTGCTGCGGCACAAGCCGGATGGGGATGCCGGCGACGTGGCTCGCGATCTGCGGGTCAACGTGGTGCTGGACACCCGTACGGGCAAGCAGGTCTCGTTGCCGTTGGGTGGGCGCACCCTGCACCAGGTCTACTTCCAGACCGACGGGTCGATGGTCGTGCGGGTCCAGTCCGGTAGCGGGTATGCGGTGCTGCTGGTGGACGAGGACGGCAGGAAGATCGCCGAGACCGCTGAGCCGGCGAGTCTGAAGGACATGCAGATCCTGGCCGTCGTCGACTGACCGATCAGCGCGAGATGGGCGGGTCACCCTTGGGTGACCCGCCCATTCTGCGTCTGCGAACCGTCGACCGCCCAGTGTTGATCACGGTCGGTGAACTGCGGAAAAGGTTGCCGGTGCGAGCGGATCCGACTGTCAGGTAGTAGCGCGCCGCGGCGGCAACTCGCCAGGGCCAGGGGCTCGTCTTGGGTGGTGTCAGGCACGGTAAGCCTCCACAAAGGATGGAAACGATGAACCTCGGCCCGTTCACCCACACCACCCGTCCCGCCTCGGCCCGCCGTTCCGGCGCGCTCGCCGGTACCGCCGCCCTGCTGCTCCTGGCATTCGGTGCGGCGGCCTGCGGCACCGCCGACCCGAAGACCGCGCCCGCTCCGGCCGAATCGGCCACCGCCACCGCCGCTCCCTCGGCCGGCGACACCTCGGCCGCCGGCACCGGCGGCTCCGTGCCGGATGCGGCACCGGCCGTCGCGCCGGCCCGCCCGGCCGTCGGCTCGACGCAGTGGCCGCAGCTCACCTGGTACACCGCCGAGGAGCACGGCCAGAAGCAGAACGACCCGGCCCGGATCTGGCGGCGTACCCCGGCTGGGACGTGGGAGTTGGTGCGTTCGGGTCGTCCCGAGAACGGCAAAGCCCTCAACGGCCCGCTCGCCGTCTCTCCCGACGGCCGACGGGTGGCCTGGGTGGAAGGGCCGGCCCGCCGGCTGGTGATCAGCGGGTTCGACGGTACGAAGCGGCACGTCATCCCGACCCAGGGCCAGCAGACCTGCGCGCCGAGCTGGCTCGACTCCGGGCGGGTGCTGTACGGCCTGGGCCGGGAGAAGGAGATAACCCTCATCGCCGTCAACGCCGACGGGACCGGGCAGAAGGTGCTCGCCACCCACTACCCGAAGTGTCCGACGGTGTCCGGCGGATGGATCGCCCAGGTCGGCGCGCAGACCGTGGCGATTGGGGACGAGCGAGGCGTCCGACGTGCGATCAGCCCGCGCCTCCCCGCCGGCCTCGTCATTGGTGGGGTGGCGGCGATCTCCGGCAACGGCCGGACGCTGGTGATCAGCGCCCACACGACCAGCCCCGGGGGATGTGGGTGCAGCGAGCGGTTCCGCAACTACCGGCTCGACGCGGTCAGCGGGGCCGTCACCGAGCTGGCGCCGTTGGACCCGGCGTGGAAGCAGCCGACCGGGCACGGCGAAGCCATCGACGGGGTCGTCCTGGCCGACGGCGGCTCGGTGGTGCAGGTCAACGCGGCGACGCCGGCCGACGGTGCGCCGGCGTACCGGTTGGTCCGGTACGCCGCCAGCGGCCGGGTGCTGGCCACCGCGTCGGTGCCCGCCGGCCAGCCGTGGGGCGGTCTGCTGGGCTGAGCTCCCGGTGCGGCGTCACCGGGTACGAGGGACCGGCCACTCACGGGGGTGGCCGGTTCCGCCCGTCGTCTGCGCAATGACCTCCGACACGTACTGGATTCGGGGCGGTGCCGGGCGTTCCTGCGGTGACAGACTGGTCGCCGCAGGCAACGAGTGGCGTGAGGGAGGCGCGGGTGCGCTGGCGCAGTTTTGTCGCGGTCGGGGACAGCTTCACCGAGGGTATGGACGACGCGTACCCGGACGGCACCTTCCGGGGCTGGGCGGACCTGGTGGCGACCCGGCTCGCCGCCGACGCGGGGCCCGATTTCCGGTACGCGAACCTGGCCATCCGGGGCCGGCTCTTCCCCAGCGTGGTCGCCGAGCAGGTGCCCTCCGCCGTGGCGATGAAGCCGGACCTGATCAGTTTCGCGGCCGGTGGCAACGACGTGCTGCGCCGCACCTTCGACCCGGACACGCTTGTCGCCCGCTTCGACGAGGTGGTCCGGCAACTGCGCTCGGGTGGCGCGGACGTGCTCCTCTTCCGGTTTGCGGACGTGATGGCCCGACTGCCCGGCCAACGCCTCGTCGCCCCCCGGGTCCAGCTGCTCAACCAGGCGGTCGGCGAGACCGCCGAGCGGCACGGCGCCATCATGGTCGACCTGTACGCCGACGACACGTTCCTCAACCCCATGCTCTGGAGCACCGACCGGCTGCACCTCTCCCCGGCCGGGCACCGACGGGTCGCCGGGCAGGTGTTGAACGCCCTCGGGGTTGGTTGCGATGAGGAGTGGCTGATGGTTCCGCCGCACCCGGCGCCGTCGCCGTGGCTGGCCGCCCGCGCTTCCGACCTGCGGTGGGCCGGTCAGTACCTCGCCCCCTGGGTGAAGCGGCGATTGACCGGTCGGTCGTCCGGCGACACGGTGACGGCGAAGCGCCCGCAACTCGGCCCGCTCGTCGACTGAGCATGCTCACTCTGCACACGGCGGCCCTGCTGCGCCGCGACCGGGACGGCGAGTCGGTGCCCGACCACGCCGTGCTGGTCAGTGGCGACCGGATCGAGGCCGTCGGCCCGCTGGCCGAGCTGAGTTCGGCGTACGCCAACGCCCGGGTTCGCCGCTGGCCCGGCACGCTGGGGCCGGGTCTGCTGCACGACCGTCCGCTGCCGCCCGCCCCAACCCCGCGTGAGCGGGTGCACGCGCTGCTGCGTACCGGGGTGACGGCGGTGCTGGCGGAACACCTTGCCGACCCCGCCCTGCGGGCCGCCGCCGAGCGCGGCGACCTGCTGGTGCTGGGCACCGCAGTGGCGCCGAGGCTGCGGTCGGCCGGGCGGGCCGACCTCGCGGTGCACGGCGTCGACGGGACCTGTCTGGTGACCGTCGTCGCTGGTCGGATCGCCCACCGTCGCGCCTGAACGGCGTACCTTGGGGATCATGTCTGTGCCGAACGATCCCGATCCCCGCCTCCAGTCGTACGCGGACCCGCAGCGGCTGGTCACCACCGAGTGGCTGGCCGAGCATCTGGGCGATGAGGGCCTCGTCGTCGTCGAGTCCGACGAGGACGTGCTGCTCTACGAATCCGGTCACATTCCCGGTGCGGTCAAGGTCGACTGGCACCTGGAGCTGAACGATCAGGTGACCCGGGACTACCTGGACGCCAAGAGCTTCGCCGAGATGTGTGCCGCGAAGGGCATCGGCCGGGGCGACACTGTCGTCTTCTACGGCGACAACTTCAACTGGTGGGCCGCGTACGCCCTCTGGGTCTTCACGCTCTTCGGTCACGCCGATGTGCGACTGCTCGACGGCGGCCGGCAGAAGTGGATCGCCGAGGGACGCGAGGTGACCCGGGACAAGCCGGCTCGCCCGCGCGCCGACTACCCGGTGCCGCTGCGCGACGACGCGCCGCTGCGGGCCTTCCGTGAGCAGGTCATGGCGCACGTCGCCTCCGGTCGGCCACTTGTCGACGTCCGTTCGCCGGGTGAGTACACCGGCGAGATGCTGCACATGCCGGACTACCCGCAGGAGGGTGCGCTGCGCGGTGGACACATCCCGGGCGCGCTCAGCAAGCCGTGGAAGTCCGCCGCCAACGAGGACGGCACGTTCAAGTCGGCCGACGAGCTGAAGGCGATCTACGCCGACCAGCTCGGGCTGAGCCCGGACGACGACGTGATCGCGTACTGCCGGATCGGCGAGCGGTCCAGCCACACCTGGTTCGTGCTGCGGCACCTGTTGGGCTACCCGCAGGTGCGCAACTACGACGGCTCGTGGACCGAGTGGGGCAACCTGGTCCGGGCACCAGTCGTCAAGGGCGACCAGCCCGGCGGCCTGGCCGTCTGACCAAGCCGGCCACCGGTCGGTCGTCGTGTGATCGACTCGGGTTTCCTGATGTCGGGCCGTCCCGCTCGCTCGGACATCGCGATATCAACGAACCCGAGTCGATCACGTCGAGACGACGCGACCCTTGTCAGCTGGCGAGTGCGAACACGCCGCGCAGGTCGCGGACGATGCCGGTGATCTCGCCGGTCTCCGGGTGCCAGCGCGCCAGGGCGGCCGGTTCCAGCCGGAGCAGCACCGCGCCCTGGTTGTCCCAGCCCAGCACGACACAGCAGCCCTTGCTGCGATCCCGGCCCAGGTCGAGCAGGTGCAGCACGGCCCCGGTCCGCGCGTCCAGCACCGCGGCTCCCTCGGCACCGTCGATCTCGCTGCTGGTGATCCAGGCTGCCCGCGCCAGTCGCTCGCCGTGCAGCCAGCCCCGGCCGTAGAACTCGTTGACCTGGTAGGGCGAGGGCAGCGCCGCGGCGGTGACCGGCTGTTCGGAGCGGAGTTCGCCCTCCCGGGCGGTCCGGGTGCGTAGCTTCAGGCTGGCCCCCTCGCCGTACATGTCGATCAACGGGGCCTCGCGGCCAGCGGCCGGGTCGGGGGCGATCAACTCCCAGGTCGACACGTCGATCGTGCTGGCCGCCCCGGTGACCCTGTCCACCGCGTACGTCCGGTCGTCACCCCCGACCAGCACCCGGTCGTGCGCCCACACCACCTGCTCCAGGTAGCCGTCGAGCGGTATCCGGCGAACGGCTGCGGTGGTGAGGTCGATCATGATCAGCTCTTTGGTCTGCGCGAACGCGGCCGACCGGCCGTCCGGCGACAGCACTCCCGGCTTCAGGGCCGTTGCCTCGTTGCCGCCCGCGTCCCGGGTGGGTGCCAGTGCCACCACGTCGAGGCTGCGCACCACGCCGTCGTTGCCGAGCACCCGAACCGGGCCGTCCTCGCTGCCCTCCTCGGTCAGCGGCTGGAACAACGCCAGTGCCCGCTGGACCGGTCGCTCGGAGAGCGGCACTGTCGCCGGGTCGCCGAGCCTGGCCAACGGATCGGGCGGGAAGGTCAGCTCGGCGGGCGGTTTCTGCACCGGACCCGCGTGGGACGGGTCGACGGTCGGGGTCACCGTCGGGCCGACCGGAGGGGCCGGCGCCGGGTCGGCGGGCGGTCGCAGCGCCGCCACAGTGCCACCACCGACCAGCACCACGGCCAGAGCGACCACTGCGACGGCGCGCCGGGTACGCCGGGTACGGCGGGCCCGCTCCCATCCGGCGGCGGCCGGCTGGCTGGGGAGCACGTCCTCGACGCTGACGGTCAGCAGCCGGCGTAGTTCCTGCTCGTTCACGGGTTCACCTCCAGACCGCTGGCCAGATCAGCCGAGCCCTGGCTCGGTCGGGCATCGCGAGCGAGGTCCGGGGCGACCTCGCGGAGGCGGCGCAGCGCCGCATGGCACTGGCTCTTCACGGTGCCGACGGTCACCCCGAGCGCCTCGGCGGTGGCGACCTCGGTCAGGTCCTCGTAGTAGCGCAACACCAGCACGGCCCGCTGCCGCGGTGGCAGCAGGCCCAGCGCGTCGTGCATGGTCAGCCGTAACGCACCGTCACGGTCGTGGGCCACCTGGTCCGGCGGTGCGGCGCTGAGCCATTCCCGCCGTCGGCGACGCCACCAGGACACTGAGTCGCGGTAGAGGATGGCGCGCACGTACGCGGAGGGGTCGCCGTCGCGGACCGAGGACCAGCGCAGCGCCAGCTTCAGCAGCGCGTCCTGGAGGAGGTCTTCGGCCTGATGCCGGTTGCCGCAGATCAGGTAGGCCGCGCGGAGCAGCCGGTGCTGGTGGTTCTCCACGAAGGCGAGGTAGCCGTCGCGTCCGTCGTCCCTCGTCGGCGCCATCCGCCCCCCCTCCCCGGCCGTCGCGCTGTACGCGTCATCTGGCAGACGCACGGGAGGTGGGAAAAGGTTGGGTCAGCTCGGTGGCGTTCCGGTCAGATAGCGCTGGAGGGTCGGCGCGATCCAGGAGACCAGCTCTTCCGGCGTGGTGTCCACCATGGGCGGCAGGCGGACGATGTATCGGGTGAAGGCGAGGCCGAGGACCTGACTGGCCACCAGGCCGGCCCGTCGGGCGGTCAGCGCCGGGTCGCTGCCGAACGTGGCCACGGCGGCGGTGAGCTGGTCGGCGAAGATGCCGCGCATGCGTTCGGCCGCACCGGGGTTGGTGCTGGCGGCCCGCAGCAGCGCCACCAGCGTCTCGTCGCCCTCCCAGCGGGCGAGGAAGTGCCGGACCAGCACCTCACCGAGTTGAGCTGGCGGCACCGAGGTCAGGTCGGGCAGGCGTAGGTCGAACTCGGCCGCCGCCGCGAAGAGCCCCTCCTTGCTGCCGTAGTAGCGCATCACCATCGACGGGTCGATCTGGGCGTCGGCGGCGATGGCCCGGATAGTGGCGCGCTCGTAGCCGTCGGCCGCGAACCGTTCCCGGGCCGCTCGCAGGATCGCCGCCCGGGTGGCGTCGGAGCGGCGGGGCTGGGTCGACTGCGCGGACGGGGTCATGCCAACGACCGTAGGCCAACAGGTGTTGACACGCAATCAGGAGGGCCCTAGCGTTGCCAACAAGTGTTTGCCAACAAATGTTGGCAATGGTTTCTGGAGGTGGCCATGCTGCCCACGAGCACCGACGTTCTGGTGGTGGGCGCCGGCCCCACCGGTCTCGCCACCGCGTTGACGTTGGCCCGGCGCGGGGTCGAGGTGACAGTGCTGGACCGGTTGGCCGCGCCGCCGACGACCTCCCGCGCCGCCGTCGTGCACGCATACACCCTGGAGGTGCTGGACGGGATCGACGCCGCGGCGCCGCTGATCGCCCAGGCGGTGCGGACGCCGCGTTTCACGGTGCGCGACCGGGACCGGGTGCTGCTGTCGGTGCCGTTCCACGAGCTGCCGTCCCGTTTCCCCTACGCGCTGCTGGTCTCCCAGGCGGTCACCGAGGCCGTGCTCACCGAGAAGTTGGCCGAACTCGGTGTCCAGGTACGACGGCCGTGCCAGCTCACCGGGCTGAGCCGCGCCGGTGACGGCATGCTCGCGCAGGTCGACGACGAGGCGCTGCGGGCCCGGTTCGTGGTCGGCGCGGACGGCCTGCACAGCACGGTCCGGCAGTTGGCCGGCATCGGCTTCACCGGCGGCAGCGACGAGGAGTCCTTCGTGCTCGCCGACGTGCGGGTGCACAGTGTGCTGCCCCGCGACGAGGCGGCGCTCTTCCTCGCCCGGCCCGGACCGCTGGTCTGGGCACCACTGCCCGGTGGGGTGGTCCGGTTGGTCGCCGCCGTGGCGAGCGCCCCGGCCGAACCGGACGCGGCCTACCTCCAGGCGTTGCTCGACGAGCGCGGCCCGGCGCGACGACCCGACCGGGTGACCGAGGTGCTCTGGGGCTCCCGGTTCCGGGTGCACCACCGGATCGCCGACACCTTCCGCGCCGGGCCGGTGCTGCTGGCCGGCGACGCCGGGCACGTGCACAGCCCGGCCGGTGGGCAGGGCATGAACCTCGGCATCTGCGACGCTGTCACGCTCGGCACCGCAGTGGCGGACGTGCTCGACGGCGGCCCGGAGACGCTGCTCGACGACTACAGCGCCCGGCAGCGGCCGATGGCCGAGGACGTGCTGAGCTTCGCCGCCGGGCTGACCAGGTTGGCCGGCGTCTCCCCGGCTCGTCGGCCCGCCCGCGACGTGCTGCTCCGGCTGCTCGGTGCCGTCCCACCGGCCCGTCGGCGCATCGCGCTGCGCCTGTCCGGGCTGTCGCACCGGGAGCGGACGCCGGGCTAGCCCGCGCGGCTCATCACGACGGGCGCGGTCGGTCGCAGTGTCCACCACGCGGCGAGGGTGACCAGCGCGAACGTCGCCGCCGCCGCGCCCGCCACCGGCACCGTGCCGTACGCCGCAGCGGCCAACCCGGCGAGCGCCGCCCCGAGCGGTGCGGTGAGCAGACCGACCATCCGCTGGGCCGCGCCGACCCGGCCCAGCAGTTCGCTCGGCACCTGCCGCTGCCCGTACGACGCCCACAGGCTGTTCCACACGACGGTGCCGGCGGCGAAGACGGCCAGCGCGACCCCGCCCGACACCGGATGCCGAGCCAGCGCGAACCCGGTCAGCGCCACGGTCTCCACGGCCAGCACCGCACGCAGCGCCGGCACCGTGCCGAGCCGGGCGGCGAGCCGCCCCGCACCGAGCGCCCCCGCCACGCCCCCGACGATGGCGGCGGCGGTGAACAGCCCGTACCCGGCCGGGGGCACCCGCAGCACGTCCAGCGCGTAGAGCACCAGCACCGCCATGATTCCGCTGATCGCCAGGTTGCTCGCGGCGGTGAGCAGCGTGACCCGCCACAGGGTCCGGTGCGCGCGCAGCCAACGCAGCCCTTCGACGATCTCGCTCCACACCGAGCCGCGCCGCCGCGCAGTCCCCGGGGTGATCGCGAGAGGCGGACTGAGAGCCAGCACGAGCAGGGCGGCCGCCGCGAAGGTGACGGCGTCGAGGGCGAACGGAAGGGCCGGGGCGACGGCGAACAGGACACCGGCGGCGGGCGCTCCGAGGAAGCCACCGGCCACCGCCGACCCCGCCTGGAGCCGGCCGTTCGCCCGGGGCAGCGCGTCCGGCGGCACCAACGCGGGGAGCAGCGCGAACGACGCCGAGTCGAAGAGAGTGCCCAGGGTGGCGAGCAGAAACGCCGCCACCAGCAGCACCAGCACACTGACCCGGTTGAGCGCGACCACCACGGCCAGCGCCGCCACCACTGCCGCGCGTACCCCGTCGACCACTGCCATCGTCCGACGGCGGTCCCAGCGGTCCGCGTACACACCGCCCAGCAGGCCGAAGAGCAGCGGCGGCAACTGCCCGGCCACGGTGACCGCCGCGATGATCCGCGGATCACGGGTCACTGTCGCGGCCAGCAGGGCCAGTGCCGGGGTACGCAGCGCGTCCCCGAACCGGGACGAGACGGCCGCGGACCACAGGAGCCGGAAGTCCCGGCCCAGAGCGGAGGAAGTCATGCCGGCGACCGTGCCGGTTCGACCGGGTCGAGGGTCAAGCCGCCGGGCAGAAGGGGACCGCGCCTGTCGGTGATCATGGGTACGGTGAGCGCCGGCATCGGGACCGGGGAGACATCAGGCGTGGACCACACTTTCCAGGTCGACCTACGTGGCGTGGTTGACCTGCTCAGTCATCACCTCTACGGCAGCCCGCGGGTCTACGTCCGCGAGCTGCTCCAGAACGCGGTGGACGCGATCACCGCCCGACGCAGGACCGAGCCGGACGCGCCGGCGCTGGTACGCATCGAACCCCCGGACAGCACCGGCGACGGCACGCTACGGGTGCACGACACCGGCATCGGTCTGACCGAGGCGCAGGTGCACGAGCTGCTGGCCACCATCGGCCGCAGCTCGAAGCGCGACGAGCTCGGTTTCTCCCGGCACGAGTTCCTCGGCCAGTTCGGCATCGGTCTGCTCTCCTGCTTCCTGGTGGCCGACGAGATCCAGGTGCTCACCAGGCACGGCGACAATCCCACGGTTCGCTGGACCGGGTACGCCGACGGCCGCTACGCGGTGACGGTGGCCCCGCCGGAAGCCGCCCGCGCCGAGCCGGGCACCACCGTCACGCTGGTGCCCCGCCGCGACGCGGACCAGTGGTTCACCACAGCGACAGTCACCGACCTGGCCCGGCTCTTCGGCGCGCTGCTGCCCGTCACCGTCCGCATCGGCGACGTCGTCACCACCACCGGGGAGCCGCCCTGGCCGACCACGCCGGGTGCGCCACTGGACCGCGCGGCGCTGATCCGCTACGCCCGGGAGACGCTCGGCGTGGACCCGTTCGACGTCCTGCCGCTGGCCGTGCCGGAGGCCGGGCTGACCGGTGTCGCCGTCATCCTGCCGACGCCGGTGAACCCGGCGGCCCGGGCCGGGCACCGCGTCTACCTCAAGCGGATGCTGCTCACCGAGAACGCCGACGGGCTGCTGCCGGAGTGGGCGTTCTTCGCGCACTGCGTGGTGGACGCGACCGAGCTGCGCCCGACCGCCAGCCGGGAGGCCCTCTACGAGGACACCCTGCTGACGGCGACCCGGGAGGCGCTCGGCGACCAGGTGCGCGGCTGGCTGGTCCGGTTGGCCCGGCACGACCCGCACCGGCTGGCCGAGTTCCTCCAGGTGCACCACCTCGGCGTGAAGGCCCTGGCGCTGCACGACGACGAGATGCTCCGGCTGGTCGACCGGTGGTGGCCCATGGACACCAACGTCGGCACGCTCACCCTCGCCGAGTTTCGCGAACGCCACGGCGTGGTCCGCTACGCGGCCAGCCTCGACGAGTTCCGTCAGCTCGCCGCGGTCGCCGCCGCGCAGGACCTGGCTGTGGTCAACGCCGGCTACACGTACGACACCGAACTGATCGAGCGGCTGCCGGTGGTGGACCGCTCGGTGCTGATCGAGCGGCTGGAGCCGAGCGACCTGACCACCCGGTTCGACGCGCTCGACCCGCAGGTGGAGTTGGCGCTGCGACCGTTCCTCGCGGCGGCGCAGCGGGCCGTCGAGCGTTCCGGCTGCGAGGTGGTCATCAGGGCGTACGACCCGGTCTCGCTGCCCGCGCTCTACCTGGTCAGCCGGTCGGCGGCGTTCAACGACCAGCTCGCCGCCAGCCGGGACCGGGCCGACGAGCTGTGGGGTGGAGTGCTCGACGCTCTCGCCGCCACCGCCCCGCCGGACCGTCCGCAGTTGGTGCTCAACCACCGCAACCCGCTGGTACGACGGGTGACCATGCTGAGCGACCCGGAGCTGGTCGGTCTCGCCATCGAGGCGCTGTACGGGCAGGCGCTGCTGCTCGGCCACCATCCGATCCGCGCGGCCGACGCCGCGCTGCTGAACGATTCCTTCCTCGGCCTGCTCGGCCGGGCTGTCCCGGGACGGGAGTGAGCATGAGCGACGAGGATCTGTGGCGGGTGCTGCGCGGCATCGCCGACATGCCGTACGGGGCGGGGCAGATTGCCGCGCTGGAGCAGCTGCTGCGCCGGGTGGACGCCGCCGACGACCGGCACCTCGCGTTCGTCACGCGGATGCAGGCCACCACCGGCTACATCTACGGCGGTGAGCCGGCCAAGTCCTTCGTGACCTTCTCCTGGTGTCTGTCCGAGTTCGACAGGGACCCGCAGCCCTACCATCAGCGCCACCTGCACCAGCTGCTGTGGCACTTCAAGTACATGGCGTCCGGCCTGCTGAAGTTCCCCGAGGTGCCACTGGACCGCACGTACGCGGTGCTGGACGACATGGAGCGGCGCTACCGGGCCGGCGGGCACAGCCTTCAGGCAGTGCACAAGCACCGGTTCCGGGTTGCCGAGCACGTGGGCGACGTCGAGGCCGCCGCGCACTGGTACCGGCTCTGGCAGACCACTCCTCGCGACGAACTCTCCGACTGCGCCGGCTGTGATCCGACGAGCCAGGTGAGCTACCTCGCCGACACCGGCCGGGACGCCGAGGCGGTGGCGCTGGCCGAGCCGGTGCTCGCCGGTCGGCTCACCTGCACCGAGCAGCCGCAGGCGATCCTCACCGCGCTGCTCCTGCCGTACCTGCGCACCGGGCGGGCCGAGGAGGCGCGGGACGCGCACCGGGAGGCGTACCGCCGGCTGCGCGGCAACCTCGCGGACCTGTGGGACATCGCGGACCACATCGAGTTCTGCACGCTGACCGGCAACGAGGCGCGGGCGGTCGAGCTGGTCGAGCGGCACCTGGACTGGCTGGACCGGCCGCCGTCGCCGGCCGCCGCCATGCACTTCGCGGCGGCGGCCTCCGCAGCGCTGCGTCAGGCCGGGCCGTCGACCGTGTACCGCCGGGTCGCCGAGGGCCGGCCGGCCGCCGAGGTGTCGGCGGCGTCGTTGGCGGACGAACTGGCCGAGACGGCGGCCGGTCTGGCCGACCGCTTCGACGCCCGTAACGGCACGAGCCAGCAGTCGGAGTGGATCGCTCGTCGGCTCGCCGCGCAGGCGAGCGGGGAGCATGTGCCGCTGTCGGCGAGCGTCCGTCGCCGCCCGACCCGCCCGCTCGCGGATCAGTCGGTCGTCGGGGCGGGCACACCAGCGTCGTCAGCCGACCGGGCCCGGCGAGTGCGAAGCGGCGGGGCTGAACCACAGGCCGTGACCCTGCCGGTCGACGCCGGCCCGGACGATCTGCTGGACCTCGCGGAGCAGAGCTGGGGTCGGCACGACCGGGCCACCTTCCGGGCGGCGCTGGTCGCCTTCGACGACCGGTTCGGCTCCGCCGAGCTGTCCGCCCGCACGTCCGCGCACCGGCTGGCGCTGCGCGCGTCGGAGCGTGGCGACGAGGACGACATCGATGGTGCGATCAAGCTGAATCGGGCGGCGGTGGAGCTGTACCGGGAGGCGGGCGAGGAGGTGGCCGCCCAGACGGTTGCCGGGCGGCTCGGCGTGTTGTTGACCCGGTCCGACGAGGAAACCGAGGAAGGCCTGCTGCTGGTCCGGGAGGCGGCCGAGGTCCTGGACCGGCTCGGCGACGCCCGGCAGCGGGCGGCCGGACACGACCGGGTGGCGTTGGCGCTGCTGCACCGCGAGCGTTGGGCGGACGCGCTCGCGGCGCTCGACCGGGTACCGGCCGACGCGGGCGGCGATCGGCACCTGGCGGCCCGGATCGCACTGCACCGGGGGCACCTGCTGGAGCAGGTGGACCGCGTCGACGAGGCCCGCGCCGCCGTCGACGAGGCACGCCGGATCGGCCGGGAGTTGGGTGTCGGCGAGGTGGTCACGGGCGCCGGCCTGGCGTACGCGCGGCTGGTCGACGATCCGGCGGACGCCGTGGCCGCCTGCGACGAGGCATTGGAGGCGGCACCGGCGGACGCGGAGCTGCCGGTCCGGGTCGCTCGCGCCCGGGCGTTGCTGGCGGCCGGCCGGGCCCCGGACGCGGTGGACGACTTCGTCGAGGCGGTGACGCTGTGCGTGGAGCGGGGCGCCGAGGGGGACGCGTTCCTGCGGTGGGAGCTGGCGAACGCGTACCGGATGGTGGGCCGGCTCGCCGAGGCCGCCGAGGTCGCCGAGGAGGCCGTGCTCGGTCTGGATCGGCTGGGCGCCCAGGCGGAGGCCGACCGCTGCCGGCACCTGCTGGCCGGCGTCTACGCCGGACTTGGTGAGATCGATCCCGCGTTGGCCCTGTTGGAGCAGTTGGCCAGCAACCTGGACGGACCGGACAACCTTCCGCACCGGGCGCAGGTGCTGGAGGAGGCCGGCGGGATCCTTTACGACGCCGACCGGGACGCGGCGGCGGGCGAGCGGTTCGCCGCGGCGGCTGAGGCGTACCGGCTCGGTGATCTGCCGCTGGACGAGCTGCGTGCTCGCCGACGGGAGACGTACGCCTGGTTCTGGGCCGACGACCGGGACGCGGCGTTGCGCGCCGTCGAAATGGTGGACGGGTTGGCGGCGAAGCTGGCCGGGCAGGCCGATCCGCCGGTGCTGTACGAGCTGGCGATGGCGGCCGAGGCCGGAGCGCGGGTGCTCACCGGGCAGGAGCGACTGGACGAGGCGCTGGGCCGGCTCACCGGGGTACCGGACCGGTTGCGCTCGATCGAGGCGTTCGGCGAGGCCGCCCAGGTGGAGGCCCTGATCGGTGAGCTGCTGCTGCGCCTGGACCGGCCGGCCGAGGCGGAACCGCTGCTGCGCCGCGTGCTCGGTGGGTTGCCGGCCGCTTCGCGGCAGGTCCGCCAGACGGCCTGGCTGCTGGCTAGGGCACTGGATCTGCTCGATCGACCCGCGGAAGCCGCCGCGCTGCGCGCGGAGCACGACCTGGACGAGGACGACTGACCTCGCCGGCCGCCCCTGGCCAGGTCAGGGGCGGCCAGGCCCGGGGCGGACGGAACTGACCGGCAACCATCGCGGGCTCCTCGCGGTCTAGGCTTGCCCGGTGACGGTGGAGCAGCAGGCACGGGGTGCGGCGGGTGCGGGCCGGCGCAGGTCCCGCAAGGACGAGATCCTGGAGATCGCGGTAGGTCTGTTCGCGGCGCGTGGTTATCACGGCGTGTCGATGGACGACATCGGCGCGGCCGCCGGGGTCACCGGTCCGGCGCTCTACCACCACTTCGCCGGCAAGGAAGCCATGCTGGCCGCCGCGCTGATTCCGGTCAGTGAGGGGTTGCTGGCCGGTGGGCGGGAACGCGCCGCCGGGCGCTCGGACGACCCGCGCGGCGTGCTGGAGTCGCTGATCGACTTCCACGTCGAGTTCGCCCTGGCCAACCCGGCGGTGATCGCGTTGCACCTGCACGAGCTGGACCGCCTGCCCGAGGAGCCACGGCGCCGGATTCGTCGCCTGCAACGGCTCTACGTCGAGGAGTGGGTGACAGTGCTCACCGCGCTGCACCCGGGGATGCCCGACGGTGAGGCGCGGGTGCTCGCGCACGCCGCGTTCGGCCTGATGAACTCGACGCCGTTCCTCGGTGGTGAGGTGGACCGGCGACGCCGGGCCGAGCTGCTGCGCGGCGCGACCCTGGCCGCGCTGCTCGCCTGAGCCGACTCGTCAGAACCGTGCCGGTCATGATTCCCTGACATCGTCCCACCATCCGGACGCCGGGAGGAAACATGATCGAGTCACTGCTGGTCGCCAATCGGGGCGAGATCGCCCGCCGGATCATCCGGACCGCCAAGCGGCTCGGCATCCGCGTGATCGCGGTGCACTCGGAGGCCGACGCCGACCTGCCGTTCGTCGCGGAGGCGGACGAGGCGGTCCTCATCGGCCCACCGAACCCGGCGCTGAGCTACCGCAACACCGAGGCGATCCTCGCCGCCGCGAAGTCGGCGGGCGCGCAGGCGATCCACCCCGGGTACGGCTTCCTGTCGGAGAACGCCGAGTTCGCCCGTACCGTCGAGGCGAGCGGCCTGATCTGGGTCGGACCCGACGCGGACGCGATCACCGCGATGGGCGACAAGATCAACGCCCGGAACCTGATGGCGGCGGCCGGTGTTCCGGTCGCACCGGGTACCACCGACCCGGCCGCCGACCTGGACGCTGCGGTGACGGCCGCGGCCGAGATCGGCTACCCGGTGATGGTCAAGGCCGCCGCCGGCGGTGGCGGCATGGGCATGGGCGTGGCCGTCGACGAGGCGGCGCTGCGCACCGAGTACGACAAGGTGCGCGCGTTCGCCGAGCGGATGTTCGGCGACGGTTCGGTGTTGATCGAGCGGTACTTTCCCCGGGTACGGCACGTCGAGGTGCAGATCCTCGGCCTGGCCGATGGCCGGGTGGTGGCGCTCGGCGAGCGGGAGTGCTCGGTGCAGCGGCGCAACCAGAAGCTGGTCGAGGAGTCCCCGTCGCCGGCGGTCTCACCGGAGCTGCGATCCCGGCTGCTGGCGGCGGCGGTGCGGGCCGGCGAGGCGGTCGGCTACCGCAACGCGGGCACTGTGGAGTGCCTGCTGGTCCCGCGTGAGCGGGACGCTGCTGGCACTGCTCCCGGCTCCGAAGACTTCTTCTTCCTGGAGATGAACACGCGGTTGCAGGTGGAGCACCCGGTGACCGAGTACGTCTACGGCATCGACCTGGTCGAGGAGCAGTTGCGGGTGGCCTCCGGGTTGGCGCCGACGTTCGACCCGGACGCGTTGACCCCGGGTGGGCACGCCATCGAGATGCGGATCAACGCGGAGGACCCGAAGCGCTTCCTGCCCGGCCCGGGTGTGATCAGGACGTGGGTGGAGCCGACGGGCGAGGGGGTCCGGGTGGACTCCGGCTACACCGAGGGCAACACCGTCACCCCGTTCTACGACAGCCTGCTGGCCAAGCTGATCGTCAGCGGCGCGACCCGCGACGAGGCGCTCGATCGCGCGAAGGCAGCCGTCGCGGCCTTCCAGATCGAGGGCCCGAAGAACAACGTTCCCTTCTTCGCCGAGCTGCTCACCAACGACGAGTTCCTCTCCGGCGCCTACGACACCGGCATCGTCTCCCGCATGCGCTGACCGCCCCCCGCCCACCCGCGGTGATCAAGAGGTTTGCGTCAGGATTTGCGCCGCGGATGACGCAAACCTCTTGATCAACAGTGGGGTGGCATGCTGGGAGGACCCCCTAAGCGCTGCTTTCGTCACAGTGAGGTGACCCCTTATGGCGGACCTGCCAGATTCCGTCTCGATCCGCGAGGTTGGGCCGCGGGACGGGTTGCAGAACGAGGACCCGATCCCGACCGACGCCAAGGTGCGGCTGCTCGACGCCCTCTCCGGCACCGGCGTACGCCGAATCGAGGCGGTGTCGTTCGTGCACCCCAAGGCGATCCCGCAGATGGCCGACGCCGACGAGGTGTGGCAGCGGGCGGTGAAGGCCGACGGGGTGCGGTACTCCGCGCTGGTGCCGAACACCCGAGGCGCCCAGCGGGCCCTCGCCGCCGGATTCACCGAGATCGAGGTGGTGGTCTCGGCCAGCGACACCCACAACCGGCGCAACGTCAACCGGTCCACGGACGAGTCGCTGGACGACATCGCCGAGCTGATCGACCTGCTGCACGGTGCGTCGGCGCGGGTCGAGGTGATCGTGGCGACCAGCTTCGGCTGCCCGTACGAGGGGGACATCGACCCGCAGCGGGTGGCCGGGATCGTGGACCGGGTGGTCCGCGACGGCGCGGACCGGGTCGCGTTCGGCGACACCACCGGCATGGGGACCCCACGTCGGGTCCGCGAGCTGCTGACCGCGGTACGCGACAGCAACGCGCACGTGCCGGTCCTGCTGCACTTCCACAACACCCGGGGTACGGCGCTGGCCAACCTGCTGACCGCGTTGGAGCTGGGGGTGACCGAGTTCGACGCCAGCGTCGGTGGCCTCGGTGGCTGCCCGTACGCGCCGGGAGCGAGCGGCAACCTGGCCACCGAGGAGGCCGTGCACATGCTGCACGACATGGGCATCGACACCGGCATCGACCTGCCGGCCCTGATCGAGGCGGCGGAGCTGGCCGAGGAGTTGCTCGGCAAGAAGCTGCCGTCCGGTGTGCTGCGGGCCGGCCCGCGTACCCGGCTGACGCCGCTGCCTGGCTGAAGGCGCGACGAAAGGGGCCGACGCACGCGCCGGCCCCTTCCACGTGCCAGGTCGATCAGCTCACTGAGGTGAGCGCGCTCGGCCAACTGTCGCGGAAGATGTCCGCGCTGCGGTCCGTGGCGCTGAACGTGCCGGCGAAGAGGTTGCTCACCCGGCTCGCCTCGGCGGAGCTCGGGTAGGCGTTGGTGCAGCTGGTGCCGGCGCTGCCGCCGGACATCAGCAGGGCGCAGTTTCCGTTGTAGTTGTCCGGCAGGCCGAGGATGTGCCCGATCTCGTGGGTCATGATCCGCAGCACGCTGTACTGGGCGGCCTGCTGGGTGTCGATGTAGACCCGGCCGTTGCCGAGGCTGGTCCGCTGGGCGTACGAGCCGCCGCCGGTGATCCGGTAGATGCGCAGGTTGGAGCCGCAGTTGGCGGAGAGCGTCAGGTTGACGGTGGCGTTGTTCCAGATCGAGGCGGCCTGGTTGGCGACGCTGGCGTAGCTTCCCGCCTGGCTGGTGTTGTAGCAGATGGTCATGGCGGCGGACGCGGGCGACGGGTTGGCGACCGTGATGCCGAGGGTGGCGAGTGTCGTCGCGAGCAACGCGACGGCGAGCCGGTTGAGTCGTGAGGTCATCGCTGACTCCGATCTGGGAGGAGGGGTGCCAGGAGCCTAGCGATATGTATTCACGTTTTTCAATGTCTTGCTCTCGGCTTCGCTGTCTGGTTCGCTCGTAGGTCGCCGACAACCGCGCCGATGCGCTAGCCTAACGATCGTTCAGGTCAGTATGGCGGAGGAGTCGGCGTGACGCTCGACGGTGAGGCACTGGAGCAGCTGCGCAAGCGGGCCCGGTCCGGCGGCGCGGACAAGTACCACGCGGCCAACGCGGCCAAGGGCAAGCTCTTCGCCCGTGAACGGGTCGCGCTCCTGGTCGACGAGGGCTCGTTCGTCGAGGACGGCCTCTACGCCAACGCGCTCGCCGAGGGGTTGCCCGCCGACGGCGTGGTGACCGGCACCGCCACGATCGATGGCCGACAGGTCTGCCTGATGGCCAACGACTCCACAGTCAAGGCCGGCAGCTGGGGCGCCCGCACCGTCGAGAAGATCATCAGGATCATCGAGCGGGCGTACGGCGCCGGCGTGCCGATGGTCTACCTGGTCGACTCGGCCGGCGCCCGGATCACCGACCAGGTCGATCTCTTCCCCGGTCGACGCGGCGCCGGCAAGATCTTCTGGAACCAGGTTCGCGCCTCCGGCTCGATCCCACAGGTCTGCGCGCTGTTCGGCCCGAGCGCCGCCGGTGGTGCGTACATCCCGGCGTTCTGCGACGTGGTGGCGCTGGTCGACGGCAACGCCAGCATGTACCTCGGCTCCGACCGGATGGTCGAAATGGTCACCGGCGAGAAGACCACCCTGGAGGCGATGGGCGGGGCGAAGGTGCACACCGCCGAATCCGGCGTGGGGCACTTCCTCTGCAAGACCGAGGCCGACGCGCTCGACGTCGTGAAGACCTACCTGTCGTACCTGCCGGCGAACTGGACGCAGGCGCCGCCGACCGCACCGGCGGTCGGCGCGTCCGCGAAGGCCGACCTGGCCGCGTTGGTGCCGGCCAGCGAGCGGCAGGCGTTCGACATGCGGCGGTACGTCAAGGGCCTGCTCGACGAGGGTTCGTTCTTCGAGATCCAGGCGCTCTGGGCGAAGGAGTTGACCATCGGCTTCGGCCGTCTCGACGGTCAGGTCGTCGGCGTGGTCGGCAACAACTCGATGTTCAAGGGCGGCGTGCTCTTCGTCGACTCGGCCGACAAGGCCACCCGGTTCGTGCAGCTCTGCGACGCGTTCAACGTGCCGCTGCTGTTCCTCAGCGACGTGCCCGGCTTCATGGTCGGCAGCGTGGTGGAGAAGCAGGGCATCATCCGGCACGGCGCCAAGATGATCACCGCGATCTCCGAGGCGACCGTGCCGAAGATCTGCGTGGTGGTCCGCAAGGCGTACGGCGCCGGTCTCTACGCGATGGCCGGCCCCGGGTTCGAGCCGGACGCCACGATCGCACTGCCGACCGCGAAGATCGCCGTGATGGGCGCCGAGGCTGCAGTGAACGCGGTCTACGCCAACAAGATCGCCGCGATTGCGGACGAGGACGAGCGGGCGGCCTTCGTCGCCGCCAAGCGGGCCGAGTACGAGCAGGACATCGACGTCGTCCGGCTGGCCAGTGAGCTGGTGGTGGACGCCATCGTCGAGCCGCACGACCTGCGCACCGAGCTGGTCCGTCGATTCGCGGCGGCGCGTACCAAGGATCGGCACTTCTCCCGCCGTCGGCACGGCGTCACCCCGGTCTGATCATCGACTCGGGCCCGCACAGCGACCCGCCCCCGGTGTCACGAGCGCCGAGGCGGACCGTCCTTACAGGAGGATGAGATGGACTTCCGGCTCACCGACGAACAAGCGGCGCTGCGCGAGAGCGTGCGGGAGTTCGCCCGCGAGGTGATCGCCCCGGTCATCGCCGAGCACTACGAGCAGCACACCTTCCCGTACGAGGTGATCCGGCAGATGGGCAAGATGGGCCTGTTCGGTCTGCCCTTCGCCGAGGAGCACGGCGGCATGGGCGGCGACTATTTCGCGCTCTGCCTGGCCCTGGAGGAGTTGGCCCGGGTCGACTCCAGCGTGGCCATCACGTTGGAGGCGGCGGTCTCACTGGGCGCGATGCCGATCTACCGCTTCGGCACCGAGGAGCAGAAGGCGACCTGGCTGCCCCGGCTGCTCAGCGGCGAGGCGCTGGCCGGCTTCGGTCTCACCGAGCCGGGCACCGGCTCGGACGCCGCCGGCACGCAGACCCGGGCGGTGCTGGACGGCGACGAGTGGGTGATCAACGGGTCGAAGGCGTTCATCACCAACTCGGGGACCGACATCACGGCCATGGTCACGGTCACCGCGGTGACCGGCACGAACCCGGACGGCTCCAAGGAGTTGTCGACGATCATCGTGCCGACCGGGACGCCCGGGTTCACCGTCGCGCCCGGCTACTCCAAGGTGGGCTGGACCGCCTCGGACACCCACGAGCTGACCTTCGATGACTGCCGGGTGCCGGCCGCCAACCTGCTCGGCGCGCGGGGTCGGGGTTTCGCGCAGTTTCTGCGGATCCTCGACGAGGGCCGGATCGCCATCGCCGCGCTCGCCGTCGGCCTCGCGCAGGGCTGTGTCGACGAGTCGATCAAGTACGCGAAGGAGCGGCACGCCTTCGGACAGCCGATCGGCGCCAACCAGGCCATCCAGTTCAAGATCGCCGACATGGAGCTGAAGGCACACACCGCTCGCCTGGCGTACTACGACGCCGCCACGCGGATGCTGGCCGGCGAGCCGTTCAAGCGGCAGGCCGCCATCGCCAAACTGCACGCCAGCACGATCGCTGTGGACAACGCCCGGGAGGCCACCCAGATCCACGGCGGGTACGGCTTCATGAACGAGTATCCGGTGGCCCGGTTCTGGCGTGACTCCAAGATCCTGGAGATCGGCGAGGGCACCAGTGAGGTGCAACGCATGATCATCGCCCGGGATCTGGGCCTCTGAGTGGCCCAGCCGAACTGATCGGCCGGTCGTCCCGGACGGACTGTCCGTACGGCTGTCGGGTTTCGGCGAGCGGGCGTCAGTAGCCCGACGTTCGACTGCCGACGGTCGGAGTCCATCCGTACTCTTCGTGCCCATGACTCCGGATCATGACTGGTCGCGGAGCCCGGCTGGACGTACCACTCTGCCGGAGCTGCTCCGCGGGCATCGACGCTCCGCCGGCCTCACCCAGGCCGAGCTGGCGTCCCGGGCCGGGGTGGGTGTGCGGACAGTGCGTGATCTGGAGCGTGGCCGGTCGATCCGGCCACAACGCACCACTGTCGAGCTGCTCGCCGGGGCGCTGGCGCTGACCGGCACCAGTCGGGCGGCGTTCCTGGCAGCGGCCCGCGGCGCCGGTGCCGAACCAGCCTCGCCGGACGCCACCTCGACGACGTTCGCGGTCGGCGGCAACGCCACGTCGGCGGCCGCACCCGCCGACCCGTCGGTCGCGCTCCCGCCGCCGGTCGCGTTGATCGGCCGGGAGCGCGACCTCACCGAGCTGGCCGGAATGCTGACCGCGGAGCGAGGACCCCGGTTGGTCAGCCTCGTCGGGTTGGCCGGCGTCGGCAAGACCGCCCTGGCGACGTCGGTGGCGCACCGGGTGGCCGCCGCTCACCCGGCCGGTGTCGCCGGGGTGCTGGTGGGCGAAGGCGCAGACGGTCCGGACGTGCTCGCCGCCTCGATGTCCATGCTCGGCGTGGCACGCCTGTCCGAACTCGTGGCGCTGCTCGCCGGGCGGCCGACGCTGCTGGTGATGGACGCGGTGGAGCGCGCCCCGGGCCCGGTGGCCGCGACAGTGCACCGGTTGCTCGGCGCACTGCCCTCGCTGCGGGTGCTGGTCACCGGGCGGCACCCGGTCGGGTTGCCCGGTGAGCGGGTCTGGCCGGTCGCACCGCTCGACGTGCCACCAGCGGAGGCCGAGCACTCCGGGCTCGAATCGTGGCCGGCGGTCGCGTTGTTCACCGCCCGGCTCGCTCAGGTCCGCCGCGAGCCACCCACCCCCGCTGAGCTGCCTGCGCTCGCCGCATTGGTGCGCCGGTTGGGTGGGCTGCCGTTGGCCATCGAGCTGATGGCCGCCCGGGGCCGTCTCCTCGACCTCACCGAACTGCTCGACCGGTACGGCGACCGGGTGCTCGACCTGGCCACTCCCGCCGACGCGTCCGCCCACCCGGCCTGGGACGCACCGGAGCCGCTCAGCAGCCGGACGAGCGGACCCGACACCCGTGCGGCGGTCTCGGTCGCCGTCACCCTGCGGGATGCGGTGGCGTTCAGCTACCGCCTGTTGGCGTCGGACGAACAGGCCGCGCTGCGGCAACTGGCCGTCTTCGGCAACCGGTGGTCGGTCGAGTTGGCCGAGGAGATGCTCGCCGACGAGGCCGACCGGGACGGCACTGTGGCGATCGACCCGGTTCCACTGTTGGACCGCTTCGTCGAGTTGGGACTGCTGAGCGTACGCGGAACCGGGTCGTTCCGGTTCCGGCTGCTCGACGCGGTCCGTGACTACGCCGTCGAGCAGGCGGCCGGTGCAGGTGAGCTGACCTGCATCCGCCGTCGACACGCGGAAGTCATCGCGCGCCTGGTGGCCCGTACCGCCACCGACCTGATCGGCCCACGGTTACCCGACGCGGTGCGCCGGCTGGACGAGATGAGCAGCGACATCAGCTCGTCGTTGGCCCACGCGGCTACCGACGACCCGTTGACCGCGCTGCGGCTGGCGGCCTGCCTGACCCGGTGGTGGCGGTTCCGCGGACGCGACGTCGTCGGGCGGCAGTGGTTACGGCGGCTGCTGGCGGACCCGCGGACCGCCGACGCCGATTCTCTTCTGCGTGCCTGGGCCGCCCTCGGGGTCGCCCGGCTCGCGGCGGAGCACGGCGCGGGCGCCGAGGAGTTGTCGACGGCCCGTGCGGCGTTGGACACCTTCCGGCAGGCTGGCGACGTCACCGGAGAGTTGGAGGCGCGAAACGTGCTCGGCACCCTGCTTATCTCCGTCGGGCTGCAGGACGAGGCTCGCGAGCAGGCCGAGGCGCTGCTGCGGTTGGCGGCCCGCAACGGGCGGACCCGGGACCTGGCGGTGGCCCAGAACAGCCTCGCCTGGCACGAGATCCGCGTGGGCGATCTGGCCGCCGCCCGCCGCCGGCTCGCCGCGGTGGACCGACTCGCCGCCGAGAGTGGGGAGCAGCGACTGCGGGTGCTGGGCTGGGCCAATCGAGCCGAGGTCGCCCGACTGGAGGGCTGGTACGCGGACGCCATCGATCGTGGCCGGCGGGCGATCGCGGCCCTGTCCGAGTTGGGTGATCCCGGGCGTCGCCGTCGGGTGCTCGGGACCGTCGGGCTGGCGCTCGCCCAGGACGGGCGAGCCGCTGAGGCGACCGAGGTGCTGACCGAGCTGCGCGCCGGGGGCGTGGAGGCGCTGCCGGCGCGACCGACCGTGCCGCGGCAGCGCTCGGACGACGCGGCGCTGGCCTGGGGTGGGCCGGAGGCCGGGCTCTGTGCGCTGATCGAGGGGAACCTGGCGCTGCACCGGGGCGACCGGGAGTTGGCTGCCGAGTGGTTCGCGGCCGCCGCCGACCATGCGGGGCAGGATCGCCGCGACGTGGTGGAGGCTTTGGTTGGGCTGGCGGCGAGCACTGCGGACCCGTCAGTGCTCGATCGACTGGACCGGGTCTGTGCGGACTGCGGCATCCGGCTGTTGCCGCAGGAGTCGGGCCTGCTCTACGCGCTGATCGCCGCCCGAGGCGGACCGGCTCAGTAGCCTGCGCTCTCCCCGAGCAGATCGCGACGGGAGAGTGGCGCGGGCGAAGAGCCCCCTTTGGTGCTACCCCTCGCTGATCGCCCGCGCCGTCACCCCCCGGTGATCCCCGGTGCGGGAAGCCTGCCACCGGCGCGGTGGCAGAAAGTCGGCTTGGACCGAATCCTCCAGCTTGGCTGGGTCATTTCTGCCGGTCTTTCTGCCGCTGCCGCCGCCCGACGGCGGGTGCTGATCAGTGCCGTCGGGTGGCGTTGTCGGTGGCGGCGACCTGCTCCGGACTGACGTCGACACTGCCGGCGGTGGCGCACGGATGCGCGGCGTCGCGGACCCGCCGCAACCCGTCGAGGAGGGCCGCCAGCGCCTCGGGGTCGAGCTGCCCGGTGAACCACTGCTCAATCATCTGCAGATGCCCGGGCAGCGTCTCGTTCAGGCGTTGCATCCCGGCGGCAGTGACCACCGCGTACGAGCTGCGTCGGTCATTCGGGCAGGCCCGGCGGGTGAGCAACCCGTCGCGCTCCATTCGGTCCACCACACGGGTCACTCCGCTGGTCGACAGGGAGGTCTGTGCGGCGAGGTCGGTCATGCGTAGTTGGTTGCCCGGCGAGCGGGCCAGTCGGGTGATGACCTCGAACTCGACCGCGGAGAGGCCGTGCTCCTCGAGTTGGGCGTTGAACCGGGCTGACAGCCCGGCGTGTGCCTCGAAGAGCAGGCCGACGGCGGTGATCCGGGGATCGTCGAAGACGTTGGTCACCCGTTCATCATACCAGTGCTTGACACGGGGAATGTTGTTGAGGTTATATTTGCTCAAGCAGTCGTTGGGCTACTAAACAATCTCCTGGAGGACAGCAGCATGACCAGCAGCATCGATGCGGTTACCCGCGACTGGGACGGCCTCACGATCCCGGCGGCCGGCACCTACGCGCTCGACGTGGCGCACAAGCGGGTCGGCTTCGTTGCCCGGCACATGATGGTGAGCAAGGTTCGCGGTGAGTTCAACGAGGCGACCGCCACCATCACCGTCGCCGAGGACCCGCTGCAGTCGTCGGTCGTCGCCACCATTCAGGCCGCCAGCGTCGACACCACCCAGGCCGACCGGGACGCGCACCTGCGCAGCCCCGAGTTCCTGGACGCCGAGAAGTTCCCGACGCTCGAATTCCGCAGCACCGGGGTCAAGTCCCGCCGCGGCGGCGAGTTCGTGCTCACCGGTGAGCTGACCATCAAGGACGTCACCCGCCCGGTCGAGCTGGAGGTGGAGTTCGAGGGTGTCGGCCGCAGCCCGTTCGGCCAGGACATCTTCGGCTTCTCCGCGAGCACCGAGATCGACCGCGAGGAGTTCGGCCTGACCTGGAACGTCGCCCTGGAGACCGGGGGCGTGCTGGTCAGCCGCAAGATCAAGATCGAGATCGAGGGCGAGGCCGTCCGTCAGGCCTGATCCCCGAGGATCGCCGGAGGGCAGGGGGAATCCTCCCGGCGATCCGGTACGCAGGGCCCGCGCCGCACGTCGGCGCGGGCCCTGCGTCGTTCCCACTGGTGGTAATTGTCACGGCTTGTTCGCACCGCAATCGGGTCCAGCCGGTCGACGACGGGGTACAGATGGCGCCACGAGCGCGTCCGCCCCGGTCGACGTCGGATCACCGTCGTCGGCCTCTGGCCCCGGTCAGGTGGGCGCTCTTACCGTGGATGCTTCACAAAGCGCTTCCGGGACGGCAGGATCCCGACCGCGCCGGCTGTCGGGAGGACACATGGGCAGGGACGTCTCAGAGGGCGCCTTCACCCGGGATGATCGCGTCCGATATCGGCAGAAGGTGCGGCGATGCCTGGACGTCTTCGCCCTGATGCTGGACGACTTCGGCTTCGACGCCGACCGGCCGATGACCGGCCTGGAGATCGAACTCAACCTGGTCGACTCGGCCGCCGAGCCGGCGATGCGCAACGAGGAGATCCTCGCCGACATCGCGGACCCCCTCTTCCAGACCGAGTTGGGGCAGTTCAACCTGGAACTCAACGCCGAGCCCCGACTGATCGAGGGCACCGGCTTCGCCGACTACGAGCACGACCTGCGGGGCAGCCTCTCCCGGGCCGACGAGCGTGCCGCCAGGTCCGACGCGAAGATCGTCCTGGTCGGTATCCTGCCCACCCTCACCGAGGGGCACCTGGTCGAGGACAACCTCTCCACCAACGAGCGTTACCGGGTGCTCAACGACCAGATCGTCGGCGCCCGAGGCGAGGACATCGAGCTGGACATTCGCGGCGTCGAGCAGTTGCGCACGCACACCGACTCGATCGCCCCGGAGGCCGCCTGCACGAGCCTCCAGTTCCACCTCCAGGTCGCCCCGGACAGCTTCGCCGACTACTGGAACGCGTCCCAGGCCATCGCCGGGGTGCAGGTGGCGGTCGGGGCGAACAGCCCTTTCCTGTACGGCCGCCAACTGTGGGCCGAAACGCGGATCGCCCTGTTCCAGCAGGCCACCGACACCCGCCCGGACGAGCTGAAGGCCCAGGGCGTACGGCCACGGGTGTGGTTCGGCGAACGGTGGATCACCTCGATCTTCGACCTGTTCGAGGAGAACGTGCGGTACTTCCCGCCGCTGCTGCCAATCTGCGAGGACGAGGACCCGGTGGAGGTCCTGCACGCCGGCGGTGTGCCACAGCTCGGGGAGCTGCGGCTGCACAACGGCACCGTCTACCGGTGGAACCGTCCGGTGTACGACATCATGAACGGCCGCCCCCACCTGCGCGTGGAGAACCGGGTGCTGCCGGCTGGCCCGACGGTGGTGGACATGCTGGCCAACGCGGCCTTCTACTTCGGGCTGGTACGCGGTCTGGCCGAGGCCGACCGCCCGATCTGGAGTCAACTCACCTTCAGCTCCGCCGAGGAGAACTTCCACGCCGCCGCCCGACGTGGCCTCGACGCCGTGCTGCACTGGCCCGGGCTCGGCGACGTGCCGGTCACCAAGCTGGTCCTGGACCAACTGCTGCCCACCGCCGCCACCGGGCTGGACGGGTTCGGTGTCGCCCCGGCGCAGCGGGACCGGCTGCTCGGCATCATCGAGCAGCGCTGCCGTACCGGCCGCAACGGCGCCGCGTGGCAGACCGAGGCGGTGTGGGCGGCGGAGCGGCACCACGGCATGGACCGGACGGCCGCGCTACACCACATGGTCCAGCGCTACGCCGAACTCCAGCGCACCAACCAACCCGTCCACACCTGGCCAACCACCTGACCCCCCGCCTCGAACGCGTTGATCATGAAGTTATTGCCATGACACGCCGAGCGAGGTGGCAATAACTTCATGATCAACAGGGTGGGTCGGGGGCGCAGGGTGGGTTGGGGGCCCAGGGTGGGTCGGGGGTTAGTCGGTGGTGGGGCGGGTGGTGCGGCGAGCTGCTCGGGTGCGCCGGCTGGTGGGGGTCAGGTCCTCTGCCGCCGTTGCTTCGGTGGGACGGCCGGCGGGATCCGCGAGGTCCGGGTCCGTACGCGGGGCGGGAACCTGCGGTACGGCGGTGGCATCGCCCGGCAGCGAGCCCGTCCGAGGTGTCTGCGGGGGGGCGTCGGCCCTTCTGCGACGCGCTGAGGTTCCGGCCGTCGAGGCCGTGGAGCCGGCCGTCGAGGCCGTGGAGCCGGCCGTCGAGGCTGCGGTTTCGGCCGTCGAGCCGGAGACCGGCGGCGCGGGCTCGCTCTCGGCAATCGGGGCCGGGTCGGCCACCGTGTCCCGAGCCACCGCACTCAGCTCGGCCGAGCGGCTCTGTCCGGCCGGGCGGTTCCGTTCGCTTCGCTCGCCGAGGCGGGCGGCCAGCACCGAGCCGCCGATACCGGCGATCACCGCGTACGGGGCGATCAGCTGGGTGGACAGCTGCGCGGGGCCCAGCGTCGACCAGTGCGGCAGGGTGGTCAGGTAGGCGAGCGCGACGAGCACCGGGCCCGCCGCGCCGGAAGCCGCCGCACCCACGCGGTGCCCGCCCGAGCGGGCGGACCGCCGGGCGGCCAGTACGCCGATCAGCAGCGCGGGCACCAGTGCCAGCAGCGCACCGGGCCAGTAGAGCTGGCCCCCGATCCAGTACCGGGCGTGGTCCGGGTCGAACTGCCAGGTGCCGAGTTGCGCGCCGGTCAGCCCTCGTCCGACGCGTACCCCGTCGATCACGGAGATCACCGCGAGCAGCCAGAGCCAGGCGGCCGTGGCGGTCACGTTGACAGCGGCGGCTCGGGAGCGAAGCGCCCAGATCGCGACGAGGACGCCGATCAGGATGCCCAGCGTCGCCTGTACGGCGGCCGTCCGTTGCGGGGCGCCGGTGTCCGCGCCGGTCGCGACCCGCGCGGGTACCGCGATCAACAGCACCGTGACCAGCCCGCCCAGCCCGGCGCCAAGCGCCAGGGTCACCCGGCGCAGCAGGCCACCTCGGTCGTGGACCGGCGGCTCGGCCACCGGTGGTGGCGTGTCTACCGTCTCCGGCCGGTCGGTGTCGACGGCCGGTGGAGGCCCGTCGACTGGGCTCTCGTACGCCGACCTCCGATCGTCGAGCTGCGGGCCCTCGTGGCGGGCAACACCGGCGGGCGACGTTTCCGGAGAGATCACGCTCTTCGCCGGGACGTTCCGTTGGTGCAGCCGCTGCGCGCAGACCGCGCCGAGGACCGTCGAGCTGGCGGCGAGCCACGTGGCCCAGGCGAGGCCGTCCGCCCAGGCTGTATCGGTCGCACCGGCATCGGTGGGCGTCCAGGTGATGACGCCGAGCCCGTAGCCGAAGCCCAGCTGTGCGGCACCCGCGCCGGCAGCGACCCCGATCGCCGTCGCGATCGACACTCCCCAGCCCTGTCTGGCCATGCCGGGCAGCGTAACGTCCCGTCGTCGGCGCGGCGAGTCGCAACGACCCGCCGGTATGGACCGCCGGTGCGGCGGATTGGGCGGCGGGCGGTACGGTCGCCGGTGATGAGGCGGTGGGCGTTATGACGGATACGAACACGGGCCAGCAGGGTGCCGCCGGTGGCGGTGCGGGCCGGGCCAGCGTCGTGCTCGGTGGTGGGTTGGCGGCGGTGCTGCTCGCCGCGGTGGGCGCGACCGGCGGCTGGTTGCTGGCCGGCGAGGACGACGCACCCTCTGGTGATCCAGTGGCCGTCGCGACCACGGCTGGCACGCCGACCAGCCGGAGCACCGCACCCCGACCGAGCAGCGGCCGACCGGCACCGTCGGCGGTCCAGACCTCCGCCACCTCGACCAAGGGGGCCGGCCTGACCGTGCCGCCGGTGATCGGCACCGACTTCGAGCAGGCCCGGGAGACGCTGCGCAAGCAGCGGCTGGGTTGGCGGCTGGTCTTCGGTGGCGGCGTCGGCCGTACGGTCGAGGGCACCACACCGGACGTGGGCACCGAGGTCGCCCGGGGGACGACTGTGCAGCTACAGGTCGCCGGGCCGGCGCCGGCCGCCGAGGTGCCGGACGTGGTCGGCAAGAGTTGCGCCGATGCCGCCGACGAGTTGGTCGACGAGGGCCTCTACCCGCGCTACGTCAGCGGACGCACTGGGAAGGTCAACCGGCAGGAGCCCGCCGAGGACGGCCCGGCCCGGTGGAACGACCAGGTCAGCATCTGGTGTGGGGCGGATTCTGGCGACCAGCCGACCACAAGACCCACGCCCTGATTCCGGGCCGGCGGGTCGGGTCTCCCGGCGGGTACCCGCCGCTCTGCCTCGACAGCAGCCGGCGCGGCTCGGCACGCTGATCCCCACTGATAGCGGCGTAGGCGACTAGGTTGGCGGTCGAGGGCCGTGACGCCCGTCCGGGTTCGGGAAGGGACGTGCGATGAGCGACGACCGCCAGGAGCCGCCCGCCGGCGAGCACGACGACGACCGGACCCGGCCCCTGCCCTCCGCCGCTGATCGGCCGGCCCCGACCGGGCCCGCCGCCGACCGCCCGGCCCCGCCCGGCCCCGCCGTCGACGGCCCGGAGCCGACGCAGCCGACGCCAGCCGCCGCCGACGAGACGGCACCGATCGACCGGACTGTCCCGGCTCGTCCCGACCAGTCGCCCGACCAGACCATGCCGATCGACCGGTCCGCCGGCACCCGGCCGGGTCCGCCGGCCGACCGCACGGCGCCGATACCACCGGCGTGGTCCGGTCGGGCCGAGGTGCGCTCGCCCCGACCGGATGACGCCGGCGGTGAGTGGTACGTCGAGGAGCAGGGTGGTCGGCGGTGGTGGTTGCCGATCCTGTGGGGCGTACTGGCGCTGTTGCTCGCTGCCCTGCTCGGGGGCGCGCTCTGGTTGGTGCGCTCCCAGCAGGATGACGACCCGGACGATCCGGGGTCCACCCCGTCCGGGCCGCCGACCAGTGCCCCCAGCACCCCGCCGACCAGCGCAGCCCCCACGTCGGCGGCGCCCACCAGCGAGTCGCCGAGCAGTTCGCCGACGACGGACGCGCCGGACGAGCTGCCGGTGCCACCGCTCGCCGGCCTGCCGCAGGCCACCGCCGAGGGGCTGTTGGCTCGGCTCGGCCTGGCCTACCGGGTGGTGTACCGCCCGTCGGAGCTGCCACCGGGGACGGTGGTGGGAACCGAGCCGGAGGCGGGCACGTCGGTGTCGACCGACGACGAGGTGTTGTTGATCATCTCGCAGGCCGAGCCGCCGACCGGGGCGAGCCCGACCACGCTGAGCCCCACTGTGACGAGCACGCCGTGACCGCTGGTCACCACATCCGGCGGCGGGTGCCGACGAGGCCGATGCCGGCCAGCGAGATGGCGAGGCCGAAGACGCCGGACCAGAAGAGGGAGCGGCGGATGTCCGTGGCGCTGTGCCCGGCCGGGGCGGCTTCGGTGATTTCCTGACGGCCGTCGGACTGGCCGCCGGCACCAAGGCCGGACACCGGCCCGGTCGGGTCGGCGCCACCAGCGTGGTCGGCCGGGGAGTCGGTGTCGATCCAGCCGGGTTCCTCGTAGACCGACTGACCGTCGCCCGTCGGCGGGTCGGAGTCGAGCACGGTGATCTCCGGTGCGGGCACCGGTGCGGTCAGCCGGGTGGACGACATCGCCGGGTCGCGGACGAGGACCAGGAGTGTCGCCATCGCCCCGAGGAGGGCGAGGAGTCCGAAGGCATAGGCGATACGGGAGCGGTGGTGCCGCCGCAGGGCGGGCTGATTGACCATGACCATCCCAGGGTCAGGGTCCTGGACGAGCGGGTGGAACGGTGCCGGGGTGGGCGTACCGATTCTATGGCGACGGCACGCCCACCGGCGGCGGTTCGGGCCGGTCAGCCCACCCGGAGCGGGGTACGCGCGACCGGGCGGCGGGCCCGCACGGTGTGTGGGCGGGGTTCGGGGGCGGCCTGCAGTTGCTGCAGCCCTTCCCGCTGGACGAAGATCGACCGTCGGGTGACCGCGTCACCCGCGGCGTTCAACTCGTAGCCGTCGAGCCAGAGCCAGCCGTCATAGGTCGGCCAGTCGAGCACCCGGATCACCCGGAACTTGATCGGCCTGAGGAACTGGACACTCGCCGCGCGTGTCACGTGCAGTACGTCACCGGTGCGGGGAAGCACATGGGCTCCTGGGGAGGATCGGCCGGCGGTTGCGCCGGCGGTGCCTGAACGGGGGACGTCTCGGCCGGTGACGGGGTCGTGCCTCGTGAACCGGTGGTGCGGATGGCGGTGGTCGGGCCGTACCTCGCTGGTGACGTGCCGCCACCCGACCACCACCCGGTTGCTTCCGGGAACGCGCCCGCCGCCGCAGCTTGCCGGCTTGCAGCGGCGGGGTCCTTACCCCGGAGCAGGTCGCGTTGTCGTCGGCCGGGCCCGCGCCGTGCCCGGTTTCCGCAGAGCGGTGGGGTCACCACTCCGAGGGACCGAACGGAGACGCTGAGTGATCCGTGCCATACGGACAGACTGCATCAGGGACGTGCTTGATGCAAGTTGCACGTCGACTTTTGCCGATACGTGAGCGTGTCGCGCGAAAGGCCTATTGAAGCCATCCGCGTCCGGGCGGCAGACTGGGGGCCGGTTTCGCCCGTCGCGGCCGGCCGAGGACCGGCACCATCCCCTTCGTCGCGAACGCTCGCCGGTCGACGGTCGCGCCCCCGGCGGGTGTCACCCAGTGGCGCGTTACCGGAGGTAGCCCGAGTGGGGTCGAGCAGCCAGCGGCGGGGACCAGTGACTCACGGGTTGCGCGATGAGTGAGCGGCGCAGTCCCACCATCAGACGGCGGCGGCTCGGAGCCGAGCTGCGCCGCCAGCGGGAGTCCGCCGGGATCACCATCGAGGTGGTCGCCGAACAGTTGGAGTGCTCGGCGTCGAAGGTCTCCCGGATCGAGACCGGGCACACCACTGCCACACCACGCGACGTGCGGGACATGCTGCGGATCTACGGGGTGGTGGGCGCCGAGAGCGACGAGCTCGTGCAGATCGCCCGGGAGGCCCGCCAGAAGGGCTGGTGGCACCCCTACAGCACGGTGCTCGTCGGCGCGTACGTCGGGCTGGAGGCGGCGGCCAGTTCGATCCGGGCGTACGAACAGCAGGTCGTTCCGGGTCTTCTGGAGACCGAGGAGTACGCCGGGGCCATGATCCGTGCCGCTCGGCCGGACTTCACCGCCGATCAGGTGCATCAAAGAGTGCGTGTCCGTTTGGGCCGTCAGTCGTTATTGACCCAGGACGATCCGGTCGATCTGTGGGTGGTGCTCGATGAGGCGGTGGTAAGTCGGCCGGTGGGCGGGGACGAGGTGATGCGCGGTCAACTCAAGCGGTTGGTTGAGGTGGCCGAGTTGCCGAACGTGACGCTGCAGATCCTGCCCTTCGAGGTGGGTGCGCATGCCGGCATGGACGGCACGTTCACGATCCTCAGCTTCCCTGAGCCCGGTGATCCGGATGTTGTGTACGCGGAGAACGCCACGGGTGGGCTCTTCCTCGAGAAGAGCGACGAACTACAGAAGTACAGCTTCATCTTCGATCACATCCGCGCTGCGGCCATACGTCCGGAGGAGTCCGTCGCACACATCGCAAAACTGGCAGAGGAGCCGTTGTGGAAATGGCGACCAAAGGGTTCCCCGTGGACCTGACGCAGGCAGCATGGTTCAAGAGCTCGAAGAGCGGGCCGAACTGTGACAACTGCGTGGAGGTGGCGTACGTGACGGGGGCGGTCGGAGTGCGGGACTCGAAGGACAAGGCGGGCCCCGCCCTGGTCTTCGCACCGGGTGACTGGCACTCCTTCGTTGCCGGCACCCGGGGTGGTGTGTTCGGCGCGGTCTGACCGACTGGTCATTGGAGTCCCCGTCCGGTTCGCCGGACGGGGACTCTGTCGTGTCCGCAGTAGGCGCGGCTGACGGTCGCGCCGCGGCCGGGGCGGCGAGGTTCCGTCGGGATTCCCGTCGCCAGAGCGTCCCCGTCTCGTTGAACCGGTCGGTACGGCGCTGGTCGACGACCCGCCGCACCGACCCGCAACCGAGCGAGTAGGCGAGACGGATGACGACGATCGGTTCAGACAACCTCACCACCGGTCCGGCCAAGCCGGAGCGGTTCGGTGGCAAGTACCGCGGCGCTCGTCGGGACACGGTTCTGACCGAGGTGGTCTCGACCGACCAGGAGTTGAGCGGGCGGGAGGGTGCTTCCGAGACGACGGATCCTCCGCTCTCGCTGCCCTCACTGGACCCGAACCCGCTGATCGAGCCGTCGTTCCCGCCGACGGGCTGGCCGATGGAGCCGCCCCAGTCCCTGGCTGACCACCCGTTGCTGCGTGGTCTGCTGATGGAGTTGCCGCCGAAGGGCACAGTGCCCTCGCAGGACTGGCTGGACCGCTGGTTCGAGGCGACCAGGTCGATCCTGGAGCTGCTATACGTGCAGAGCGCCGGCCGCCCGCGCTGATCCTGCGACGGAGGGCTGGGCCCGCTCCGCGAAGCGGTTGTGGCGCAGCGCGTGCCGGACCCCGATGGCGATCACCGCGAGCGCGCCCACGGTGATCGCCGGCCCGGTGACGCCGGGGTCGGCTCCGAGGTCGGCGCCGGCAGCGGCGATCAACGCCGGCACCGTGGCAAGGGCGGTGACCTGGAGTGGCAGCCCGACGAGCGGGTGGGCCGCGGCGGCGCGCAGCCCGTGCGGCGCGGGGGTGGCGGGGGCACTGGCGAACGCGCCCGCACCGGCCCACAGCCGGCGGATCCGTCGTACCGAGCAGACCGTCGCCACGAGCGCCGGGCCTGCGGCCACTGTGAGCCCGGCGGCGGCCCGGTCGACCGGCGCGGTGCCGGCGCTGAGCAGCCCGCCGCCGAGTACGGCCGCGGTGAGCGCCACGCCGGTGAGGGCCAGCAACAGCAACCATCCGGTACGCCGACGCAGCATGCGGGTGTTGCGCAGCCGGGGAAGGCCGTCGGCAACGACGCCGGCGGCCAGCCAGACGGCGGCGACCGGGAGCAGGATGGTGAGCTGACTCTCCATGTTCGAGAGTCTTTCCCGAATCCTGGCGAGGCGAATCCGGGCGTGTCCCCCGTTCGCCCCGGACGCCGGGCCCGTAGGGGGGTCATCACTCGAAGGTATGGCCGTTTCGACATGTTCAACTGCCCGACGCCTGACTTACCCTCAGCTAGATCGGCGAGTGTCGATTGATGTTGGGACCGGTGGTCACGTTCCACTGCCGGTCAGAGGGAGGTAGGAAATGGGTCTTCCACGAAGGTCCGTACTGATCGGGGTGGCCGCGGCGACCGTGCTCGCCGTCGGTACCCCAGCCCTGGCCGCGGAACCCGTGGGTGTGGTTCGGGCCGCCGGCGGAGCCACCGCCGTGCCGGACAGCTACATCGTCGTACTCAAGGACAGCGCCGTGGCCCGGGACCGGGTCGGCGACACCGCGAAGCGGCTCTCCGGCCGCCACGGCGGCACGGTGGCCCGCACCTACGGTGCGGCGCTGCGCGGCTTCGAGGTCACTGTGAACGCGAGCGCGGCGGCGCGGATCGCGGCCGACCCGGCGGTGGCGTACGTCGAGCAGAACCACACCGTCTCGATCTCCGGCACGCAGGCCAACCCGCCCTCCTGGGGCCTCGACCGGATCGACCAGCGCAACCGACCGTTGGACAGCTCCTACACCTACCCGAACACGGCGAGCAACGTGCACGCCTACATCATCGACACCGGCATCCGGTTCTCCCACAACGACTTCGGCGGCCGGGCCACCTCCGGCTACGACGCGGTGGACGGCGGGTCGGCCGACGACTGCAACGGGCACGGCACGCACGTGGCCGGCACAGTCGGCGGGTCCGCGTACGGGGTGGCCAAGGGCGTCCAACTCGTCGGCGTACGGGTGCTGAACTGCTCCGGCAGTGGCACCAACGCGGGTGTGATCGGCGGCGTCGACTGGGTCACCGCGAACGCGATCAAGCCGGCGGTGGCGAACATGAGCCTCGGCGGCGGCGCGAACAGCTCACTGGACAACGCCGTCCGCAACTCGATCGCCTCGGGTGTCACGTACGGCCTGGCGGCCGGCAACGACAACGGCGCGAACGCCTGCAATACCTCGCCGGCGCGTACCACGGAAGCCATCACGGTGGGCTCGACGACCAACACGGACGCCCGGTCGTCGTTCTCCAACGTCGGCACCTGCCTGGACATCTTCGCGCCCGGCTCGTCGATCACCTCGGCCTGGTACAACAGCAACACCGCTACCAACACCATCAGCGGCACCTCGATGGCCACCCCGCACGTGGTCGGAGCGGCGGCCCTGGTGGCCAGCGCCAACCCGAGCTGGACCCCGGCTCAGGTCCGCAACCAACTGGTGGCCAACGCCACCCCCAACGTGGTGAGCAACCCCGGCTCGGGCTCGCCGAACCTGTTGCTCTACGTGGGCACCGGCAGCACCCCGCCGCCGCCCACCGGCTGCACCGGCACCAACGGCACCGACGTGTCGATCCCGGACGCCGGCTCGGCGGTGACCAGCTCGATCACCATCTCCGGCTGCGGTCGCAACGCCTCCTCGGCCTCCACCGTGGCGGTGAACATCGTGCACACCTACCGCGGTGACCTGGTCATCGACCTGCTCGCCCCAGACGGCAGCTCGTACCGGCTGAAGAACAGCAGCACCTCGGACAGCGCCGACAACGTGAACGCCACGTACACGGCCAACGTTTCCGGTGAGGCCGCCGACGGCATCTGGCGGCTCCAGGTGCGGGACACCTACTCGGCCGACACCGGCTACATCAACACCTGGACCCTGACCGTCTGACCGGTCTTCCACGACCGAGGCCCCACCCGGCACGCCGGGTGGGGCCTCGCGTCGTACGGATCGGGCTCAGACCGAGAAGGTGGCCGGCCGCTCGGCGGCCGGGGCCGGCGGGCGGGCCTTCCACAGGCCGATCTTCTGGGCGGCGAGCCGGCTCAGGTAGGCCGGGTTGAGGATGACGTAGCGGCGCCAGAGCCGCTTCGGCTCCAGACCGAGGCGCCAGAACCACTCAAGGCCGGCACGCTGCATCCACGGCGGGGGCTGGCGCAGCAGGCCGGCGTGGTAGTCGAAGGCCGCGCCGACCGCCATCAGCGGCATGTCGAGCAGCGGCCGCATGGCGTACGCGAAGACCTCCTGGCGCGGGCAGCCGAGCCCGACCAGCACCAACCGGGCACCACTGGACCGGATCCGGTCGGCGATCTCGGCGTCCTCACCGGGCTGGACGGCACGGAACTTGGACGGCTCCACCCCGGCGATCTTCAGCGCCGGGAACATCCGCTCCAGGGCCGGGATCAACCGGGCGAGGGTCTCCTCGGTCGAGCCGTACAGGTAGACCGGTAGCCCCTCGTCAGCGAAGCGCGACAGCACGTGCAGGGTCAGGGTCGGCCCGTACACCCGGTCGCTGAGCCCGGCGTGGTGCAGCAGGTTGAGCGCCCACCGCACCGGCTGCCCGTCCGGCGTGACCACGTCGAAGGAGTTGAGCCGCGCGTTGTGCGCAGGGTCGAGCACCCCGGTCATCACACCGTGCACGGCCAACGCGGTCAGCGCGAGGGGACGCCGCTCGTGTGCCGCGGTCACCACCGCGTCGGTCGCTGTGGCGTAGTCGGTGGCGTCGACCAGGACGCCGAGCACGTTGCGCTTCGTCCGGGCACTCATGGCTGGGCCACCCACTTGTCCACGTTGGCCTCGTAGATTTCCCGCAGGATCATCGGCACGTCGTAAGTGATCTCCCAGTCCGGATACTGCGCCTCGAACCGGGCCATGCTGCTCACGTACCACTGGTGGTCGCCGGTGCGGTTCTGCTCGACGTAGTTGATCCGCGCCTCCTGGCCGGTGATCTCCTCGGCGATCCGGAACGCCTCGATGTGCGAGGTGTTGGAGTGCCGGCCGCCACCGAGGTTGTAGACCTCCGCGGATCGCGGGGAGCGGAAGAACGCCTCGAACGCGGTCAGCACGTCGTGTGAGTGGATCGCGTCCCGGACCATCTTGCCCTTGTAGCCGAAGAGGTTGTACGTCCGGCCCTCCATGACGCAGCGCATCAGATAGGCCAGGAACCCGTGCAGCTCGGCTGCGGAGTGCGCCGGGCCGGTCAGCGTGCCGCCCCGGAAGCAGGCGGTCTTCATGTCGAAGTAGCGCCCGTACTCCTGGACCATCACGTCCGCGGCGACCTTGGAGGCGCCGAAGACCGAGTGCAGCGAGTGGTCGATCGACATCTCTTCGGTGATGCCCTGGTACCAGCGGTGGTCCTCGGGCAGCTCGTACCGGGTCTCCAGCTCGATGAGCGGCAGGCTGTTGGGCCGGTCGCCGTACACCTTGTTGGTCGAGCAGTGGATGAACGGCGCGTCGATCGCGTGCCGGCGGGTGTTCTCCAGGATGTTGAGCGTGCCGCCGGCGTTCACGTCGAAGTCCGTGTACGGCTCTTTGGCTGCCCAGTCATGGCTCGGCTGGGCAGCGCTGTGGATCACCACGGCGATGTCCGAGCCGTACTTCTTGAACACCTGCTCCAGGCCGTCCCGGTCCCGGATGTCCACCGCGAAGTGGGTATACGCGTTACCCAGGTCACGGCCGAGCCGTTCCAGGCTCCACGAGGTGGAGCCGTCCTCGCCGAAGAAGTACCGGCGCATGTCGTTGTCGATGCCGACGACATCCAGACCGAGGCCGGCGAAATGCCGGACCGCCTCGGAGCCGATCAGACCACCCGACCCTGTCACCAACGCGACACTCACACGCCACTCCTGGTCCATCGGAGGCAGAATCCATCGGAGCATAGCGTGACGTCCAGCACGCCCCGATATGACGGAAGGGCCCCGCATAAAGCGGAGCCCTCGTCGTTGGTGGGGATGGGGGGAGTTGAACCCCCACGCCCTTTCGGGCACACGGACCTGAACCGTGCGCGTCTGCCATTCCGCCACATCCCCGTGGCACAACCCGGAACACTCTAGCCGCCCGGCCCCCGCTGTCTCCAACGGGCCTCGGGAATACTACGCTGTCCCTGGCGCTCGCCACGAGCGATTACCGTTCGTGGCGGACGAAAGATTAGCACGACAGTCGCGGCCCTTCCGAACGGGTCGAGAGCAGCCGGCCGAGCGGCGTGTGAGCTGCGCGCGCGCCGGCCGGATACCATCATGTCCTCGGGACCCGAGGAGGAGCCGGTGAGCGTGCTGCAACGCTTCGAGAAGCGTCTGGAAGGCCTGGTCGAAGGGGCCTTTGCCAAGGTCTTCAAAGGGGTGGTCCACCCCGTGGAGATCCTCAACGCCATGCAGCGGGAGGCCGAGGCGCACAAGGCGATCCTGGCCGGTGGGCGCACGTTGGTGCCCAACCGCTACGTGATCGATCTCTCGCCGTTCGACCACAGTCGGCTGGCGCCGTACGCCGCCGCGCTGGCCCAGGAGTTGGCCCAGTCGCAGGCGGAGTTCATCGGCGAGCAGGCGTGGACGGTCTACGGCGACGTGATCGTCGAGATCGAGCGAGGCGAGGGTCTGGACACGGGCATGTTCCGTGTCACGGCCGAGGTCTACACCGGTGGCGAGGTCGCCCCGGTGTCGGCGCCCGGCTACGACGCCGGCCCGCCCGCCTACCCCGCGTACGACCAGGGCGGTGGCTACGGCCCGCCGCCCGGGCACGGTGGCGGTCGCAACGTGCGGCTGGTCTCCGGCGACGGGCGCACCTACCCCCTCCAGATGGGGTCGACGGTGATCGGTCGCGGCGACCAGGCCAACCTGCGTCTGCCCGACGTCGGCATCTCCCGGCGACACGCCCGGCTGGATTTCGACGGCGGCCAGGTCGTGTTGACCGACCTGGGTTCGACCAACGGCACCATGGTGAACGGGCAGCGGGTCTCCGCCGTCGCGCTCAACCCCGGTGACATGGTCCAGCTCGGGACGACGACGCTGACCTTCCGCGTGGACGGCTGACCCGCCTTGCCGGAACTGGTCATCACCGTTGCCCGGTTCGGGTTCCTGATCCTGCTGTGGATCTTCGTGTTCACGGTGGTCGGTGTGATCCGCAGGGACCTCTTCGCGGGCGCCCGGTCCGGTCGTCTGGTGGCCGCGCCGCGCGCCGTGGGCGCCTCGACGGGGCAGGCGGCCAAGCCAGCGAAGGTGAAACGGGGCAGAGCGGCGCATCAACTGGTGGTGACGGCCGGTCAGTTGGCCGGCACCAAAATCACTCTCGGTGAAGCGCAGATCACCATCGGTCGGGCTGAGGACTCCACCCTGGTCATCACCGACGACTACGCCTCCGCGCGACACGCCCGGCTCGTGCCGCGTGAAGGGCAGTGGTACGTCGAGGACCTCGGCTCGACTAACGGCACGTACCTCGATCGCGCTAAGGTCTCCGGACCAACCCCCGTCCCCCTCGGCGTGCCGATCCGGATCGGCCGCACTTCCCTCGAATTACGGCCATGACTCTGACCCTGCGCTATGCGGCCCACAGCGACCGCGGTCTGATCCGAGACGGCAATCAAGACTCCGTCTACGCCGGGCCGCGGTTACTCGCCGTTGCCGACGGCATGGGCGGTATGGCCGCCGGTGACGTCGCCAGCAACATCGTCATCGGTGCCATGGCGCCGCTCGACGAGGACGTCCCGGGGGACGCTCTCGTCGATGCGTTGCGTTCGGCCGTGGGCACCGCCAACCAACAACTCCGCGACACGGTGGACGCCAACCCACAGCTGGAGGGGATGGGCACCACGCTGACGGCGACCCTCTTCACCGGCAGCAAGCTGGGGATGGTCCACATTGGCGACTCGCGGGCCTACCTGCTGCGCAATGGCGAGTTCGCGCAGATCACCAAGGACGACACCTACGTCCAGATGCTGGTCGACGAAGGCCGGATCAGCGCCGAGGAGGCGAGCAGTCACCCGCAGCGGTCGCTGCTCACCCGCGCCCTCGACGGTCGGGACATCGACCCGGAATACTCGGTCCGCCAGGTCATGCCCGGCGACCGGTACCTGATCTGCAGCGACGGCCTCTCGGGCGTGGTCAGCGCCGAAACCATCGGCGAGACCCTGCGGGAGTACACCGACCCGCAGCAGTGCGTCGAACGGCTGGTGCAGCTCGCGCTGCGCGGCGGTGGGCCGGACAACATCACGGTGATCATCGCCGACGCAACGGACCAGGACATCGTCGAGGCGACCCCGATCGTGGGCGGCGCCGCCGCCCGGGACCGGGGCATGGCGACCTCCGCCGACGACTCGACTCCAGCCGCCCGAGCCTCGGCGCTCTCCGCGCCGCGTCCGGCCGCGCCCGAGGAGCCGGCGGTCTCCGACGATGACGCCGACCGGCCCAAGCGACGCCCGGTCCGGACCGCCGCCATGGCGCTGGCCCTGCTGGTGATCGTCGGCGGTGCGGCGTTCGGTGGTTGGACCTACACCCAGCGGCAGTACTACGTGGGAGCCACCGAAGAGGGCCAGGTTGCCGTCTTCCGCGGTGTCCAGGGTCAGATCGCCGGGATGGACCTGTCCAGCGTGCACCGCCGCAGCGGCACCCGCCTGGACGACCTCACGGTCGCCGCACAGGACACCGTCAAGGTCGGCATCAGGGCCAAGAGTGAGCCGGACGCCGAGCGTCAGCTCGCCGAGCTGACCAGCGACACGCCGAGCAACCCCAACCTGAAGCCGCTCTGCCCGCTCGACCCGACCGCGGCCGGGGTCAACACGCCGACGCCGACGCCGACCCCGGTCGGTTCGACGCCGACCCCGAACGGCAGCCCGAGCGCCAACGCGTCGCCGACCCCCAACGGGGTCGTCAGCGCAAGCCCGACCGCCGGTGCCACCACCGCTCTCGGTGGGGCCGGCGCGACCACCACACCCGACGTCACGCCCTCCGACTCGGCCACGCCGGCGCTCGACCCGGCCGGCTGCCGGTCTCCTGAGTGAGCGTCGGCTGAGATCCTGAGGACCCCACCCGTGACCGTAGCGGCCACACCGGCACCCTCGCCCGCCACCGCGGGCGAGCAATCCGGCGTACGCCTGGCGCGGTCGCGCCGCAACGCCGAGCTGTACCTGCTGTTGCTCGCGATGGTGCTGGTGGCCGCGTACGGGGCGACCGTCGAGGCGAACCTGCTGGACACGGTCACCCCGGACTTCTGGATGCCGGCCGCCGCGCTCGGCGCGGTCTTCCTCGGCCTGCACCTGGTCATCCGGTTCCTCGCCCCGTTCGCCGACCCGGCGCTGCTGCCGGCGGTGGCCCTGCTCAACGGGCTCGGGGTGGGCTTCCTGCGCCGGATCGACCTGGGCGACGCCCCGGTGGCCGAGCGGGAGAGCCTGGCCGTCTTCGCGGGGCAGGGCGGGCGTCAGCTGGCCTGGACGCTCGGTGCGGTGATCCTCGCCGCCGCCCTGCTCGCGATCATGCGCGACCACCGGTCGATCTCGCGGTACGCGTACACCCTGGGGCTGGCCGGCATCGTGCTGGTGATGATTCCGGCGGTGCTGCCGTCGAGCATCTCCGAGATCAACGGCGCGAAGCTGTGGGTCCGGGTCGGCAGCTTCTCCATCCAGCCGGGTGAGTTCGCCAAGCTGGCGCTGCTGGTCTTCTTCGCCTACTACCTGGTGCGCAAGCGTGAGGTGCTGTCGCTGGCCAGCCGGCGCTTCCTCGGCATCGACTTCCCGCGCGGCCGCGACCTCGGGCCGGTGGTCGGCGTCTGGCTGATCAGCGTCCTGGTGCTGGTCTTCGAGAAGGACCTGGGCACCTCGCTGCTCTACTTCGGCATGTTCGTGGTGACGCTCTACATCGCCACCGAACGGGTCAGCTGGCTGCTGATCGGCCTGGTCCTCTTCTTCGGCGGCGCGTACCTCGCCTACGTCCTCGGCTCGACGGTCGGCGGGCCGTTCGCCAACTTCTACGTGCGGGCGGAGATCTGGCTCGACCCGTTCGCCGACCCGACCAACAAGGGCTACCAACTCGTGCAGGGCCTGCTCGCCCTGGGCACTGGCGGGCTTTTCGGTGCGGGGCCGGGCGGCGGCCAGCCGGAGATCCTGCCCGAGGTGCAGAACGACTTCATCTTCGCCGGCATCGGTGAGGAGATCGGCCTCTTCGGCCTGTCCGCGCTGCTGGTCGTCTACCTGCTCATCGTGGAGCGCGGGCTGCGCGCCGCGCTGGCGGTACGGGACTCGTTCGGCAAGCTGCTCGCCGGCGGTCTCGCGTTCACCCTCGGCCTCCAGGTCTTCGTGATCGTCGGTGGGATCAGCAAGCTCATCCCGCTGACCGGTCAGACCACCCCGTTCCTGTCCGCCGGCGGGTCGTCGCTGATGGCCAACTGGCTGCTCATCGCAGTGCTGCTGCGGGTCTCCGACGGCGCCCGTCGACCGGTGACCGGAGGAGGCGGCGGCAAGGCGGCTCGTCCCAGCGGCGGCCCGCCCGAGCAGCTGCACGGTGCTCCCACGGAGGTGATCAAGCCGTGAACGCACCCCTGCGCCGCGTTGGCGTCGTCGTCATGGTCCTGTTCGGTCTGCTCTTCGCCAACCTCAACTGGATCCAGGCCTACAAGGCGGACGAATACCGGACCAGCGACTACAACGGTCGGGTCCAGGTCGCCGAGTACGACCGCAAGCGCGGCAACATCGAGGCTGGCGGCACGGCCGTGGCCACGAGCAAGGAGACCACCGGCAACCTGAAGTTCCGGCGCACCTATCCCAGCGGCGCCAAGTACGCCCACGTGCTCGGCTACAAGCCGGTCAACCTGGCCGACCAGGGCATCGAGCAGGTGGAGAACGACTTCCTGGCCGGCACCAGCGACCAGCTGATCGGCGACCGGTTGAAGGACATGTTCACCGGCGACGACACCGGCGGCGGCAACGTGCTGCTCACACTCTCCAAGCGGGCCCAGGACGTGGCGTACGACCAGCTGCGCAACAACGAGGTGGGTGCGAAGCGGGGCGCGGCGATCGCCATCGACCCGCGCAGCGGTGCCATCCAGGCGCTGGTCTCCATGCCGAGCTTCGACCCGAACCCGCTGGCCAGCCACGACACCAACGAGGCAGCGGCGGCGTACAACAAGCTGGAGAAGGACCCGGCCGAACCGCTGAAGAACCGCGCGCTGGCCGAGACGCTGCCGCCGGGCTCCACCTTCAAGATCGTGGTGGCGGCGGCGGCGCTGGAGAATGGCGTCACCAAGTCCACCCAGATCCCGGCCGGTCCCAGCTACACCGCGCCGACCTCGGGCACTCCGATCCGCAACGCCGATCCGTCGATCTGCCCGACCCGGCAGGTCACCCTGCTGGAGGCGGTCACCGAGTCGTGCAACACCGGCTTCGCCCAGCTCGGCGTGCGGCTCGGCGCCGAGACTGTCAAGGAGAAGGCCCGGCAGTTCGGCTTTGAGCAGGAAGACCTGACCGTCGGCCAGCTCGGCGAGGGCGGCCTGCCCACGGCTGCCAGTCGGACCGGGACCATGCAGAACCAGGACGGCAGCACCGACCCGGCCGCACTGGCCCAGTCCTCGATCGGCCAGAACAACGTTCGGATGACGCCCCTCGAAGGCGCCATGATCGCCGGTTCGATCGCCAACAACGGCAGCCAGATGCGGCCGTACCTGGTGCGGCAGCTGCTCGCTCCCGACCGGACCACCAGCTACTACACTGCCGATGCGCGGAAGCTGCGCCAGCCCGTCGAGCCGCAGGTCGCCACCGACCTGCGCGAGATGATGGTCAGCGTGGTGCAGAACGGCACCGGGCGGAAGGCCGCGATCAACGGCTACACGGTCGGCGGCAAGACCGGCACCGCCCAGTCCGCCCCGGATCGGCCCGACCACGGCTGGTTCATCGGCTTCGCAATGGACAAGAACGGCAACCCGGTCTCCGCTGTCTGCGTCGTCCTGGAGCAGGCCGGCCCCGGCGGTAGCGGCGAGGCCGCTCGGATCGCCGGCCAGATCATGAAGGCCGCCATCGCCGACCCAGGGGGTCGCTGACATGCTCAGCCCCGGTGTGCGGCTCGGCAACCGCTACCGTCTCGACGAGCGGATCGCCAGCGGCGGCATGGGCGACGTCTGGCGCGGCACCGACCAGGTGCTCGGCCGGACGGTCGCGGTGAAGAGCCTGCTCCCCGCCCTGCTCGACGACCCGGACTTCGGTGAGCGGTTCCGCGGCGAGGCTCGCACCATGGCCACCATCAACCATCCCGGCGTGGTGGACGTCTACGACTTCGGCAACGACCAGCAGATCGCCTTCCTGGTCATGGAGTACGTCGAGGGTGACGCCCTGTCGTCCACGTTGAGCCGGGTCGGCCGGCTCACCCCGGCGCGGACGATGGCCCTCGTCGCGCAGGCCGCCGACGCGCTGCACGCCGCCCACGAGAAGGGCATCGTGCACCGCGACGTGAAGCCGGGCAACCTGCTGGTCCGGCCGAACGGCACGCTGGTGCTCACCGACTTCGGCATCGCCCGCTCCGACATGGTCGGCCAGCTCACCGCCGCCGGTTCGGTGCTCGGCACCGCCTCGTACATCTCACCGGAGCAGGCCACCGGCGGCGTGGCCACCCCGGCGTCCGACGTGTACGCCCTCGGCGTGGTCGCCTACCAGTGCCTGGCCGGTCGGCGGCCGTTCGAGGGCGACAACCCCCTCGACATCGCGATGCGGCACGTCCGGGAGACGCCCCGGCCACTGCCGGCCGACATCCCACCGCAGGTGCGCGCCCTTGTCGAACGGGCGTTGGCAAAGGACCCGGCCGCCCGCTGGCCGAGCGCCGCCGCACTCGCCGGGGTCGCCCGTCAGCTCAAGGCCGCGCTCTCCCAGCAGGCCCGGGCCGCCGGCAACTCCGGGCCGGTCTCCGCGGCGCCCGCCTCACCCGCCGCACCCGGCCGGGCCCAGGTGCCGCAGGCGCACCAGATGCGACCGCCGACTGCCCGCCCGCCGGTGGCCGGAGCGAGGCCGACCGCTGTCGCACCCGCCCAACAGCCACGCCCCACCGCCGTCGCGCCGGCCGTTCAGCCCGCCCGGCCGCAGGGCGCACCGAACGGCTACCCACGCGGTGCGGCAGCGGTGCCGTCCGGACCACCCCGGCAGGAACACCCGCCGGCGTACGTCCGGCAGGCCGGCCCGGCGACGCCGTCACCCCAGCCCCAGCGGTCCCGGCCTGGAATGGTGCTTCTCGCCATCCTGCTGGCCGTGCTGGTCCTGCTCTGCTCTGGCGTGATTTCCTACAACCTGCGGAAGCAGTCGCAGGCCGGTGTATCCGCCGGGCTGGCGCCGCGCACCGTGGCGTCCGGCGCGCTACGACTCGACGGGCGCGACGATCCGACCCGGACGTCGTACCGTCGAGAGGTACGACTCCAGCCGGACGACGGCGGGACGACGACGAGCGAAGGACGACAGACGCGATGACAGCGCAGGCCCGCCTGCTCGGTGGCAGGTACCAGGTCGGCGAGCTGCTCGGCTATGGCGGCATGGCCGAGGTGCACCGTGGTCGCGATCTCCGGCTCGGTCGGGACGTCGCGATCAAGATGCTCCGCACCGACCTCGCCCGGGACGCGACGTTCCAGATGCGGTTCCGTCGGGAGGCGCAGAACGCCGCGTCGCTCAACCACCCGGCCATCGTGGCGGTCTACGACACCGGCGAGGAGACCGCGCCGACCGGTGAGACGCTGCCGTTCATCGTCATGGAGTTCGTCAACGGACGGACCTTGAAGGAGGTCCTCGGCGCCGAGGGGCGACTGCAACCGCGCCGCGCGCTGGAGATCTGCGCCGACATGTGCGCCGCACTGGAGTTCAGCCACCGGCACGGCATCATCCACCGGGACATCAAGCCCGGCAACGTGATGCTCACCCAGACCGGCCAGGTCAAGGTGATGGACTTCGGCATCGCCCGGGCGCTGGCCAGCGGTGCGACCACCATGACCCAGACCAGTGCGGTCATCGGCACGGCGCAGTATCTCTCCCCGGAGCAGGCACGCGGCGAGGCCGTCGACGCGCGCTCCGACGTGTACGCGGCCGGCTGCGTGCTCTTCGAGCTGGTCTGCGGGCACCCGCCGTTCGTCGGGGACAGCCCGGTCAGCGTCGCGTACCAGCACGTACGGGAGACGCCGCCTACGCCGAGCGACATCAACCCGGACGTCACCCCGGCCGTCGACGCGATCGTGCTGAAGGCGCTGTCGAAGAACCCGCTGAACCGCTACCAGAGCGCTGGCGAGATGCGGGCCGACCTGCTCCGCGCCGCCGCCGGCCGGCCCGTGCTGGCCACCCCGGTGCTGCGCGAGGCGGAGACGGTGGCGATGGCCCCGGCCGGCGGTGGGGGCGGTTATCCGGCTTCGGGCCGTGGGCCGCAGACCGGGCAGATCCCGGCCCGGGTGGGCGACCCCCGTCAGCGCAAGGCGTCTTCCTGGCTGATCGCGATGTTCAGCGCGGTCGGCGTACTGGCGGTGATCGCCCTGGTCGCCGCCCTGCTCTGGGACCAGCAGAAGGACAATGACCTGAAGTCGGTGCCCACCCTCACCGGCAAGAGCCAGGTCGCCGCGATCACCGAGATCCGCGACGCCGGACTTTCCCCGCAGGTGCTCGACCCGAAGCTGGCGAGTGACTGCACGAAGGGCAACGTCGTCAATCAGAATCCGGCGGCGGGCACCAAGCTGAAGGAGAACGGCACTGTCACCATTCAGGTCTGTGGTGGCGTTCCCGAGGTGCGCGTTCCCGCCGGGCTCAAGGGCAGCAAGCAGGAGAGCGCCATCGCCCGGCTCACCGAGGCGAAGCTCAAGTACGAGGTCAAGACGGTGAACGACGAGGCGAGCCAGGACGAGGTTCTCAGCGTCGACCCGCCTGAGGGTGAGAGCGTTCCCGAAGGTACGCAGGTGAAGCTCACGGTCTCGAGGGGCAACATCCGCGAGGTGCCGGACGTCGTCGGGTTGAGCCAGGAGGAGGCCACCCGCGTCCTCCGGAACGACGGCTTCACTGTCGACGTGCAGAAGGGGCCGGAGGTTCCCGCCGACCAGGCGGGGAAGGTCACCGACCAGAGCCCGAACGGCAAGGAGAAGAAGCCCACCGGCACGAGGGTGATCATCAAGGTGAGTCAGCCCGAGCCGGAGACCGACCCGACGCCGACAATCACGCCGACGACCACGCCGACGGGCACGCCGACCACTCCCGGCAACGGGGGCGGCATCGGTCTGCCGTTCCCGCCCCCGCCGGGCCGACCCCAGGACTAGGCCACTGCGGGCATCGGCATGACCGAGGCGGCAGCGTCCCCGGTCGGGGCGGTACGGCGGTGGCCTCGACGCCTGCGCCGGCTGGCCGTCGCGGGCCTCGTCGTGCTGGTGCTCGCCAGTTCCCCGTGGCTGTGGACGACGCTCGCCGCACGCGGCCACCTGTACGCCGCCGCCGACGCGCCCGCCGCCGACGTGGTGATCGTGCTCGGCACCGAGGTGGCAGCCGACCGTCAGCGGCCGGGTGACCGTCTCGCCGGCCGCCTGGACACCGCCGCCGAACTGGTGACCAGCGGGCGGGCCACTGTCGTCCTGGTGTCGGGCGACGGTGGCGGCGCGTCCGGCGACGAGCCGGCGGTGATGACGACGTACCTCGCCGAGCGCGGTGTCGACAGGCGTCGGGTGGTGGCCGACCCGTTCGGCCTGGACACCTACGACAGCTGCGCGAGAGCGCGCGAGGTGTACGGCGTCGAGCGGGCCCTGATCGTCACCCAGTCGTACCACCTGTCCCGGGCGGTGACGCTGTGCCGGCAGCTGGGGCTCGACGTCGACGGAGTGACCGCCCGCTGCGACGGTTGCAGCGCTGCCCTGCTCGCCGAGAAGTCGGTTCGGGACTACTTCGCCAGTGGCAAGGCGGCCTGGGACGCGGTACGCGACCGACCGCCTGCGGTGCGCTCGCCTGCGAATCCGGCGGTCCAGAACGCGTTGCGTGGCTGAACAGTCCGGTGTGGGGTCCCGCGCCCGGTCAGCGGGTAGCGGGACTCGAGGGCCTGGCCTCAGGCAGGGGCGGAGGCGGCCGGGCGCGTGGTCGCCGTGCCGCTTGGCGTCGGCGGCACCGGCAGCCCGGGTGTTCGTTCACGGCCTCCGACTGATCACCCGTGGTGACTGGTGGTTGGCCTCGGTTCGATGACCGGCGGGTGCTCAACGGGGATCGTGTAAAAGATCCGGGCCGGGCCGGGGCGGCGTGGCGTGCCTGCCCGTTACGGATTGTGGCAGTCGACCTGTACCCGTTTCCGCAAGTGGGCTTTCAATGGCACATTCGACCGGATGCTTGCGGAACCTGCTACGACAAGACCGCGACCTCGTGCAAGGCTGCCGTCGCCATTGCCCCGCTACTGCAATGGTTGTGGACCTTTGAGGACATGGCCTGATGGTGTGCGCGAGGCCTCCTGGTTTGGATTCAACACCGTCGCTGAACCGTCTACCGGAGACCTCGCTACACCTCGATCTTCGACACTGACAAGTCACATCAGTTCAGACACTGCTGCCGACTTCAACACAGGCTGTATTCGGTTGCAACAAAGCTACGGCGAGGGGATGGCCCATTCTCGCAGGTGTCATCCGTAGTAGTTGACCCAGCTTGAACAGTAGTCGGGGCCAGTGACCGATTCGCAGACGCGATACCGGTATGGCGCATCGAGGTAGCGCACGGTGCCGCACCCGGCGGCCGAGCCGTTCCCGTCCCCGACCGTCTCGTTCTGCGCAGCGTCGGTCCAGTCGACCTCCACGTACACGCCATGCCCGTCGGCCTCGTTGTCGCACGCCGACACCTGGTGCAGGCCGTTGACAGGCGCAATGCAGCCCCTGTCATCTCCCTGTTGCACGCAGCTGCCGGCGGCTTGGGCAGCCCCGCCTCACAGGCCCATTCTCGCCGTGATGACGACGGGCTCTGAAGAATCGGCGTCTGCCTCAGGCGGTGGCGAAGGCCGCCCGACGACGGGCGTCGACCTCGGCGGCCAGCACGGGTGCCCGCTCCAGCGCCTCGGGGTGACCGCAACTGGCCAGCCAGTTGGCCAGCATCAGGTGACCGCCCTCGGTGAGCACCGACTCCGGGTGGAACTGCACGCCCTCGATGGGCAGCGTCCGGTGCCGCATCGCCATCACCACGCCGGAGCCGGTCCAGCCGGTGACCTCCAGCTCGTCGGGGAGAGTCTCGGGCAGCACGGCGAGCGAGTGGTACCGGGTGGCGGTGAACGGGTCGGGCAGACCGGCGAGTACGCCGACCGAGTGGTGTCGCACCTCGGAGGTCTTGCCGTGCAGCAGTTCGGGGGCGCGTGTCACGGTCGCCCCGAAGGCTTCGCCGATCGCCTGGTGGCCGAGGCAGACGCCGAAGATCGGCAGCTTGCCTGCGTACTCCCGGATGACGTCCAGGCAGATGCCGGCCCGGTCCGGGCTGCCCGGCCCGGGCGACAGCAGGATGCCGTCGGCGCCAACCGTGCCCACCTCGGCGACGTCAATCTCGTCGTTGCGGCGGACCTCGCAGTCCACGCCGAGCTGGCCCAGATACTGCACGAGGTTGAAGACGAAGGAGTCATAGTTGTCGATCACCAGGACGCGCATGGTCACCTGCTCGGGGAGGGAGGCGCGGAGTTGTTCTGGTCGGTGTCGTACGGCAGTTCGTGCTCGTCGCCGGCCGGCGTCTCCCCGGTCACCGGGTCGCCGCCGCCACCCGTCTCGGCGGGTACGCCGGACTCGACCTGCACGTCGTCGAAGGGCAGCAGGGGCTCGGCCCACGGGAAGGCGACGTACCACAGCAGGGCCACTGTGGCGGCCACCAGCAGCACCGAGCCGGTCAACTTCCCGACCACGCCGAACGGCAGCTTGCGCCAGATGAACGCGTACATCGGGTCAGCCTCCCAGCTCCGCCGGCCGGCCCGCGGACTTGGGTTGGGTGCGGTCCAGTTCGGCATGGATGATCAGGCGCTGGTAGTTGTCGAACTTCGGGTTGCATGTGGTGAGGGTGAGCATCCGTTTGGTCGCCTTCTTGTCCGGCTCGCCGGGCACCGGCGCCACCACCTCGACCTGGGTCGGCCGGACGATCCGGGACTGCGACACCCGGTAGACGTACCAGTCGGTCTTGCTCTCGACCACGATCGGGTCGCCCTCGTCCAGCTCGTCCAACCGCCAGAAGGTGGCCCGGTTGCGGTGGCCGGCGACGGAGAAGTTGCCCACCTGACCGGGGAGCGCGCTGGTCGGGTAGTGGCCGGGGGCGAAGCGGATGTCCTGTTGGGTGACCCCCTCGACGACGACCCAGTTCTTGTCGAGCTTGGGGATGTAGAGGCCCGCGAGCGGCTTACCGCGTACCGGTGGGGAGGGTTTGACGCTCGGGCCCACCGACGGGGCGACGGTGGGGTCGTCGGTCGGGCCCCACGCCTGGGCCAACTCGTTGTTGAGGTCGTTCTGGTGGGCGTCGACGATGGCCGACTTGCCCCAGACCTCGTAGCCGGCGAAGAGCAGGACCACCAGGCCGAAGGTGATCAGGATTTCGCCGGTGACGCGGACGCCGGTGCGCAGTCGCGAGCCGAACGACGGGCGGGTCAGCTCGGAGTAGACGCTCTTGTAGCCCTCGCCGGTCTGGTGCGGCCGGAGTTGCACCACCCGCTCGCCGCGTCGGGGTTGGGGAGGGTCGGCGGGGTTGGCGCTGGCCGGCTCATCCGGGACGGCGGTGCGGGGGACGGCACCCATCAACGCGGTCGAGTCCATGGTCGGCGGCCTGGTGGCCGGAGTGGCGGGCACGGCCGGAATCAACGCGGTGGCTGCCGGGTCGGCGCCGCGATCCCCGCCGGCGCTCGGCGGGACCCGGCCCGGCCCGGTGGACGGGAAGCCTTCCGACCCGGCCGCTGCGACGCGGTCGGGGGCGGCCGGGGAGACCGGGGTGGCCGGGGAGCCGGTGGATCGGGCGGACCGGTCGGTGACCTGCGGAATGTATGCGGTCGGCGAGTCGGCCAGCGGCGGCGTCGAGGGCCCGGAGGAGACAGGCCGGCTCGGCGTGCCGGAGACCGCCGGCCGGGTCGGCATCGGCATCCCGCCGGGTGCGGCCGGGCGGGTCGGCGCGGCACCCGGCGGTCGGGTCGGTGTGGCACCCGGTGGGTTGCCGGTGCCCGGCGGTCGGGTCGGTGCGGCGCTGGGCGCGGTCGGTCGGGTGGACGCGGCGCTGGGCGCGGGGGGGCGGGTCGGGGCGTTGCCGGGGGCAGCGGGCCGAACCGTGCCCTGGTTGCTGGCGGTCGGTCGACCGGGGGTGGTCGCGGGGGGAAGCCCGGCGCCGCCGTGTGAGCCCGGCCCGGCAGTTGCGCTGCCCGGCCAGGGCGGAGGCGCTTCGGCACCCGGGCGGCCCGGGGTCCCGGTCGGCTCGGGCCGAGTGGCGCTCGGCGGCGGCTGCTCGGCTCGCTGCGGCTGCTCGGCTCGCGGCGGCTGCAGCACCGGCTCGGGCCAGTTGCTGGCCGGGGTGGGTCGGACCGGTGCCGACTCGGGCCGGTCGAACTTGGGCAGGAAGGCGGTCGGCTCGTCGGTCTGGTCCCGGTGTCGCCCGTCGCGTCGCTCGTCCGGCCCGCTCACTTGGGCACCGTAGCCGAGCGCAGGGCGGTGGAATCCTCGAATGCGGGAACTCGCACCGTGGAGGCCGTCTCCTTGTAGCCAAGCTGGTAGTCGTCGACCGCGTCCTTGAACAACCGGACTCCCTGAGAGCTGGCGAGGGCCTGCTGGAGGGCAGCGGGATCGCCGATTGCTACGATCTTGAACGGTGGGGAGTACACCCGGCCGTGAAGTAGCAGGGTGTTACCGACGCAGCGTACCGCGCTGGTGGTGAGCACGCGGACATTCATGATTGACATCGCCTCGGCTCCACCGGCCCAGAGCGCGTTGACCACCGCCTGTACGTCCCCCTGATGCACCACCAGGTCGTCGTTGCTCGCGTCCGACTGCGTCTGGTCCAGCTGGGGCGCGTCGTTCAGCTCGACGGTTACCCCGGGCCCGCTGAGGGCGGTGAACCCGGCGTCCTGGAGGCTGCCCTGGGCGCGATTCTGCTGAGCCTTGATCGGGGCGTCCGAGCCGGCCAGGGTGTTGGTCCGTTGCTCGACCTCGCCGCGCAGTGTGGCGGCGCGACGCTCGCTGGCGGCGACCTGTTCGCGGCGGTCCTCGATGAGCTGGTTGAGCTGGGGGCGCCGGTCCTCCCGGAGAGCGGTGCCGCCCGCGGTGGTCGCAGTGGTGGTGAAGAGCAACCCGGCCGCCGCGGCGATCAGGGGCACCCCGATCGACCAGCCCGGACGGCGTTGGCGCGGTCGCCGGGGCAGCAGCCCGGCGGCGGCCCGTCGGAGGACCTTCTGCCAGGAGGTTGCGCCGGATGTGTACTCCACCGAGCGTTCCTTCCGCGTGTCGGGGATCGGTTCGTGCCGGCTGGGCCGGCGATGCGAACAGTCCCGCCTCTTTCGGTCACTCCGTGCACCGGCCTGACCCCATTCGTGGTCCAGGCGGCCAATCGGGACTACGCTAGCTCTCGAACATTATTGGCCATGGACCGTCGCCCCCGCGCCCGGTTGTCAGGCCGGACGAGGTCGTCACCCCTCTGGAGAGCGCCGTGCCCAAGTCTCAGGTCCGTAAGAAGAAGGTGTACACCCCGCCGACGGACGTCCGTCCGACGACGACGTCGTCGTCGCGCAAGCCTAGCCCGGTGTGGTTGCCGATCACCGCGGTCGCCTTGATCGTCGTCGGGATCGGCTGGCTGGTGCTCTACTACCTGTCCGAGCAGGAGTACCCGGTCATGGCGTGGGGTTACTGGAACCTCGCCGTCGGCTTCGGTGCGATGGTCGCCTCGCTGGCGTTGCTCTCTCGCTGGCGCTGATCCGAGGAGACCGTCGCGTCGGCGGTCCCACGTCACCCCGTCGAGCCCCTGCCCAGCAGGATCGGGTGGGGCCCCCTATGGTGTGCGCAGGCAGCGCGGCCTACTGCGAGATGACTCACGTTACCGCTGGGTAACCTTCGCGTAGGCTGCACTGCATGACCTAGCAGAGCGAGGTCATCAGGCAGCAGACCGGGGAGGCCAACTCGATGGGCAGCGTCCAGATCGTCACCACGATCCTCGCGGCCGCCATCACCGCCGTGGCGGTGTGGCTTGCGGTGCGTGCGGTCCTGAAGATGGTGGCAGTCATCCGGCTCGGGCAACCCGCGCCGGAGCGGTTCTCCGACAAGGTCGCCCGCGCCAGGACGATGCTGGTGGAGACGGCCGGCCACACCCGGATGCTCAAGTGGGGCGTGGTGGGCGCCGCGCACTGGTTCGTGATGGTCGGCTTCGTCGTGCTGTCGCTGCTGGTGCTCGAGGCGTACTTCGAGGTCGGCACCACCGACGGCGGTCTGCCGATCATCGGGCACTGGACGATCTTCGGTCTGGTCACCGAGATCATCGGGGTGCTGAGTCTGGTCGGCATCCTGGTGCTGATGGCGATCCGGCTGCGCAACCGGCCGACCCGCCCGGGCGGGCGGTCCCGGTTCACCGGCTCGACAATGTGGCAGGGCTACTTCGTCGAGTGGATCGTGCTGCTGGTCCTGATTTTCGGCTTCGTGATCCGGGGCTTCAAGGTCGCCACCGACCACTTCGAGTTCCCGTTCTGGGCCACCCCGGTCAGCCACGCGGTCGGTGCGGTGCTGCCCGACTGGGCGGACGGCGTCAGCGTCGCCGCGGCCATCAAGATCATTATTTCGATGACGTGGCTGATCGTCATCTCCCTGAACGTCACGATGGGCGTCGCCTGGCACCGCTTCCTGGCGTTCCCCAACATCTTCTTCAAGCGGGAGCCGGCCAAGCCGGCCGGCTCCGGTCTCGGCGCGCTGCGCCCGATGACGAGCCAGGGCAAGCCGCTCGACTTCGAGGAGGCCGACCCGGAGAAGGACCAGTTCGGCGTTGCCCACGTCGAGCAGTTCAGCTGGAAGGGCCTCCTGGACTTCAGCACCTGCACCGAGTGCGGTCGCTGTCAGTCGCAGTGCCCGGCCTGGAACACCGGCAAGCCCCTGTCGCCCAAGCTGCTCATCCTGAGCCTGCGCGACCACGCGTACGCGAAGGCGCCCTACCTGCTGGCCGGCGGCGGCAAGGACCTGACCGGCGAGGAGAAGGCCACCCAGGCGCAGCTCGCCCACCTGGACGTGCTGGCCCTCGCCGAGGCCGACAAGCCGTTGATCGGCACCGCCGAGGAGGGCGGTGTCATCGACCCGGACGTGCTCTGGTCCTGCACCACCTGCGGCGCCTGCGTGGAGCAGTGCCCGGTGGACATCGAACACGTCGACCACATCGTCGACATGCGCCGCTACCAGGTGCTGATCGAGTCGAGCTTCCCCTCCGAGGCCGGCGTGATGCTGCGCAACCTGGAGAACAAGGGCAACCCGTGGGGCGCCCCGCAGAACACCCGCGAGGACTGGACCAAGGGCCTGGACTTCGAGGTGCCCCGGGTCGGCGAGGTGGACGACTTCGAGTACCTGTTCTGGGTCGGCTGCGCCGGCGCGTTCGAGGACCGGGCCAAGAAGACCACCCGCGCGGTGGCCACGCTGCTCAATGAGGCGGGCGTGAAGTTCGCGATCCTGGGCGAGGGCGAGACCTGCTCCGGCGACCCGGCGCGACGGATCGGCAACGAGTTCGTCTTCCAGATGCTCGCCCAGCAGAACGTGGAGACGCTGAACGAGGCGTTCGAGGGCCGGGACAAGGCCAAGCGCAAGATCGTCGCGACCTGCCCGCACTGCTTCAACACCCTTGGCAACGAGTACGGGCAGCTCGGCGGGGAGTTCGAGGTGGTCCACCACACCCAACTGCTCGCGCACCTGGTCGCCACCGGCAAGCTCACGCCGGTGCAGCCGGTCGACGGCGGCGTCACCTACCACGACCCCTGCTACCTGGGTCGGCACAACCGCGTCTTCGCGGCCCCCCGGGAGGTCCTCGGCGACGCCATCGCGGGCGACCTGACCGAGATGCCGCGGAACAGCGAACGCTCCTTCTGCTGCGGTGCTGGCGGCGCCCGGATGTGGATGGAAGAGAAGATCGGCAAGCGGATCAACGTGGACCGCGTCGAGGAGGCCATGGCCACCGGGGCGAAGACGGTCGCGGTCGGCTGCCCGTTCTGCTCGACCATGCTCAACGACGGGGTCAACGGCAAGGGTGCCGGCGAACAGGTCGAGGTGATCGACGTGGCCAGCGTGCTGCTCCGCTCGGTCAAGCCCGAGCAGCCGCAGGGCGGCAAGGAGACCGCGCCGATCGGCGGCTGAGACGCGTACCCCTGGGATCTGTTCATCGACGGCCTACTCTTGACGACGCTGTTGCCCCTGGTCGGCTTCGTAGCCCTGACCGCGGGCAACGCGTTCTTCGTCGCGGCCGAGTTCGCCCTGGTCACGGTCGACCGGGCGGAGATCGACCGGCGGTCCGCCGCGGGCGACCAGGCCGCCCTGACGGTACGCACGGCGCTGCGCGAACTCTCCTTCCAGCTCTCCGGGGCACAGCTCGGCATCACCATCACCGCGCTGCTCACCGGCTACCTGGCCGAGCCGGCCCTGGCCCGGCTCTTCACCCCGCTGTTGCGCCCGCTGGCCGGGGACAGCACCGAGCGGCTCACCCCGTTCCTCGCGTTGGCCCTGGCCACGCTGATCTCCATGCTCTTCGGCGAGTTGGTGCCGAAGAACGCGGCGCTGGCCCGGCCCATGCCGGCGGCGCTGGCCACGGCCGGCCCGATGCACACCTTCTCCCGGACGTTCGGCTGGGTGATCCGGGGGTTGAACGGCTCGGCGAACCGACTGGTCCGGGCGCTCGGCGTGGAGCCGCAGGAGGAGTTGGCAAGCGCCCGCTCGCCGGAGGAGCTGGGCCTGCTGGCGGCCATCTCGGCGCGGGCCGGCGCGCTGCCCACCGACACGGCGATGCTGCTTCGTCGCACCATCCGCTTCGGTGACAAGCGGGCCGCAGAGGCGATGACCCCCAGGGTGGACGTGGTCGCGCTGCGTGCCACCGCCACCGTGGCCGAGCTGCTGGAGGAGTCGCGGCGGACCGGGCGGACCCGGTTCCCCGTGTACGAGGAGACCCTGGACCTGGTGACCGGTGTGGCCGGTGTGCCCGACGCGCTGGGCGTGCCGCTGGCCGACCGCGCGTCGACCCGGGTCGGCTCGGTGGCCCGCGAGCCGGTGTATGTGCCGGAGAGCCTGAACCTGGACGGTGTCCTGGCCGCGCTGAAGGCGGCCGGGGCCGACCTGGCCATCGTGGTCGACGAGTACGGCGGCACGGACGGCGTGGTGACCGTCGAGGACCTCGTCGAGGAGCTGGTCGGAGAGATCGCCGACGAGTTCGACCCGGCGAGCGTGGACGACAACGGGTCGGCCGAGCTGACAGTGCCGGGCGGTGAGCGCACTGTGCTGGTCGACGGTGTGCTCCGCTCCGACGAGTTGGCCGAGCAGACCGGCTTCCGGCTGCCCGAGGGGCCGTACGAGACCCTGGCCGGGTTCCTGATGGCCCAGCTCGGGCACATCCCGCTCGCCGGCGAGACGGTCGAGACGGACGGCTGGGAGTTCACAGTGGTCGAGGTGGAGCGGCACCGGATCGAGCAGGTCCGGGTGTTGCGCCCGGCGGATCCGGACGACGATGACTGAGCTGCTGGTGACAGTGCTGTTGCTGCTCGGCAACGGGTTCTTCGTGGGCAGCGAGTTCGCGCTCATCGCGTCGCGCCGGACGGTGATCGAGCCGCTGGCCGCCGGGTCGAAACGCGCCCGCTGGGCGTTGTCGGCGATGAACCAGATCCCGCTGATGATCGCTGGCGCGCAGCTCGGCATCACTGTCTGCTCGCTGGGTCTGGGCGCGATCGCCGAACCGGCCCTGGCCCACCTGCTGGAGCCGCCGTTCCACGCGGCCGGCCTGCCGGAGCGGGCGGTGCACCCGGTGGCGTTCGTGCTGGCACTGGGCGTGGTGGTCTTTCTGCACACGGTCGTCGGTGAAATGGTGCCGAAGAACATCACGCTGGCCGGTCCGGAGGTCTCCGCGCTCTGGCTCGGTCCGGCGATGCTGGCATTCTGTGTGGCCACCAAACCGTTGTTGCTCGCGATGAAATGGGCGGCCCGGCGGGTGCTCGCGTTCTGGCGGATCGAGGCGTCCGAGGCGGTGAAGACGGTGTTCACCGCCGAGGAGTTGGCCGGGTTGGTCTCCCAGGCGCGCACCGAGGGGCTGCTCGACGCGGAGCAGCACGCGCGGATCACCGGCGCGCTGGCCCTGCACGCCCGGACGGCGGCGGACGCGCTGCAACCGTGGTCGACGGTGGTGACGGTGGCCGAGGACGTCTCGCCGGCGTCACTGGAGGTGCTGGCGACCCGGACCGGCCGGTCCCGGTTCCCGGTGGTGCAGCGGTCGACCCGTCGGGTGCTCGGCTTTGTGCACGTCAAGGACGTGCTCGGGTACGCCGGGCAGGGCCGCCGGTCCCCGGTGCCGGCCGACGTCTACCGGCCGCTGGCGGTGGTGCCGCCGGACCGTACGCTGGCCGACCTGCTGCTGGCGATGCGTCGCGAACGGCGGCACATGGTGCTGGTCAGCGACGGGCGACGGCCACTCGGTGTGGTCACTCTTGACGATGTATTGACCGCAATCGTTGGGTGATGGACGAATACCCTTGGTGTGCAAGCGGTTGCACGACAGTGATGGTTACCGCGCTCGCCTTGATTACCGCCCGCAGCTTCCCTAATGTGGGGCACCGACCGCTGTGGGTCGTCTGCCTCGGCCCTTCCCTCACGCGAGGCGCCCGGCGGTCGGTTGCAAAGGAGTCGGTGCCGGTGGCAACCATGCCCCCTCATCGTCACGACCTGAACGCGTCTGCTCGCTCTGGTGGCCTGCGCCGCGTCGCGCACCGGGTGCTGATCCTGGTCGCCGCGGCGGCGGTCGGCGCCGGTCTGCTGACCGCGCCGGCACATGCCGCGCCCACGGTCGACGAGATCGAGGCGCAGATCGACAAGAAGTGGGAGCAGTTGGAGCCCACCATCGAGCAGTACAACAAGGTCCGGGCGCAGCTGAAGGTCAACCGGCAGAAGTCGGCGAGCCTGCAGAAGAAGATCGAGCCGCTGTCGCTTCAGAGCGAGCTGGCGCTCAACCGGGTTGGCGACCTCGCCTCCCGCTACTACATCTCCGGCCCGTCGCACGACATCGGCGCGCTGCTGGTCAGCGCCAAGCCGGACACGCTCACCGAGCAGCTCACCATCCTTGACCGGCTCGCTTCGCAGGAGCGCAAGGAGGTCGAGGGTGTGCTGGCCGTGCGGGCCAAGTACGACGGCGAGAAGCAGAAGCTGGACGCGCTGATCGTCACCCAGACCAAGCAGCAGAACGAGCTGGCGGCCAAGAAGAAGCAGATCGATGCCGAGATCAAGCAGCTCGAGGCGTCGATGCCGAAGACCACTGTCAAGACCGCGGCCTGCCCGACCATCAACGGCGTGGTCAGCGCGGCGGCACGCACCGCGATCAAAACCGCCTGCGGCAAGGTCGGCAAGCCGTACGTCTGGGGTGCCACCGGGCCTAACTCGTTCGACTGCTCGGGGCTGACCCAGTACGCCTACAAGGCGGCCGGGATCTACCTCACCCACCACACCGGTGACCAGTGGAACGAGGGCAAGGCCATCTCGCGCGGCGATGCCCGCCCCGGTGACCTGGTCTTCTTCTTCTCCGGCCTGAGTCATGTCGGGCTCTATCTGGGCAACAACACCATGGTGCACGCGCCACGTGCCGGTAAGCCGGTGCAGGTGTCCAGCATCAACACCATGCCCGTCGCCGGATTCCGCAGACCCGGCTGATCCACCTCGCGCGACACGAAGGCCCCCGGTCACCGACCGGGGGCCTTCGTGGTTCTCAGCGCGGCGCGCCGACCGGGGACGGCAACAGCTGCACGTCGGCGAGGTCGACGTACATGATCCGGTGGCCGAACTGGATCTGCGCGTACCGGTTCTTGCCGCGAATCACCGTCCAGTCGCCGGGCGAGGAGCCGTCGAACGTGCTGGCCCGGTAGTACTCGCCGGCCAGCACCGCGCCGACGGCGTACCGCTGCCCGGCGGCCAGGGTGTACTGGAGCGGCGAGATCGCCTGGTAGGGCACCCCTTCCGGGTACGCGGACTGCTCCGGGTACGCCCGTCCGTAGACCGGAACGGTGGTCCGGCCGGGCTTCGGCGTGGCCACGACGCCGACGGTCCAACTGGCGGTCGGCGCGGACGCCGGGTTGTGGAACCAGGCCCGCTGCCCGAGGTACCAGATCGCCGTCCAGTCGCCCTGCCGCCCGGCCAGCGCGTATGTCTGCCCGGCGGATGCCCGGGCCCCGTGGTCCGACACGGTCATCGTGTTCGGGCTGCCGTCCGGGCGGAGCGCGATGTCGTTGACGAGCGGCGCGTCCGCGGACGGTGCGCTGCGCAGCACCACCGCCGAGGAGCCGCGTGGCGCGCAGGGCACGCCCGGGGTGACGCAGCCGGTGAACGCCGGCTGGTTGGTGGTGTAGTCCGGGTCGATCCGGACCATTCCGGTGGCCGGGGTGCCGGTGTCCAGTCGAGGTGCGTGCAGCAGGTCGAAGTAGTGCGTCCAGTCCCAGTACGGGCCCGGATCCCAGTGCATTCCCCGCACTGTCGAGGGAATGGTGCCGGGCACGTTGTCGTGGCCGATGATGTGCTGGCGGTCCAGTGGGATGCCCAGCCGCAGCGCCAGGTGCCGGACCAGCTTCGCCGAGGTCCGGTACATCGCCTCGGTGTACCAGGTGCCCTGCGCCGCGAAGCCCTCGTGTTCCAGCCCGATCGACTTCGCGTTGACGTACCAGTTGCCGGCGTGCCAGCCGACGTCCTTGGTCTTCACGTGCTGCGCGATGTGCCCGTCGACCGAGCGCAGCGAGTAGTGCCAGCTCACGTAGGTCGGGTCCTGGACGAGTTTCAGGGTCGTGGCCCAACTCGCCTCGGTGTCGTGGATGACTATGTACTCGATCTTCTGCCGGGCGGGTCGATCGGAGAGGTCGTGGTTGCCGTAGTCCCCGTCGCCGAACGCTTCGTAGGGCGCCGGGATCCACTCGCAGGAGATGGTGCGGGGGCACTCCACCCCGTCCGGGCGGGCCAGGCGGCGCAGGCCCAGCCGGTCCAACCAGGAACGCTCGGGCCGCACCACACGGGCCGGCAGGGTGATCCGCTGGCCGTCGTCGGTCACCCGGACTTCGCCCGCGCCGATGGTGGTGAAGACCTCGTCGGCGAAGGCCGCCGCGGCGTCGGCGCTGTCCGCGCCCGAGTAGCGGGCGACCGCGCCGTACCAGGCCGCCGGGTCGGTGTCCGCGCCGACCGGCGCGCCCAGATCCCTCTGGTACGCGCTCAGCAGCGCAGCCCCACCCCGGATGTTGAGGCCCGCGTCGGTGCGCAGTGCCTCGGGGGTGGCGCCGGTCAGCGTGGCGGCGGTGTCGACGGTCTGCAACGCGGCGGTGGACGGCGCGGGTGCCTCGACCGGCCGGGGCGCGGGCACCCGGGTGGGACGGGAGTCGTCGCCGCGTGGGTCCTCGGCACCGGCGTCGTGGTGGCCGCGCCCGGGTAGGGCGGCCACGTGCCGGGCGTCGGTCAGGTGCATCGGGCCGTAGCCGCCACTGGTGCTCGGTGTGCCGGCGTTGGTGTCCCAGCGCGACTCCAGGTAGGAGACGCCGAGCAGCACGACGGCCGGCACGCCGTACTCGGTGGCCGCTGCGGCGTACTGCTGCTGGCGGTCGGTGGTGGGCGCGGCGGCGGCCGGGTCGACGGAGAGTGGCACAGTGGTCGCGGCGGCGATCACTGTGACGGCGAGCAGCGCGCGCCAGCCGGTCGACAGGGTTGGATGGTGCATCGAACCCCCTAGATTCTCGCGGAGTGAGGTCAGGTCACCATCGCGCCGTCCGGGAGGTCGCGTCAATACCTTTCCATCTATCGAAGCATGCGGAAAGAATTCTTCACACACGGTCGGTGACCTAGTCCAATCCGTACGGAGTGTCACTGCCGCACGGGTTGCGGATCGGTAACAAGCGTCTCTACTCTGGTCATTCGTCGGCCCGACAGCAGCTCCGCCCAGCCCGGGCGGTAACGGACCGACACCGCCGAGTCGTTTCCGAAACGAACCGGGGACCCAGGTCCCTCGGGGTGAATCCGCAGCCACTGCGGTAGGGCGCCGACTTCCCGCCCGAACCCGTCAGCTAACCCGGTAGGCGGTCAGGAAGAAGGAGTACGGAACCCCGGTGGCACTCCATGCCCCGCGGCCGTCGTCCGAGCGGTCGGCATCAGCCGGCCCGGCGTCGATCGTGCCGCGCCCACGCTGGTCCCGCTTCACCACCGCACTCGCCGCGCTGGCCGGCATCGCCGTCGTTCTGACCGGCAGTGCCACGGCGGCTCACGCCGACCCGTCCGTCGCCGAGATCGAGCGCCAGATCGACGCCGACTGGAACAAGCTCGAACCGATCATCGAACGGCACAACGCCACCCGCACCGACCTCGCCGCGAAGCGCAAGCAGGCCGACGCGCTGGCCGCCCGGATCACTCCGCTCGAGCGCCAGGTCGACGCCGCGATGAACAAGGTCAGCGCCCTGGCCGTGCGCGCCTACATGGGTGAGAACGTCTCGACCGTCAACGCGATGCTGGGTAGCCGGTCGCCCAGCGAGGTGGTCGGCCAGCTGGAAATGCTCGACCGCTTCGCGCACAACCAGCAGAAGGACGTACGCCAGGTGGCCGACCTGCGCGACCAGTTGGCCGCGCAGAAGGCGCCACTGGACGAGATGGTGGCCCAGCTGAGCCGCACGGAAGCTCAGCTGGCGGCGAAGAAGAAGCAGATCAACGACGAGATCGACCGCCTACAGAAGTTGCGCCTCAAGGTGTACGGCAGCGGCGGCGGCGGTCCGCTGCGCCCGGCGCCCTGCCCGGGCAGCTACCCCGGCGGCGCCGCGGGCACCGCTGTCAAGTTCGCCTGTGCGCAGATCGGCAAGCCCTACGTCTGGGGTGCCGAGGGCCCGAACTCGTACGACTGCTCCGGGCTGATGCTGGCCGCCTGGGCGAAGGCCGGCGTGTCGCTGCCGCACAACGCCGCCGCACAGAGCCGGGTCACCAAGAACGTCAGCAAGGGAGACCTGCGCCCCGGCGACCTGGTCTTCTACTACAGCGACATCCACCACGTCGGCATGTACGTCGGCGGCGGCTGGGTGGTGCACGCCTCGCAGGCCGGCCAGCCGGTCAAGATGAAGAAGGTCGACGACGGCCCGATCCACAGCTATGGCCGTCCAGGCTGACCCCGAGTGATCGAAGGGCCCGTCGCGATCGGTCGCGGCGGGCCCTCGTCGTCTCGGTTCTAGCTCAGCGGGTTGGCCAGGTGCGCCAGTGCTGCCAGGCGCGGCTGGGCGTCGGCCCCCGCTGGCCCTGGTAGCGCGAGCCGTAGACCACCGAGCCGTACGGGTGCTCGGCCGGTGAGGAGAGCCGGAAGATGCAGAGCTGCCCGATCTTCATGCCCGGCCACAGGGTGATCGGCAGGTTCGCCACGTTCGAGAGCTCCAGCGTCACGTGACCGGAGAAGCCCGGGTCGATGAAGCCGGCGGTGGAGTGCGTGAGCAGCCCGAGCCGGCCCAGGGAGCTCTTGCCCTCAAGTCGGCCGGCGAGCTGGTCACCCAGCGAGATGACCTCCAGCGTCGAGGCGAGCACGAACTCCCCCGGGTGCAGCACGAACGGCTCGCCGTCGGGGACCTCGACCGCCGAGGTCAGGTCGTCCTGCTGCATCGCGGGATCGATGTGGGTGTAGAGGTGGTTGTTGAAGACCCGGAACAGCCGGTCGAGTCGGACGTCGATGCTGGACGGTTGGACCAGGGTGGGCTCGAACGGCTCCAAGCCCAGCGTGCCGGCCTTGATCTCGGAGACCAGGTCACGGTCGGAGAGCAGCATCGGACCACCATAGCCGCGTAGCCAAAAGTGCCCGGATTCGGTGCCGGTGACCAGCGCGTCGAGGTCGCTGCTCGTACATTTGTTCGATAGAATGCCCACATGGCTTCCTGGTCCGAATTCGCCGCCGACGAGCCCCGACTCGCCGACGGGATCCGCGTTCTCCTCCAGCAATACGGGCCGGGCTTCGGCTATCTGGCCACGGTCCGTGCCGACGGCGGGCCCCGCGTCCATCCGGTCTCCCCGGTCATCACCGCCGAGGGGCTGTTCTGCTTCATCATCGACTCGCCCAAGCGCCGCGACCTCGAACGTGACGGCCGTTACGCGCTGCACTCGTTCCCCGCGGAGGAGAGCGACGACGAGGCGTACGTGGCGGGGCGTGCCCGTCCGGTGACCGATCCGGTCCTCGTGGCGCAGTTGGCGCACAGCGCCCGGGCCGAGCCGCAGGTCGACTGGCGGCTCTTCGAGTTCACGGTCGACGTGGCCATGCTCACCCGCCGCGAGCAGCACATCGCTGGCATCCCGGGCCTCGCGCCGGGTCGGCCGGCCGTTCGGGTCTGGCTCGACCCAAACGCCCCGTCGGCGGTGGCCGCGCCCCTCGCCGTCCCGCAGGCCCGCCCGACCCGCCTCAGCCGTGACGTCCAGTGCACGGCCGCCTGACCACGGCCGGAAGATCATCGGTGCCGGCTCCGTCGTAACGGAGCCGGCACCAGGGCACCCGTACCAGACCGCCGCCCGCCGCCTGCGGTGATCAACTCGACTTCAAGAAAATCGCGGTGTCCCAGCGCTCCGGATGCCCCGACTTCCAGAAAGCCGAGTGGATCAACCCGGGCGGAGCGGTACGGGGACACCTGCGGCCGGCGGGGGTACCTGGGTGCACGGGTTCGACGACTCGGGTACAGTGGTGCCGCTTGCGGGTGTAGTTCAATGGCAGAACATCAGCTTCCCAAGCTGACAGTGCGGGTTCGATTCCCGTCACCCGCTCCACTGCGAAGGCCCTGATCAGGACGTGAGTCCCGGTCAGGGCCTTCGATGTTCCTGGACCACGAGCACCCGGCGGCCCAGCAACGGGACCACGTGCCGGGCCTCAACTTCTCACTGGGGCCGCTTCGAATCCCGTACCAGCCGGCGCAGATGGTGTGTCGCTCAGCGGGATCTCGCAGACGGTGCGCCAAGGGCTGACGTCCGGCGTTCCGGCGATGAGCCGGACCCGGTCGACGGCTGTGCGGATCGGCAGGTGTGCGGAGATGGTTTCCGCGGCGTGGCTCAGCGTGGGCTTGGCGGCGTCGTGACCGATGGTCAGGTGTGGCACCACGTCACCGTGCGCCCCGGCATAAGGCGGCGCCTCGGGAAACTGTTGCCACACCGCCGCAGTGAGCTGCCGGAACGGGCGATCTGGCTGCGGAGCAAGCCAGACGACCGTGTCACCAAACCAGCCGACGTGCGTCAGTGCGACCTCGAACCGCGGTATCCCGGCAATGGTCTCGCGCAGCACCGCCAAGACCTGCTCATCGATCTGCTGCGGGGGCAGGAACGGGTAGAGGACTGTCACGTGCGCTGGCACGCCCCACCCGGCGGCCCGGTCGAGCGATGCCCGGAACCGGCCCACCGCCTCCTCGGCCTCGGGTATCGGCACGATGAGGGCCGTCTGTGTCGGTTCCATCCCCGCAGTTTCCAACGACGATGGGTGCCGGTCCACCGGATTCGCAGCCCGCCGCAGGAGGACGCCGCACCCACAGAACGGCATCGAGCTCGGCCAACAGCAGAGTCGACGGGCGTGGTGTGCAAGCTCCCGTTCTCAGTCTCGGGACCACGTTCGTGCGGCGAGGAAGGACGGCCCTATCGGTAGTCGGCGAAGATCCGGCGTTCCACGCCGTCGACGGTGATCGGGCCGCCGTGGGGAAGGATCCACTGTGGTTTGGTGTGGCCGAATGGGACCCCGACGCAGACGACCGCCTCGGGGTTGTATCGGCTCACCACGTCGACGACAGTGTCGCGCTGCTGCTCGCGTAGCCGTGCCCGATCGGCGGCCGGGGGTCGACGGGTGTGGTCGGAGACCGGCGGACGGGCGACCAGGACCGCGTCGACGGCGCTGAGGAAGCCGCGTTCACCCAGTGATCGGACGATCCAGCCGACTTCGCGTGCGGGGAGAAGTTCCTCCGACGTCTCGATGATCAGCACCCCACCGTGCAGGGCCTCCGGGGAAAAGGGGAAGCGTCCCGCCGTCAGGATCCACTGGATGACCTCCAGGCAGCCACCCCAGGTGGGGCCGGTGACCGCGCGGGGCGGCCCGTACCAGCTCCACGGCTCCGTCGGTTCGCGCTCTCCGAACGACTTCAACGCCTGCGGGTCTGCCCAGTCGATGCCGATGTCCTCGGACTCACCCGGGTCGGTGATCTCCAGCCGTTCCCCGGTGAGCAGTGCCGCCCGCAGCGACCGGACGTGGATGTCGTCGACGGCAGGCCCGGGGCCGAGGTGCACCTGGGAGGATCCGCCGTAGAAGCTGGCGATGCCGAGGCCACAGAGCCAGTGGTGCAGGTTGGTGTTGTCGCTGGTGCCGAGGAACGGCTTCGGGTCGGCGCGGGCCAGGTCGCCGTCCAGGTGGGGGATGACGGTGATCTGGTCGTCGCCGCCGATGACGGCGAGAATGCCGCGTACCTGGGGGTCCGCGAAGGCGGCGTTGATGTCCGCCGCCCGCGCTGCCGCGCTCGCACCCACCTGGCGGGTGGTGGGGTATTCGACCGGGACGAGGCCGGTCAGGTCGGCAAGCCGTCGCATGGCCTGCTCGTGGATCCCGGGATAGGCACCGGGCGCAGCGAAGGACGGCGAGAGGACCGCGAGGTGGTCCCCCGGGCGTGCTTTCCGAGGACGAACGAACTCATGCGCCATGTCGAGATCCAACAGGTCGGCCAGCCGGTGCGCATCTCATTTCGGAACGGGCTCCAGGAGCTTCACGCGTTTCTCCTCCGCCCCGACAGCCGCTGGCGGGCGACACGGACGCTTCTCATGTTCATGGCAAGATCTGCCAGGTGCAGGTCGGGATGCTTGGTCCATTCGAGGTTCGCACGGACGTCGGCACCCTCATTGACGTGCCGGGCGCGCGGCTGCGCGGGCTGTTGACCGCCCTCGCGCTCAACCCGGGCCACGTGGTCCCGAAGGGGACCCTCGTCGACTGGATCTGGGGCGAACATCCGCCCTCCGACGCGGCGAACGCCCTGCACCGCCTGGTTTCCCGGCTGCGGAAGGCGCTGCCGGAGGGGTCGATCGAGGGACAGACGGACGGTTACCGGTTGCTGGTCGGACCCGACGTCGTCGACGCCGTACGGTTCGAACGCCTCGTTGGCCTGGCTCGCGATGACGAGGGCCCGCAGCGGGTACGGCGGCTGCGCGAGGCCCTCGACCTGTGGCGCGGTGCGGCGATGCAGGACGTCGGTCTTGTCGACAGCATCGCGCTCGACGCGGCGGTCACCCGATTCGACAGGCTGCGTCTGACCGCCCTGGAGGATCGCTTCGACGTGGAGGTCAGCCTCGGCCGCGGGCCGGAGCTGGTCGCGGAGCTGACCGACCTGGTGGCCGCGCACCCGGTGCGGGAACGGCTGGTTCTCGCGTTGATGCGGGCCCTCGCGGCGAGCGGCCGAGACAACGAGGCGCTGCTCGTGTATCAGCGCACGAGCGAGGCCCTGGCCGACGCGCTGGGCGTCGATCCCTCACCGGAACTCGCGGCGTTGCACGTCGCGCTCCTGCGGGGTGAGGTGCAACGCCGCGAGGAGAACCGGAAGACCAACCTTCGCGCCGAGTTGAGCAGCTTCATCGGTAAGGACGAGGCCGTCGCCGAGGTCGGCGCGCTCGTCGCCGAACACCGGCTCACGACCCTGATCGGGCCGGGTGGCTCCGGGAAGACCCGGCTGGCCACGGAAACCGCGCGCAGAATGCTCGACAACCTGCCGGACGGTGCCTGGCTGGTCGAGTTCGCCGCCATCGGCGCGGACGGTGACGTCGTGCAGGCGACGCTCACGGGGCTCGGACTTCGGGACGCTCTGCTCGGCGAGGCACCGAGCATGGAGTTGATCGACCGGCTCGTCGCCGCGATCCGCGAGCGGGAGGCGCTGCTGATCCTGGACAACTGCGAGCACGTGATCGAGTCGGCGGCGGTGCTCGCCGACCGGCTGCTCGGGGAGTGTCGGCGACTGCGGATCCTCGCGACGAGCAGGGAACCGCTCGGCATCACTGGCGAGGCGCTCTGGCCGGTCGCGCCACTGGCCTTGCCGGACGTCGACGCCGACCCCAGCGAGATCGAAACCTCTCCCGCTGTCCGGTTGCTGCGGGACCGAGCGGTCGCGGTGCGGAGGGATCTGGTGGTCGACGATCTCACGTTGTCGACGATGGCGCGGATCTGTCGGGCGCTGGACGGGATGCCGTTGGCGATCGAACTGGCCGCCGCCAGGTTGCGCACCATGTCCATCGACCAGCTCGCCAGGCGGCTCGACGATCGGTTCCGTCTGCTGACCGGCGGAAGCCGTACCGCGTTGCCCCGGCACCGAACGCTGCGCGCGGTGGTCGACTGGAGTTGGGAGCTGCTGACCGACGCGGAACGGGCGGTCCTGCGCCGGCTCTCGGTGTTCTCGGGCGGGGTGAGTCTGGAAGCGGCCGAACGGGTCTGCGCCGGCGACGAGGTCGAGCCGGAGGACGTGCTCGAACTGGTCACCGCGCTGGCCGAGAAGTCGCTGTTGGTCGCCGAGGGCGACGAGACCCTGCGCTACCGGATGCTCGGCACGATCAAGGAGTACGCCGCGCACCGCCTCGTCGAGGCGGGGGAATCGGACCTGGCGCGCCACGCGCATCTGACGTACTTCACCGAACTGGCCGAGACCGCCGAGCCGCAGCTTCGCCGCGCGGACCAGGTGAAATGGCTCGCCGCTCTCGAAGTTGAGCACGACAACATCGGTTCCGCGATGCGCGGGGCCCTCGCCGCCGGTGAAGCGCCCGCGGCCATGCGACTGGCCGCGGGCGCCGGCTGGTACTGGTGGCTCGGTGGCCACCGGACCGAAGGCATGGAGCTGATCACGGCGGCCACTGAGACGCCTGGTGAGGTCAGCGACGAGATCCGGGCCACTGTGTACGCGCTCGTCGTGCTCTTCGTGAACTCGGGACCGGGCGACGAACACCATGCGGCGGAGTGGATCCACAAGGCGTACGAGTTCAGCCAACGCAGTCACGGCAGCCACCCGGGGATGGCGCTCGTCGTCCCGCTGGAACGCATGTTGCGAGCCCCGGACGCGATCCTGGCCGCATGGGAACCGCTGCTGAACGACGAGGATCCCTGGGTACGCGCACTGGCCCGGTTGCAACTCGGCAAGATGCGGATCATCTTCGGCCAGGACGGTCGGGATGCGGAGGCGTATCTCGTGGCGGCGCTCGCCGAGTTCCGGGCACTCGGCGAACGGTTCGGGATCTCCTTCGCCCTGACCGAGCTGGCGGAGTTGATTGCCGTACGCGGTGAGTTCGCCGGTGCGTGCGAGCACTACGAAGAGGCCGCCGCGGTCGTCACCGAGGTCGGCACCGTCGAGGACATCATCCGGATACGGTCCCGGCAGGCTCAGCTGTACTGGTTGCTTGGTGATGAGGAGTCCAGCGCGGCTGTCATGGCCGAGGCGCGGCGATGCGCGGCGCGGGTCACGTGGCCGGGTGCGTTGGCAGTGCTGGCCCTGTCACAGGCGGAACTCGCTCGCTGGCGTGGCCATGCCGACGAGGTGGCCCGCCAGGTCGGTGTCGCGACGACAGTGTTGCGCGACGAGGCGGAGCAGGCGCACATCCGCGTGGTGACTCACGACCTGCTCGGTTATGTCGCGGACGATCTCGGTGAGGCGCGCAGACACCATTCCTTGGCCTGCGAGGCGGCAGCCGCGACGGGACACGCGCCCTCGATCGCGCGGGTACTCGTCGGCGTCGCGGACCTGGCGCTGCGCCGTGACCAGCATGAGCAGGCCGCGCGGCTGCTCGCCGCGAGCACCGGTGTGCGCGGACGGCAGGATCATTCCCAGCCGGATGTGGCCCGGATCGAGCGGGAAATACGGCGCCGCCTCGGCGAAGCGAGCTTCGCAGAGGCGGCGCGGGAAGGCAGTCGGACGGACTGGAACCGGTTGGTAGCGGTCACGCTCGCTTCGTGAACGTGGATCGCGCCCACAGGTAGCCGACGAGAGCGATGCCGACGCACCAGACGAGGGCGGGGATCAGGTCACCGCTGGACGGCGTTCCGTTGAGGAACCCCCGCAGGGTTTCGATGATCGGCGTGAAGGGCTGGTATTCCGCGAACTCCCGCAGCCCGGGCCCCATCTTGTCCGCCGGCACGATCGCGCTGCTGAAGAACGGCAGCATGACCAGCGGTACGGAGGCCAGCCCCGCCGTTTCCGGAGACTTCGCCGAAAGACCCAGGGCGACAGTGAGCCAGCCGGCGGCGAAGCCGAGCAGCACGATGACGCCGATCGCGCCGAGCCAGCCGAGGAGGCTCGCCGACGGGCTGAATCCGAGCAGGAAGGCCACCCCGACAAGGGCGGCGATGGCGACCAGGTTGGTCAGCACGCTGGCGACGACGTGACCGGTCAGCACCGCACCGCGGGAGACGTGCATGACTTTGAACCGGTTGATGATGCCCTTCGTCATGTCGGAGTTCACAGCGGTTGCGGTGGCCCCCAACCCGTAACAGACCGCCAACAGCATCAGTCCGGGAGTCGCGTAGTCGATGTAGTCGACACCGACGTTGAAGGCGTCACCGAACATGTACACGAACATCAACATGATCACGATAGGCATCAGGACCGCGTTGAACACCGAGGTCGGGTTCCGGGCGATGTGCTTGAAGTTGCGACGCAGCATGACGATCGAGTGGGACTTGGTGCTCATTTCGCGGAAACCTCCTGGATGCGGCTGCCCGTCAGGGCGAGGAAAACGTCGTCGAGGTCCGGCGTCTGCACGGAGAACCCTTCGGCGCTGATCGCGTACTCGTCGAGGCGGTCCAGCAGGGCCCGCAGCGAGGCTGTTCCGCCGTCGCTGGGAACCCGCAGCGCCAGTGCCTCGTCGTCCCGTGTGGAGTCGGTGAGCACCCGGGCGGCCGCGTCGAGTTCGGCGACGGTGGTGAACCGGAGCCGGACGTGAGTGCCGGGGATCTGGCGCTTGAGCTCGTCGGGCGTGCCCTGGGCGACCAGACGCCCCTGGTCGAGGACGGCGATCCGGTCGGCGAGCTGATCGGCTTCCTCGAGATACTGAGTGGTGAGGAAGATCGTCACGCCGTCGGCCACCAGGTCACGGATGATCGACCACATCGTGCGGCGGCTACGTGGGTCCAGGCCCGTCGTCGGCTCGTCGAGGAAGATGATCCGCGGGTCGCCGACCAGAGTCATCGCCAGATCCAGCTTCCGGCGCATACCACCGGAATAGGTCGACACCGGCTTCTGTGCCGACTCCACCAGATCGAACCGCTCCAGCAGCTCCGTGACGACCCGCCTGCCGTCCTTGCCCGGAACCTGGCTGAGATCCACCATCAGTTGCAGGTTCTCTCGGCCGGTCAGCAGTTCGTCCACCGCCGCGAACTGACCGGTGACACCGATCGCCGCGCGCACCGCCTTGGCCTCGGTGGCGGCGTCGTGCCCTGCGATGCGTACGGTCCCACCGTCGGCCTTCACCAACGTGGTCAGCACGTTCACCGTCGTCGTCTTACCCGCCCCGTTCGGACCGAGCAGGGAGAAGATCGTGCCCGCAGGGACATCCAGATCGATGCCATCGAGCACGACCTTGTCCTTGTAGGCCTTTCGCAGCCCGGAGACTGCAATCGCTGAACTCGTCATGCAACTACCATCGGCGGCTGGGCTGTCACCCCCCTGTCATGGCACTGACACGGCCACTGACACCGTGTTTCTCCTTGTCGCGCCCCCGTGGTGGTTCCTGCTGGGCCTCGACACCGGCTAATGTCCGGCCTGGAGGTGGTCCGTGTTCACCGAAGCCTTCCCGATCGTGACGACACCTGACCTGCCACGACTGATCGCGTTCTACCGGGACGTGGTCGGCTTCGAGCTGACCTACCGGTTCCCGGACGAGGGCGCCCCGGAGTTCGTCGCTCTGCGGCTGGGCAGCAGCGAGCTCGGCCTGGCCGCCAACCCGGAGGCTGGCGGGCCGGCCGACTCGCACCGCTGGGAGTTGTGCGTCTACGCCGACGACTGCGACGCAGCCGTGGGCGCGCTGCGCACGGGTGGGGCGACAGTCACCGAGGAGCCGGTCGACCAGCCCTGGGGCGAGCGGTCCGCGCGGGTCACCGACCCCGACGGCAACCGGTTGCTGGTGCTGGCCCGGCTCTAGACGGACAGTGCCGGGGAGGAGGGCGGTCATCGCCTCCAGAACAGGAGATGGGTGACCCCACTGGGGCTGGGCACCGACTCGAGGTGGAAGCGGTCGAGCAACTCGTCAGGGCTGCCCCACAACCGCTCGCCCCGGTGGAGGTCGACGGGCGCCACGGCGATGTGCATCGTGTCGACCAGATCGGCCTCGATGAACTCGCGGATGGTCGCGACCCCACCACCGAGGCGTACGTCCCGACCCTCGGCTGCCTGCTTCGCCTCGGCCAGTGCCTCGGCCGGGCTGACATCGCGGAAGTGGAACGTGGTGTCGGACAGGCTGAACGACTGGCGCACGTGGTGGGTGAGCACGAAGACCGGCGTGTGAAACGGCGGGTTGTCCCCCCACCAGCCCTGCCAGTCATGGTCCTTCCAGGGGCCACGCTGGGGGCCGAACTTGTTGCGACCCATGATCTCCGCGCCGATGTTGCACTCGGCGTCGCGGGTCAGGTAGTCGTCCAGGCCACGGGTGCCGCCCGGCTCGGTGCGATACACGAAGCTGGCGGTGGCGGCACGCCAGGAGAACAGCGGGGTGGGGTCCGCGTGACCGAAGGGCCGTTCCAGGCTCTGCCCCTCTCCGGTTCCGAACCCGTCGCGCGAAACGTTGAAGCACTGCACCCGCAACAGTTGCGCCATGGTGTCTCCTCCTTCCTTCGATGGGCCGTGATTCAGTTCGCGGTGACCGTCGGGCCACCGCCGCGGCCCCGGTCGTCGAGCACGAGCGGGGCGCGACCGCGCACCGCGTACCGGATGTGGGTCACCTGTGGGGTGGCAAGGACGCGGGTCGGCGTCAGCTCGATTCCCTCCCGGTCACCCAGGTCGAGGTCCGCGTCGAAGAGCCGCAGGCCGGTGCCGAGCACAACCGGTACGACGTGCAACTCCAACTCGTCGAGCAGACCGGCCTTGAGCACCTGCCGCACCAGGCTGCCACCTCCGGCCACCGCGACGTCCTTGCCTCCGGCCACGGCGCGCGCCTGCTCGACGGCGCTGGCCACGCCATCGGTGACGTAGGTGAAACTGGTGCCCCCGCCCTTCACCAGCCGCTGGCGGGGGCGGTGGGTGACGACGAAGACGGGCGCGCGAAACGGCGGCTCCTCACCCCAGGGGATCTCACCCCCGTCGGCCATCCGGCGCCCCATCACGTACGCGCCGGCCGCCCCGAACGACTCGGCGATCACCTCGGAGTTGGTGTCCTGCTCCCCGCCGGCGAAGCCCTGCCGTTCGCGCCAGGCCGCCGCTTCGGTCGCCCACCGGGTGACCCGGAAGAATTTCGCGCTCTCCGCCGAGTCCATCCAGTTGCCGTTCCCGTCGAACTGCGGGCCGGCGTAGAAGCCGTCCACCGACACCGACAGTTGTGCGGTCACCTTCGTCATCGCGCTCTGGTCCTCTCCTCGGGCGACACCCCGCCTGGGTGCCGCTCCCCGAGGGGTCGGAGCCGAACGCGATGTCCCTACCGGGAAAAAGTGTGACCCGTGCCACTCTCTGGCTCGGTCAGGTACCACGTCCCGGCGTGTTCCGGATCCCGTGACCAGCGCATCAGGGCCCTTTCCTCCGGGCGGGGGCTCCAGTCCCGGTAGGGCGCGAGGGCCACCCGCCAGGCGATCACCGCGAAGTAGTAGAGGCCCGGGCCGACCAGCCAGAGCAGAGCATCGCGTCGCCGATAGGAGGCGTACGGCGCCAGCCACGCGGTCGCCGCCATCGGCACCGCGACCGCGCTGAGGTCGGCGATCGGCCCGCGGCCGAACCGGGCCTCGATCAGCTCGCGGAGAACGAGGGACGGAACCATCACCCCGACCAGCAACGCCACCGTGCGGATCATGCGGACCCGACGCGCCCGGCGATCCGGGGATACGCGGTCAGCAGCGGATCCTTCGGTGGGCATCCCCGGAGGGTACGGGCTGGCCGCAACGGTGGATCTACGACTTCCGGTCGGCGAAGGTGTCCCGGACGCTGGCCCGTCCTCTGCTCAGCGTGATGCTGGGGGCGGATGTCCGGCCCGACTAGGGTGGCGATCATGCGGATTGGCATCGTGATCCTGCCGGACCAGCGGTGGGCGGAGTCGCAGCGTCGCTGGCGGCAGGTCGACGAGTGGGGCTTCGACCACGCCTGGACGTACGACCACCTGGGTTGGCGTGACCTGGTCGACGGCCCGTGGTTCGACTCGATGGCCACGTTGACCGCAGCCGCCACGGTGACCTCGCGGATTCGACTGGGCACCCTCGTGGCGTCGCCGAACTTCCGGCACCCGGCCGCGTTCGCCCGGCAGATCACCACCGTGGACGACGTCTCCACCGGCCGCCTGCTGCTCGGCCTGGGAGCGGGTGGCATCGGCTTCGACTCGGCGGTGCTGGGTGGTGAGACCCTGCCGCCGCGTCAGCGGGTCGACCGGTTCGCCGAGTTCACCGAGTTGTTGGACCTGATCCTGCGGGAGGACGGCACCACCTGGCGTGGCGACTGGTTCGCCGCGGTGGATGCCCGCAACAACCCCGGCTGTGTGCAGCAGCCTCGGGTGCCGTTCGTGGTGGCCGCCAACGGGCCACGGTCGATGCGGTTGGTGGCCCGCTTCGGGCAGGGCTGGGTGACCACCGGCACCGGTGATGACAACGACCTGGCGGGCTGGTGGGCCAGCGTGTCGGCGCTGTCCGCGCGGATGGACCGGACCCTGGACGAGGCCGGCCGTGACCCGGCCAGTCTGGACCGCTACCTCTCACTGGACGCGGCGCCGGTCTTCTCGCTCAGCAGCGCACAGTTCTTCGCCGATCAGGTCGGTCGGGCCGCCGAGCTGGGCTTCACCGACGTGGTGACGCACTGGCCGCGCGCCAGCAGTTGGTACGCCGGTGACGAGGCGGTCCTGGTGGACGTGGCGACGCGGTTGCTGCCACAACTACGCGGCTGAGGCCGCCACACCGAGCCGGCCGGGGCGGCCGGTCAGGTGCCGAGGTCGCCGCTGGCCACAGCGCCCTCGCCACCGGAAACCAGGCGGAAGCGCAGGCAGACGATCGGGGTGTCGCCGTCGACCGGCGTGCCGAGCCGCGCCCAGTAGGTCGAGTGCCCGGCCCGCCACTCCTCGATCGAGCGGTCACCCTCGCCCTCGGCGTGGGCGAAGTCCCAGGGCACGTCGGCGAAGCGGACCACCTCGACTCCGGTGATCTCCACGACGCCGGCCAGTGCGTTGTCGTCGTCGACCAGGGCCAGGCGTTCGCCGACGTCCTCCAACTCCTCGCCTTCCTCCGCGTACTCGGCGAGCCGGCCGGCCGTCGCGGTCTTCACACCGGCAAGCACCAGGGTGTTCAGGGTTGACCGCAACTCGCCGGGGGTGCCGAGGGCGAGGGCGCGCAGTTCACCGATCCGAGGCCACATCCTGCCGAGGCTAGGCCAGCGCGGCCCGGGCCGCCGCCGCAATACCCGCTCAGATCAGTTGGCCGGCGTAGCCGGGTGCGGTGAGAAGCCGCTCGTCAGCACTGGTCGCGTACGCGTCGAGGATCGCGTCGGCGAGCTTGACCACGTGCTCGTCGCCGTGGCGGGCCGCGCGGGCGAAGACCTCCGCCGGCGTCGCGGGGGTCACTGTCGGTGGCGCGATGCCGTTGGCTGGGGCGTACACGGAGGTCATGGCCGCCGTCGCGGCCCAGGCCGCGGCGAGGCTCGGCGCCCACAGACCCCGGTCCAGTGCCGGCAGGGTACGCAGCACGGCGGTCGGCGCGGTGACCGCGTGCACCAGCATGACCGGCGCGGCGTGTCCGAAGCGCAGGTAGTCCAGGCCGGCCCGGTGCACCAGCGTGGTGAGCCCGCGCTCCGCCTCGGCCGGGCTCCGCACGGGGCGCAGCGTCGCGAGTGCCGGCTCCCATCGGGGTACGCCCGGCAACTGCTCCAGTCGATCCCGGACGCCGCCGGTCTGGTCGTCGATCCGGGGCAGCCCCGCCAGCGCGGCCGCCACGTCAAGGTCGTCGGTGCCCGGCTGGTCCGGATCGCCGGTGAACAGCCGGTCGGTGCCGGGGATCGGCTGCCAGCGGGCCGCCCAGTAGCCGAGGGCCTGGCCCAGCTCGGTGAGCCGCTGTCGGTTTCCGTCGTCCGGGTCGAGTGCGCGTACGGCGTGCCCGACCCGGATCACACCGTGCGTGGCGCCAGCGGCGATGCCGGGCAGCAACCGGGGCCACCAGGTGCCGAGCACCGCACGCCACGGGTGTTCGCGCAGTTGCCTGTCGAAGTAGGCCAGCCAGTCACCGGCGCGCTTCGGATCACCCAGCGCCAACCGCCAGTCGTCGATCGGGTGCAGCCCTCGGGGCAGCTCGTCGAGGCGGCCGAGGTAGTCGTCGAGCCAACGGTGCACCCGGTGCGGGTGCCCGTGTCGGACCAGTGCCTCGACGGCCATCGGCCCGTGGTTGGACAGCCAGCCCTGGTATTCGGGGCCGGTGCGGTGCAGCCGCTCGTACGCCTCGTCGAGAACTCCGTCGCTCATCCGCCGATCGTCGGTGTTGAACCTCGCTTCAGGTCAAGAGGGCAGATCCGCGGCGTCGATCAGGCCGGTGATCCGTAGGTCGGCCGCGACCTCGGGCGGGCAGTCCACGGCCACCACGGCGGTGCCCAGCACCTCGGCGCCCCGGGCGGCGCAGATGTCGTAGAGGGCGTGTAGCTGCGCTCCGGTACGTACCCAGTCGTCCACCACCAGCACCCGGTCGTCGGGGCCGAGGTGTTGGTCCCGTACGGCGAGGTCAATCCGTCGGCCCCGGTAGTCCGGTGGGCTCTGCGCCCAGGTGAGTGGCCCGGCCGGCAGTCGCCCGTCAGCCGGCTTGTGGGCGGCCACGAAGCCGACCCCGAGGGCGGTGGCTGCCAACGGCCCGAGGAGCAGCCCGGTGACGGCCGGCGCGAGCACCACAGTGGGCCGGGCGGCTCGGTACGGCGCCACCAGGGCCGGCCCCAGCTCGGCCAGCACCGCCGGGTCCCGCCACCAACCGGAGATGTCGCTGACCAGGTGACTGGTGTCCGGGCCGGGGTCGATCCACTGGAACAGGGCGGCCAGGCGTTCGGTCAGATCGGCGGGCATCCGCTCATCCTGCGGCACGGGCGGTGGGCGTGGCGGCACCCGGGCCACCCGGCCCACCCCGGGTCGGATGATCGGCTACACGTATCCGGGTAAATGCGGGCATACCACCATGATCACGTTGACTTCGGAAGTGCTTCTCTCGTTACGGTCCGACCCGGTTTGTTCAGACGACGAAAGGACCGGGCCGGTGGCAGGCAAGCACTCCCGTACCCGCATCTTCTCCTCCCCGGCGGGCATCGTGGCCACCGCGGCGGTCGGCGTCGCCCTCGCCGTCGGAGGCACTGTGGGCGCCGTGCAACTGGTCTCCGGCCCCGACCAGTCGGGCCAGGTGGCTCTCGACCTCACCCCGACCACCGCCGCGAGCAGCCTCACCCCCAGCTCCCCGGCCGTCACCCCGAGTGTCAGCGCCTCGCCCAGCGTGACCGCCAGCCCGTCGGCGACCCGGTCGCAGCAGGCCGCCTCCCGGGGCAAGGAGCGCACCTCGTCGCCGAAGCCGAAGCCGACCGTCAAGAAGACCACGGCCGCGGCGAAGGTGCTGGAGAGTGGTTCCTGCGGCGCCTCGTTCTACTCCGACGGGCAGCTCACCGCCAACGGCGAGTCGTTCAACCCCAACGCGCTGACCGCCGCGCACAAGACACTGCCGTTCAACACCAAGGTCCGGGTGACCAACCCGGCCAACGGCAAGTCGGTGACGGTGCGGATCAACGACCGCGGCCCGTTCATCGACGGCCGCTGCCTGGACCTCTCCCGGGCCGCCTTCGCCAGCATCGCCTCGGTCGACGTGGGCGCGCTCACCGTCCGCTACGAAGTCCTCGGCTGAGCGGGACCGGCGACGCCGATTCGGCTGGCCGACTGGGCCGGCCGGACAGAACCTCCTCGGACGACGGGTCAGGTTCATTCACCGGTTCACGTGGATCAGGCAAACTGTCCCTCGTACCCACGCGACTCCTCCAGTCGGGCCGTCGCCCGCTGAGCCCCGGATCCCGCGCCGGCCTCGGCGCGGCCCTCGTTCTGCTCGCGATCGTCTCGGCGGTGGAGGCGGCGGACGGCCGCAAGGTGCACTACGTCGCGCTCCTGGCGGCCGCGCCGGTTCTCGCCGCCGCCCTGGCGTCCTGGCTTGTGGTCCTGGGGGTGGGCGTCGCGGCGACAGTGATCGGCGCCGGCTTCGCGCTGGTCGCGCCGAAGGTCTCGTTGGCCACCTCGGTCAGCGTTGTCGCGGTCGCGCTCGTCACCGGGATGGCCGTGGCGGTGGCCTGGGTTCGCCAGCGGCAGGCCGAGCGGATCGTCGAGCTGACCAAGCTCGCCGCAGTGGCCCAGCAGGCGGTGTTGCGCCCGCTCGGGCCGCAGGTCGGCACGCTCTCGGTCGCGGGACGCTACATCTCCTCCACAGCGACGGCCGAGATCGGCGGCGACCTGTACGAGGCGATCGACACGCCCTACGGCGTCCGCATGATCATCGGTGACGTGCGAGGCAAGGGTCTGGACGCGGTCCGGCTGGCCAGCATCGTCCTCGGTTCCTACCGGCATGTGGCCTACGAGCGGGCCGACCTGCGGGCCGTCGTTGCCGACCTGGACCGCGCGGTGGCCCGCAACGTCGGCGACGAGGACTTCGTCACGGCGGCACTGGTCGAGGAGCGTGGAGGCACCCTCACGATCGTCAACTGCGGGCATCCGCCACCGCTGCTGCTACGCCGGGGTGCGGTGATCCCACTGGAACCGCCGGCCCCGGCGCCTCCGCTCGGGTTCATGCCGGTGGTCCGCCCCCGGGTCGAACGCCTGGAGCCCGGGGACCGGCTGCTGCTGTTCACCGACGGTCTCGGCGAGGCGCGACGGGACGGCGAGTTCTTCCCGACCGCCGACCGGGCCTGGCGACTGCTCGGCCATGGCACTGTCGCCGACGGGCTGGCCTCGCTGGAGACCGCCCTGGTCGAGTGGGTGCACGGTCGGCTCGACGACGACATCGCGCTGGTCCTGATGGAGTACGTGGGTGCCCGTACCGGCGCGGCCGTCGCCGTCCCGAGCTGGGAGGTCGGCGCCGCCGAGAGCTGAGCCGGCCGACCGCGCCGCAGGTGTGTAATCGCCGTCACTTGGGTGATCCGCTTGTCGCTGCCTACCCGCGAGTAATACAGTCGGGGTTACTGATCGGTAACACCTGTCCGGAAGCGGGGCCAGCGAGCATGACCCACTACAAGAGCAACCTCCGGGATCTCGAGTTCAACCTGTTCGAGGTCTTCGGGGCGGACCAGGCGTTCGGCCAGGAACCGTACTCCGAACTCGACGCCGATACCGCCCGCACTTTCCTCTCCGAGCTTGATCGCCTCGCTCGCGAGGACCTGGCCGCCAGCTACACGGACAGCGACCGCAACCCGCCGGTGTTCGACCCGGCCACGCACACCGCGCCGCTCCCGGAGTCGTTCAAGAAGTCCTACCAGGCATTCATGGACTCCGAGTTCTGGCGCCTGGACCTGCCGCCGCACCTGGGCGGCACCAACGCGCCGCGCGCCCTCTGGTGGGCCCTCGCCGAACTGGTGCTCGGCTCGAACGCCCCCATCTGGATGTACGCGTCCGGCCCCTCCTTCGCGCACGTCCTGCACGTCGAGGGCACCGAGCAGCAGAAGCGGTGGGCCAAGCTCTTCATCGACAAGCAGTGGGGCTCCACGATGGTGCTCACCGAGCCGGATGCTGGCTCGGACGTTGGCGCCGGGCGCACCCGGGCGATCCAGCAGCCCGACGGCACCTGGCACATCGAGGGTGTGAAGCGCTTCATCACCTCGGGTGAGCACGACCTGAGCGACAACATCGTGCACTACGTGCTGGCCCGTCCGGTCGGCGTGGAGGGCGTCGGTGGTCCCGGCACCAAGGGCCTGTCGCTCTTCGTGGTGCCGAAGTTCCACTTCGACGAGACCACCGGCGAGCTGGGCGAGCGCAATGGCGTCTACACCACCAACGTCGAGCACAAGATGGGCCTGAAGGTCTCCAACACCTGCGAGCTGACCTTCGGCGAGCACGGCGTACCGGCCAAGGGCTGGCTGCTGGGCGACAAGCACGACGGCATCCGGCAGATGTTCATGATCATCGAGTACGCCCGGATGCTGGTCGGCACCAAGGCGATCGCCACCCTCTCCACCGGCTACCTCAACGCCCTTGAGTACGCGAAGAACCGGGTGCAGGGCGCCGACCTGATCCAGCAGGCGGACAAGACCGCGCCGCGGGTCACCATCACCCACCACCCGGACGTGCGCCGCTCGCTGCTGCTGCAGAAGTCGTACGCCGAGGGCCTTCGCGCTCTGGTCCTCTACACCGCCACCTGGCAGGACAAGGTCGCGCTGGCCGAGGCGGCCGGCGACGAGAAGGCCACCAAGCTGGCCAAGCGGGTCAACGACCTGCTGCTGCCGCTGGTCAAGGGTGTCGGTTCGGAGCGGGCGTACGAACTGCTCGGGCACGAGGCTCTGCAGACCTTCGGCGGCTCCGGGTTCCTCCAGGACTACCCGCTGGAGCAGTACGTCCGCGACGCCAAGATTGACACCCTGTACGAGGGCACCACCGCCATCCAGAGCCTGGACCTGATCTTCCGCAAGATCGTTCGGGACAACGGCAAGGCCCTCATGGCGGTCGCCGGCGAGATCCAGGAGTTCATCTCCTCCGAGGCGGGCAACGGCCAGCTCAAGGAGGAGCGGCAGGCGCTCGGCAAGGCGCTCGGCGAGGTGCAGAACATCCTCGGTGTGATGACCGGCTGGCTGGGCGAGGCGCAGGGCGGCGACACCCGCGCCCTCTACAAGGTCGGGCTGAGCAGCCGGCGCTTCCTGCTGGCGATCGGCGACCTGGTGGTCGGCTGGCTGCTGCAGCGGCAGGCCGAAGTGGCGCTGAAGGCGCTGGCCGGCGAGGTTTCCGCCAGCGACAAGGCGTTCTACACCGGCAAGGTGGCCGCCGCCCGCTTCTTCGCCCGCGAGGTGCTGCCCCGCATCGGTGCCGACCGGCGGATCATCGAGGGTGCCGACCTCGACATCATGGACCTCCCGGAGGAGGCCTTCTAGGTTCTGTGCTGGGTCGCACCACCCGGCACCGGCGGCCGGTGGGGCTTCTGCCCCGCCGGCCGTCGCCGTCTCACCCTGGCCACGGCACGTATTGGCCGAGCCCGGTCGGGTATGCCGCTGGCGTGGCGGGTAACCGTCGCGTGACCTCGAAAGGGAACGCCCAGAGCCACCGCACGGGGGAGTGCAGCGCACATGGGTGTAGGAAGCGGCATTTTTCTCATCGCGATCGGCGCGATCCTGACCTTCGCGCTGAGAGCCAACGTCTGGTGGATCGACGTACGCGCGGTCGGCTGGGTGTTCATCCTGGCCGGGCTGGCCGTACTACTGACCACGGTCTGGTTCTGGCAGGACCGGCGCAAGCGGGCTCGAACCCTCATCGTGGAGGAGAACCGGCTGTCTCATCCGACGGCGATGATGCCGCCACCGCCGGACCCGCCGCCACCAACCGCGCCGCCGTCCTGATCCCCGCACAACGCGTACCCCTGAGCCACCCGTCGGATCGGCGGGTGGCTCAGCCGCGTGCCGTGTGCCGAGCCGTGAGCGGCGCTCCCGACCTGCTCAACTCCATCCAGCTGGGCGGGCAGCGGTGCACCGCCAGCTCGGCGGTGCGCAAACCCTCGTCGTCCACTCCCTCGGGATCGAGGAGCGCGGAGAGCAGCGAGATGCCCGGATTGTGGGCAATGAGCAACGCCGTGCGGGCCGCCGGGTCCACCGTGCGGACCAGCGACAACAACTCCTCGGGGTGCGCGTCGTACGCACCCGGCTCATAGCGGACGGTCGGGCGAGGACCAGTCGGGCCACCCTCCGGCGGCGAACCGGTCATCCCCATCGCCACCCCGTGCCAGGTCTGCCGGGTGCGTCGGGCCGTCGAGCAGATCACCACGTCGGGCAGCAGCCCATGGTGCGCCAACCAGGCCCCAGCCGCAGCCGCGTCGGCGTTCCCGCGTGCGCTCAGCGGCCGCTCCGCGTCGTCCGCCGCGTCGCTGCCCTGCTCGGCCTTCGCGTGCCGCAGCAACACCAGTGTCAGTGTGTCGGGGTCGGCGTCCGTCATGCCCCCAGCTTGCCCGATTGGCGATCTCCGTGCCTGGGTAAGTCGATGGATGCCGCACCCCTACCGACGGCCGCGGCGCGACGTACGCCAGGTTAGAGCCGAGGAGCGAGACATGGGCATTGGTGGCAGCATCTTCTTGATCGCATTAGGCGCGATCTTCGCGTTCGCAGTGGAAGCCGACCTGGGCTGGCTGGACCTGGCCGTGGTCGGCTGGGTGCTGATGCTCGCCGGCGTCGCCGGCCTGCTCACCACCCTCTACTTCTGGAACAGCCGCCGCCGCCCGGCGGTGGCCGCGCCGGTACGCGAGGAGCGCGTGGTGGCCGACCGGGTCGTGCCGGTCCAGGACAACCAGGTCGTGCAGGAGTACCGCGAGGTTCGTCGGCCGGGCCGACCCGTCTGATCCTCGCCCACACACTCCGGGGTCCCGCAGCGTCGCGGGGCCCCGGCTCACGTCTGCGCCCCGGTTGGTGTGTGCGTCCGGTTGGTGCGAGCGTCCGGCTGGTGTGTGCGCCCGCGCGTGTGGGCCCCGGCTCACGTGTGCGCCCGGCTTTTGCGTGTGCGACGGGACCGCCGCCACCCCGCTACCCCTGCCAAGATCCGCACACTTTCGGGGAAACTGCTGCTTGAGGGCGCGTCGAGGCAGCAGTTTCCCCGAAGTTGTGCGGATCTTGAGGGCGGGCCCCGATCCCGGGAGCGGTGATCGGCCGAAGATCGTGCTCGATCCAGGAAATAGGGCTTTCGGGTGCGAGCGAGGCCACTACATCCATGATCGAGCACGATCATGGCGCTGCCGCCGTGGTGTTCCCGGCGAGTGGCGTTGCCGGGACCAGGACGGCTGCGCTCGCGCCGGGGTGGGTTCGCGCGCCGGGCTGCGTTCGCTGGGCCGGCTGCGTCGTGGCCGTTTCGGGCCGCGCCTGCGTCCTGGCCGTTTGGTCAGGCGAACAGCGCGAAGTAGATCGCGATGTGGTGACAGAGAGCCGCCAGCAGCGTGCAGGCGTGGAAGAACTCGTGGTGGCCGAAGACGGTCGGCCACGGATTGGGCCGGCGCAACGCGTAGAAGACCGCGCCGACGCTGTAGATCGCACCACCGACGATCAGCAGCACCAGTGCCGCGACTCCGCCCCCGTGCAGGATCTCCGGCAGCATGGCCACCGCCACCCAGCCCAGCGCCAGGTAGAGCGGCGCGGACACCCAGCGCGGCGCGTGCGGCCAGATCACCTTGACCGCCACGCCGGCCAGCGCGCCGCCCCAGACCAGGGCCAGCATCACGGTGGCCGGCCGGGGCGCGAGCAGCATCGCGCAGAGCGGTGTGTACGTGCCGGCGATGAACACGAAGATCATCGAGTGGTCCATCCGGCGCATCACCTGGTAGCCGCGCTCTGACCACACGCGACGGTGGTACAGCGCGCTCGTGCCGAAGAGCCCGCAGACCGTCAGGCTGTAGATGAGGCAGCTCACCAGGGGTGCCCAGCCCGGCCGGGTGGCGGCGATCGAGCAGAGCACGATGCCGCAGACCACGGCGACGAAGAAGGCGTACGTGTGCAGCCAGCCGCGCATCCGGGGCTTACCGATGTCGACCGGCTTCAGGCGAAGCGGGGCGGAGGTGGTCACCCCATCAGGTTACGGCACCGTAGGTTACTTGTAAGTAGTGGCGTTGGTGACACCCGGCACCGTCAACGTGAACACCGGATCGGCGCGACATCGGCGAGGATGAGCGGATGCGGATCCGACCCGTCGGGGCGCACGCCCTGCTACTCGACTGCACCGTCCCCGCCAACACCCCCGAAGCCGTGGCCGACATCCCGGAGGCCGCGTTTGTCGAAGCGTGGCGGGCCGAGCTGTGGCGGCGTCGGGAGCGGGGCGACCTGATCGCCGTGGAGATCGTGCCGGCGGCCCGGACCGTGCTGCTCGACGGCCTGCACGACCCGACCACCACGGCCGAGCAGTTGACCCGATGGGCGTCCGCCGTCACCGCCGCGATCACCCGCCCCAACCAGGCCGACGCCGAAGCCCACGCCGAGGCCGAAGCCAAATCCCACGCCAAAGACCACGCCCACGCCAAAGACCACGCCCACGCCCACGCCGAAGCCCACGCCAAAGCCGAAGCCCACGCCGGAGCCGACGCCGACGCCGACGCCCAAGACCGCAACGCCACAGCCGACGACGGGGCCGACGACGGGGCCGACGACGGGGCCGACGTTGTCGTACCGGTCACCTTCGACGGGCCGGACCTCCCGGCGGTGGCGGAGCACTGGGGCGTGGACGTGCCGGCAGTGCGGCACCGGTTGACCAGCACCCGGTTCCGGGTCGCCTTCTGCGGCTTCGCCCCCGGGTTCCCCTACCTGACCGGGCTGCCCGCCGAGTTGGCGCTGCCCCGGCTGGCCACGCCCCGTCCCCGGGTGCCGGCCGGCTCGGTCGCGTTGGCCGGCCCGTACGCCGGTATCTACCCGGGCGCTTCCCCGGGCGGCTGGTTGCTGGTCGGTCGGACCGACCTGGTGCTGTTCGACGTGACCGCCGACCCGCCGGCCCGACTTGGTCCGGGCACCACTGTGCGGATGGTGGTGGCGTGACCCACCCGGCCACCATCGAGGTGCTCCGCGCCGGTGCGCTCACCACGGTGCAGGACCTGGGCCGGCCCGGCTGGGCGCACCTGGGCGTACCCCGGTCCGGCGCCCTCGACCCGGGTGCCCTGCGGTTGGCCAACCGACTGGTCGGCAACCCGGAGCACGCGGCTGGCCTGGAGATCACCCTGACCGGTTGCATCCTGCGGTTGACCCGGGCGGCCACGGTGGCGGTCACCGGCGCCGAGGTCCCCGTCCAAGCGGATGTCCGGCCCGGTGACACCGGACGCCCGCTCACGGTGCCGGCCGGAACGGTGCTGCGGATCGGTCCCGCCCGGCGGGGCGTACGGAGTTGGCTGGCGGTGGCGGGCGGCATCGACGTGTCACCGGTGCTCGGTAGCCGGGCCACCGACACCCTCTCCGGGCTCGGCCCGCCCCGGCTGCGGGACGGTGACCTGCTGCCGCTCGGTGATCCGGTGGGCACCCCCGCACCGGTGGACCTGACCGTGTGCCGCACGCCGCCTGAGGAGCTGCACCTGACGCTGGGCCCCGGTCCTCGCGAGGACTGGTTCACGCCGACCGCGTTCGACCGGCTCTTCGGCAGCGCGTACACCGTCAGCCCGGTGAGCAACCGGGTCGGCGCGCGGCTCGCCGGCGCGGCGCTGCCCCGCGCGGTGGCCGGCGAACTCCCCAGCGAGGGAATCGTGCTCGGCGCGGTGCAGGTGCCGGCGGACGGACAACCCCTGATCTTCCTCGCGGACCATCCGACCACCGGTGGATACCCCGTCATCGGGGTGGTCACCGACGTGACCCCGCTCGCGCAGGCCCGGCCAGGTACTACCGTCAGATTCCATGGACCTCAACGCTGACCTGGGCGAGGGATTCGGCATCTGGCGACTCGGCGACGACGAGGCGCTGCTGAGCCTCGTCACCTCCGCCAACGTCGCCTGCGGCTTCCACGGCGGCGACCCGTCCACCATGCGGCGGGTCTGCGAGGGCGCCGCGCGGCGCGGGGTCGCGGTGGGCGCGCAGGTCGGCTACCGGGACCTGGCCGGCTTCGGCCGGCGGCACATCGCGTACGACTTCGCCGAGCTACGCGACGAGGTGACCTACCAGTTGGGGGCGCTGGACGCGTTCTGCCGGCTGTTCCACACCCGGGTCCGCTACCTCAAGCCGCACGGCGCGCTCTACCACGCGGCCAGCACCGACGAGTCCCAGGCGGCGGCGGTGGTCGCCGCCGTCAGCGGTTACGACCCCGAGCTGCCCGTACTCTGCCTTCCCGGCTCGACGCTCGCCCAACTCGCCGTGGGCGCGGGCCTGCCGGTGGTTGCCGAGGCGTTCGCCGACCGCGCCTACCTGCCCAACGGGGCGCTGGTGCCGCGTGGCACCCCCGGCGCGGTGATCACCGACCCCGAGCAGGTCGCCGAACGGGCGGCGAGGATGGCCACCGAACGCAGCGTGGTGGCGGTCGACGGCACCGTCATCCCGTGCTCGGTCGACTCGATCTGCGTGCACGGCGACACCCCAGGCGCGGTCTCCGCAGCCGAACTCGTCCGCGCCACCCTGATCGACGCCGACATCACAGTGGCCCCCTTCGCCTGATCGGAGGGGCCCAACTGGGCCCCTCCGATCGCGTCAGGCGTCCAGGCCGCGGAGCACCAGCGGAAGCCGGGTCACGGCGCCGTCGACCACCCGGACCGGTACGCCCCAGTCCTGCCGGGTCAGGTGGCACGCCGCGTGCTCGACGTCCGCGTCACAGGTCGCCGCCTGCGCGGTCACCTGAAGCACCCCCGCGGTGACCTCGCCGTTGAGCACCAGCCGGCGGGACAGCTCGGTGCCCGTGCCGGCACCGTCCACCAGCAGCTCCGGTGGGGACGCGGAGACCACCAGCCGGGTCGACGGCCCGTACGTCTCGTCCAGCTTCTGCCCCGGCGCCGGGGTGAAGACGATGTCCAGGGTGACCTCGCCGGCCGCGACGTCGGTCGGCTTGCGCTCGGTGCGGTGCCGAGGCCCGTCCACAGTGCTGGCACCCGCAGCCGACAGGGCACCGGGGGCGAGCCGGGTCAACCGGTGCGCGGCGGACTCCACCACCAGCACCTCACCCGACGGCGTGAGCACCAGGTCGCTCGGCTCCGCCAACCCGTCGGCGACGGTGGAGACCTGGTTGCTGGCCGGGTCGAAGCGGCGCACCGCGCCGTTGTACGTGTCCGCGATCAGCACCGAGCCGTCCGGCAGCGCGCACACGCCCAGCGGATGCTGGAGCAGCGCCGACTCCGCCGGACCGTCCACGTGACCGAAGTCGAACAGGCCCTGCCCGACGGCGGTGCCCAGCACACCGTTCTCGACGTACCGGACGGCGCTGGACTCGCTGTCGGCCACCCAGAGCCGGGTGCCGTCGGCGGAGACGGAGAGCCCCGACGGCTGGGCCATCCACGCCTCGGCCAGCGGGCCGTCGCGCAACGCCTCCACCGTGGTGCCGGCGTACATGCCGGCGGTCCGCTTGATCGGGTCGAACCACCAGAGCTGGTGGATACCGGCCATCGCGATGATCAGCTTGTCGTCGTACCAGGCCAGGTCCCACGGGGACGAGAGGTCGACGGCGAACGCGTCGTGAGCGTGGTCGTCGACCTCGGCGCGCCACTGCCGCCCACTGCCGGCCACGGTGACCACCTCGCCGGACTCCAGCCGTACGCCGCGCAGCAGGTGGTTGACAGTGTCGGCCACCACCAGGTCGTAGCCGGCCACCTCGGCGACGTGCGTGGGCAGCAGACACACCCCCTGCGGCTCGGAGAACGTCGCCGCGGCGGCCGGCCCGTCCGCCCGGCCGCGCTCACCCGAGCCGATCCGACGCACCGGCGTCTCGCCGTCCGGGTCGATCTCGACCAGGGAGTGCCGGGCCGAGTCCGAGACCAGCAGGTTGCCGTTCGGCAGCAGCACCGCCTTGCCGGGGAAGCGCAGCGCGGTCTCCGGTGCCGGCGGCGGGACGTACGGGCCGTTCCCCCGGTGCAGGGTGCCCTTCGCCTCGTGGGTGGAGATCAACTCGTCGATCAGCCGGGCCAGCCCCTCGGCGTGCCCCTCGCCGGCCATGGTGGCCACCACGTAACCCTCGGGGTCGATCACCGACAGGGTCGGCCAGGCCCGTGCCGCGTACTGCTGCCACATGTCCAGCTCAGGATCGTCGAGTACGGGGTGGTGCACCCCGTACCGCTCCACAGCGGCGGCGAGCGCGTCGGCGTCCTTCTCGTGCTCGAACTTCGGCGAGTGCACGCCGATCACGACGAGCACGTCGCCGTACTTCTCCTCCAGCGGGCGCAGCTCGTCGAGCACGTGCAGGCAGTTGATACAGCAGAACGTCCAGAAATCCGCGATTACGATCTTGCCGCGAAGGTCGGCGAGCTTCAGTTCGCGCCCACCGGTGTTCAGCCAGCCCCGACCGCGAAGTTCGGGGGCACGTACACGCGCTGTCGTTCCCATGCCTGTCAGCCTGCCACGCCCCGTGGGCCCAGCCGCCGTGACCCGTACGACAAGCGCCCTAGCCTGCGCCGCCTTCGTTACGCTCCCGGCGCTTCGCGGCGTACTCGCGGACCTCTGCCGCGTCCCAGACCGGTGGTCGACCTGTACGCGCGGTTCCTGCTGTCGGTGCTCCTTCGTCCGCGCGGGGGCAAGAGCCCAAGGCCACCTGCTTTTGCCGGAGTCGCGCCCGGGGAAGCGGCCGACGTGACTCGCCATGCGCATCGACGAGCCTGTTTGACCTTGCTCGGGATCGTCGTGGCGATCGTTGGCAGCTCAAGAGTGCAGTACTCGGCGTATCGGGTTGCTCAGCTTCCAACGGTCAAGGGGGCGAGTCACGACGCCGGACCGACATCCGGACTCGCCTCTGCTCGACCGAGGACTCCTAGCTACCTAACGTCCCAATCTCGCTGATCTCGGTCCCAAGAGTGCGACAGGCCCAGACCGCTCGGTCGGCGCGTACCACCGCCGTCAGGGGGTGGCTCTCGGGATGCTGGGGGCAGGGCGGCCAGTTGGTGGCACGGCCCAGTGACCACAGTGCCTCCACCGCCCAGTCCTGAACCTGGTCGGCGAGTGTAACGATCTGCGTCACGGCGGGTAGTCCGAGGTCGATTGAGATCCCGTGGCCGGAACCGTCGGAAGCGTAGAGGAAGGCGCTGGCGGTCTGTGGGTCGTCTCGCCACGGTTCATCGCGGAGATCGGGCTGCACCCCGTCAGGCTTCCCAAGATCGGACAAGATCGGCTCCAGCGCCGCCGCCAACTCACGTTCCACAACCGGATTGTGCCCGAGATGCCGACAACACCTACGGGTACGACGACGGCGGGGTCACGGCTGCCCGTGACCCCGCCGTCGATGCAGCTACTTCGTGGCCGGCTTCAGGCAGAGCACCCGGTTGGTGCCCTCACCCGGCAGCACCACGTGGGGCTGCGTCGTGTCGGTGCACTTCTCCTTGGCGTCCACCTTCGAGACGATCGTGAACGCGCCCGCCTCGCCGCAGTCCGCCGCCGAGGCGCCGCCCTGCCCGGACTGCTTCACGCAGGTGCCGACCGCCGGGTCGAAGGCCGGCGTGTCGTTCCCGCCGACCTTGCCGAGCAGCAGCAGCAGGCCGAGCGGCACCGCCAGAATGAGCATCGCGGCGATCAGCACCGCGGCCAGCACCCTGCCGTTGCGTACCTTCGGCGTCGGTGGCTCCACCTTCGGCTCGTCGGCGGCGTCCGGCTTGAACGCGTCGAACCGGCCCTGGTCCGACTGGCCGGTCTCCTGGCCCCAGGACGACGCGGGCTGCGGCGGTGGCGGGAACGACGGCGGGAAGCCGCCGCCCGGCACCGGTTCGGTCGCCGGCCCGCCGGAGCCCGGCGCGCCGGAGCCCGGGCCACCGAAGTTCGGCGCACCGAAGTTCGGCGCACCGAAGGTCGCCGTTCCGTTGGCGGCACCGGCGGCAGGCGACCCGGGGCCGCCGAACTGGTCCGCCGGCGGTTCGGCACCGGAGTGCGGGCGGGTGCCGTTCACCGGCCTGTTGTTGCCCGGGGCGTCGACGAAGGACGGCACACCGGGCGGGAACGCCGGCGGCGCCGACGGGGCCTCGTTGAACGCGTTCGGTGCCGGCTGCCGGTCGTCGAAGCGCGGATCGGCCGGGGATTCGCCGCCCCAGCCGGGCCCAGCCTGCCGCTGCGCGTCGTTCTGCCAGTCGGGTGCAGACTGCTGCCGCTGCGCGTCGTTCTGCCAGTCGGGAGCGATCTGCCGCTGCCCCTCGTGCTGCCAGTCGGGCGTGGCCTGCCGTGGCGCGTCGTTCTGCCACTCCAGAGCACCCTGGCGGTCGGCGCCCGAGTCGCCCTGGAACGCCTCCGGCTCCGGCTCGGCCTCCGGCTCCGATCGTGCCGGACGGCCGTACACCCGGGGTTGCGGGGTGCCCGTGCCGGTCGGTCGGATGGCCTGGTCGGTCGGGGGCATCACCCGGCTGGCCAGCGGCACCGAAGCGCTCGCCGTGGCCCGGGCCGCTGCGCCAGCCGCCGACTCGGCGTCCGAAACAGGTACGACCGCGCGGCCCGCTCCGGACTCCGGAGAGGTACGCGGGGCGGGCACCACAGCGCCGCTCGCGGAGACGTCCTCGGAGCGGCCACCGTACTGCGCGGCGGCGTCCGGGGTCTCCCGCTCGGCGTAGGCGGGCTGCTCGGGGACCGGAGCGAACTGGGCCTGGGGCGCATAGTCGGCGGGCGGGGCGGCAGCCAGGCTGGCACCCGGGACGCGCTGCTCCTGCGGGGGCAGCGGCACCGCGTTCGCCGGCGAGATGCCCGGTGCGGGCCCAGGCTGGTAGGCCGGTGCCTCGTCGCCTCGGTCCGCCTCCCAACCACCGCGGGACTGAGCGGAAGCCTCGGCCTCCGCGCGACCCCACACCTCACCGGGGGCCCACGGCTCGACCTCCGGCACGCCGCCGGAGTTGCCCTGGGCGGCGTTGTCCGGGCCGGCGGCCCAGTTGGGCGCGCCGCCGCTGGTCGGCACGCTGGCGCTGGCGCGGGCGGGGAGGTTGCTCGGCTCTGCAGGGGTCCACCCTGCCTGCTCCGGCCGCTCGGTCGGCTGCTCGGGTTGGGAGAGCACCCAGTCGGGCTGCTGCGGACGGCCCTCGGCCTCACCCCAGGCGGCCGGCTGCGCGGGCTGGTCCTGCCGGGCGTCGCTGCCGTCGTTCCACACTGCGGGCTGCGCCTGCTGCTGCTGCGCGGCCCACCCGCCAGAGTTGGCCGGATCGTCCTGCGCGGGCCAGTTCGTCGTCGGGGCCGGGACCTGGGCGGCGCCACGGGCCGGGCTCGGCTGGGCGGCCTGACCCCAGCCGGGGGCGGGCTGCTCGGTCGCCTCGGCGGGCTGGCCCCAGGTCGGTGGCGACTGCTCCGCTGGCGTCCACACCGGCTGGTCGTCGCGGGCGGCGCCAGCGGCGGGCCAGCCGCCGTTGCCAGCGGCCTGGTCCGGCTGGGCGCCGCCGGACCAGGCGGCGGCCTGCGGTGCATCGGATTGCGGAGATTCGGTCGCGCGCCAGTCGGCAGCGGGCGGGCTGGCCTGCGCCGCGCCGCCCCAGCCGCTGGCCGGGTCCTCCTGGGCGGGCCAGGCGGCGGTGGCCGGGGGAACCTGCGCGGCACCCCGTGCGGCTGGCTGGGCCTGAACCCAGTCCGGCTGCTCAGCGGGGGCGTTCGGGGTCCAGGTCGGTGCGGGTGTGCCCTGCTCGGCGGGCGTCCAGCCCTGCTGCTGCGCGGCCCAGGGGTCGGGCTGCGCCGGAGCTGGCGCGCCATCGTTGCCGGGCCACGCGCCGGGCTGCTGCTGTGGCGGCTCGCTCGCGCCACCGCCGGCGGCCCAGGCGGGCTGCGCCGGGTCGTTGGGCTGCCCAGCGGCGGCGGCACCCCAGGCGGGGGCCGGCGGCTGCTCGGACTGGGCCGCCCATGCCGGCGCCGACGGGCTGGGCCGTGTCGGGGGCGGGGGTGCCCAGCCCAGGTCGGGGCCGGCGGCGTTCTGGCCGTTGTCCGGCTGCGCCGGGCGGTCGCCGTACGGCGCCGGTCCGCCGGCGCCCGGTGACACCTCGTCCGGCTCTTGGCCGGGTCGGTGCGGGCCCTCGGACGTCATGGGTGCGCCTCCTCCATCACATGTCGGCTCGCCGGTGCCGATCGGTCTCCTCGGCGTGGCTGCCGGCGTCACCGGCGTACCGCTGTGCCGGCTCCCCGCACGGTATCGGGTGGTGGCACGACACGTCCAAGGAGCACTGGTCGTCACTCACCGTGGCCGGTTGATGTCGAGCAGTTTTGTCGGCTCGGCCTCTGCCGGGTCGGCGGGCGGCGACCGAAGCCCACCGTACCGGGCGCTGCGGCAGGGCGGAATCCCGGTGGTGGTGGTTGGGAAACGCCGATGGCCCACCCGGGTGGGCCGGGTGGGCCATCGATCTGGAGGAGGTGAGGAATGTCGTGGAGCGTCAGCTCATGTGACGCTGGGCGATGACGAGGATCTCCTCGCGAACCGCCGGCGAGTTCGCCGAGCGCAGCGCGTGCTCGATGGCACGGGCGCGGCGGGTCGCGTCGCGGTGGTTGCGGATTCGCTCGATCATGCTCATTGGTGGGTCCCCCTAGCTATTCGGTTGTCAGCCCCTGATGCCTCTATTCAACAGCAAAAGCCGGCGAACTTCCATCGATTATTAGGTGAGCTGAGACACCTGCCTAACAATCAAAGGTCAACAGGCCATCTGGCCGATGGTTTCGTTGCCCAACGGACACGGCCGGTGTGCCGGGCGTTAACCCGTGGCACACCGGCCGTGGCTGGCGTCGAAACGATCAGGTCCAGGCGAGCAGCGCCGCCTCCGGATCCGTGAGAAAGTCGCCGACGTCCCGCAGGAACTTCGAGCCCAGCTCACCGTCGATGATCCGGTGGTCGAAGCTCAGCCCCAGCGTGGTGACCTGGCGAACCTTGACCTTGCCCTTGTGCACCCAGGGCATCTCCCGCACCGCGCCGAAGGCCAGGATCGCGGACTCACCCGGCGGCAGGATCGGTGTGCCGGTGTCCACCCCGAACACGCCGACGTTGGTGATGGTCAGGGTGCCGCCGGACATGGCCGCCGGCGAGGTGCGGCCGGACTTCGCCGTCTGCACCAGGTCGGTCAGCGCGTCCGCCAACTCCCGCAGCGAGAGTCGGCCGGCGTCCTTGACGTTGGGCACGATCAGACCGCGCTCGGTGGCCGCCGCGATGCCGAGGTTGACGTACTCCTTGACCACGATCTCGTCGCCCGCCCAGGTCGAGTTGACCATCGGGTGCCGTTGTACCGCCAGCAGCACCGCCTTCGCCACCAGCAGCAGCGGCGAGACCCGTACGTCGCGCCACTCCCGTCGGCCGCGCAGCCGGTCCAAGGCCTTCATCGCCCGGGTCACGTCGACGCTCAGGAACTCCGTCACGTGCGGGGCGGTGAACGCCGAGCGGGACATGTTCTCGGCGGTCAGCTTGCGGACGCCCTTGACCGGGATGCGCTGCTCCCGGTCCGCGCCGAAGCTGGGCGCGGTCGTCGCCGCGATCGGCTCGGCAACCACCACGCTCGCACCGCTCGCCGCCTGCTGCACGTCCTCCCGGGTGATCGAGCCAAGCGGCCCCGACCCGGTCAACGTGCCAAGGTCGACCCCGAGATCCTTGGCGAGCTTGCGCACCGGCGGCTTGGCCAGCACGCCGCCAGTGGCCGTCGCGGCCCGCCCGTTCTGAGCCGGCGCCGCCACCGGCGTGACCACCGGTGGTGGAGTCGGCGCGGTCGGTGCGGGAGCCGCCACGGCCTGTGCCGGGACTGCGCCCTTGCGGGGGCGGCGCTTCGCGGCGGTGGTACGCGGGCCGTAGCCGACCAGCACCGCCGTCCGCCCGCCAGGGGCCGCACCGCCGATCAGGCCGGGCTCGATCATGCCCTCGGCCGGTGCCACCTCCACCGCCGCCAGCGAGGCCGCGGACGGGGTGGGCAGGTCACCGCTGGGCGTGGCCGTGGTCGACGGCGCCTCCAGCGGCCCGGCACCCGGGTCGGTGTCGATCGCGATGATCGGCGTGCCGACCTCGACCGTGGTGCCCTCCGGGTGGTGGATCGCCTGCACCTGCCCGGCCCACTTCGCCGGGATCTCCACTGCCGCCTTCGCCGTCTCCACCTCGACGATCGGCTGGTTCAGCTCGATGGTGTCGCCGACCTTGACCAGCCAGGCCAGGATCTCGCCCTCGGTCAGCCCCTCGCCCAGGTCGGGCAGGTTGAACGTCTTGATCCGGGACATGTCGCTCACCAGCCGTAGGTGCGGTCGACAGCGTCGAGCACCCGGTCGAGGTCGGGCAGGTACTCCTCCTCCACCCGGGCGGCCGGGTAGGGGGTGTCGAAGCCGGTCACCCGCAGCACGGGCGACTCCAGGGAGTAGAAGCACTCCTCGGTGATCCGGGCGGCCAACTCGGCGCCGAGGCCGATGTTGGACGGCGCCTCGTGCACCACGACCACACGGCCGGTGCGCTTCACCGACTCGTACGCCGCGGTCAGGTCCAGCGGCGAGAGCGAGCGCAGGTCGATGACCTCCAGCTCCCGGCCGTCCTCGGCGGCGGCGGTCGCCGCATCCAGACAGGTCCGCACCATCGGGCCGTAGGCCAGCACGGTGACGTCGGTGCCGGGCCGCACGACCCGGGCCGAGTGCAGGGGGTACGCGTCGGACAGCGGTGCGTCCAGGTCGACCTGGCCCTTTTCCCAGTAGCGCCGCTTGGGCTCCAGGAAGACGATCGGGTCGTCCGAGGCGATGGCCTGCTGGATCATCACGTACGCGTCCTGCGGGTTGGAGCAGGTCACCACCTTCAGGCCGGCGGTGTGCGCGAAGTACGCCTCCGGCGACTCGGAGTGGTGCTCGACCGCGCCGATGCCGCCGCCGAACGGGATCCGGATCACCATGGGGATGCTGAGCCTGCCGCCCGAGCGGTAGTGCATCTTTGCCACCTGCGACACGATCTGGTCGTACGCGGGGTAGACGAAGCCGTCGAACTGGATCTCGCAGACCGGTCGGTAGCCGCGGATGGCCAGACCGACCGCGGTGCCGATGATGCCGGACTCGGCCAACGGGGTGTCGATCACCCGTTGGTCGCCGAAGTCCTTCTGGAGACCGTCGGTGATCCGGAAGACGCCGCCGAGCTTGCCGACGTCCTCGCCCATGATGACGACCTTGGGGTCGTTCTCCAGGGCGCGGCGCAGACCGGTGTTGAGGGCCTTGCCGATGGTGAGCGTCTCCGTGGCCATCAGTGGGCGCTCCCCTCGAACGACTCCATGTAGCGGCTGAACTTCGCGCGCTGCTCGTCGAGCAGCGGTGACCCATTGGGGTAGACGTGGTCGAACATCGTCACCGGCTCCGGGTTCGGCATCTCGAGCACCCGCTCGCGCAGGTGTACCGACTCGCGGCGGGCCTGCTCGTCGACCTCGGCGAAGAAGTCCGCGTCGGCGATCTGCTGCTTTTCCAGGAAGGCCTTGACCCGGGCGATCGGGTCCTTGGCCTGCCACGCCTCGACCTCGCTGGCGATGCGGTAGCGGGTCGGGTCGTCGGAGGTGGTGTGCGCGCCCATCCGGTAGGTGTACGCCTCGATCAGGCTCGGGCCCTGCCCGAGGCGGGCGTTGTCCAGTGCGGTGCGGGTGACCGCGTACGTGGCGAGCACGTCGTTGCCGTCCACCCGTACGCCGGGGAAGCCGAAGCCGGCGGCCCGCTGGTAGAGCGGGACACGGGTCTGGCGCTCCAGCGGCTCGGAGATCGCGTACTGGTTGTTCTGGCAGAAGAAGACCAGCGGCGCGTTGAACACGCTGGCCCAGACGAACGCCTCGTTCACGTCGCCCTGGCTGGTGGCGCCGTCGCCGAAGTAGGCGATCGCCGCCTCGCCGTCGTCGGTGCCGGTCTTGCCGTCGATGGTGATTCCCATCGCGTAGCCGGTCGCGTGCAGGGTCTGCGCGCCGATGACGATGGTGTACATGTTGAACTTGAACTCGTTCGGGTCCCAGCCGCCCTGGTCGACGCCGCGGAACAGGCCGAGCGGCATGATCGGGTCGATGCCCCGGCAGTAGAGGACGCCGTGCTCACGGTAGGTCGGGAAGGCCATGTCCTGGGTACGCAGCGCCCGCCCGGAGCCGACCTGGGCGGCCTCCTGGCCCAGCAGGCTGGCCCAGAGGCCCAGCTCGCCCTGACGCTGGAGAGCGGTCGCCTCTGCGTCCAGCTTCCGGACCAGCACCAGGTCGCGGTAGAGACCGCGGTATTCCTCGTCGGTGAAGTCGACGCGGTACTCGGTGCCGTCCGGCCCGGTGGCGCTGTCGATCCGCTCGCCTTCGGGGGTGAGTAGCTGCACCAGCGCGGGGTCGCCGGCCGCGCCCTTCCTGGAGCGGGATGCAGCCCGCCTGCTGCGGGTGGTGCCCCCGGGGTCGCCCTTTGCCATCGGTCTCTCCCTGTCGTGTCTGCGTCGGCACCGGGGGGTCACCCGGCCGCGCAACTCGTGCGCCTGCCCGGCTGCTGCCGGACCGGTTCCTGGCGGCCGCGCCTAGCCCCGGTGGGGGTTGCCGCACGGCGTGATCCGGGTTCTGGCCGAACCCGGATCGGGAGCGCCGGCGCTCAACCGCGCCTGCCGCGAGGGTGCGCGGAGGTCACGGCTGCGTTGCCGTCGTGCTCCATATTCGCAGAGCAGGTGAGCGCGCCCACAGTACGCCTGCCTCCGCAATCCGACCGCCCATGCTTTGACGCCGTTTGTCGCCATCATGCCGGCCCGCGTTTCCCATGCGTTGCGGCACGATTCGTCACCGTTCGGGCAGCACCGCGTGTCGACACGCGGTGGAGGTTGGCTGACCCACTGTGACTGCGCGAGGCTGATTCCCGCAGGATCGCGCCTATCGGGTTATTTGTCGGGTTTTTGCCCCCGGCGGCGTCCATTCATGTCCTCCGACGGCCGACGACTAGGAGTGTGCGGTGTACGAGCCAGGTGACGGTCCCGGCACACCAGCGCTTGGTCGGCACCGGTCGGCTGGCGGCTATCGCCGGATGGTCGGTGTCCACCGGGCCGCCGGCGCCGGTGGCCCCTCCCGCGGTTACCTGCTCACCGTCGCGCTGCTGGCCGGAACGGCGTCGATGCCCATCCTCGCCGCGATCAGCGCGGGCTCGGCCACCCCGGGCAGCACCGCCCTACCGGACAGCAGCACTCCGTTCATGCCGACCCCGTCCGTCGGGCCGGTGGTGATCCCAATGCCGATGACCAGCCAACCGCCGCTTCCCCCGCTCGGCACACCCAGCGTCGGCCCGACCAGCGGCTGGCTGCCGGCCGCCCCGTCGCGTCAACGGGAAGGGCCCGCCGCTGCCGATCCCGGGCCCGCCCGGTGGACGACAGCCCCGCCGGTGGCACCGAGACCCACGCGGAGCACCTCACCGCCGGTGCCCCCGCCCGTCGTTCCGCCGCCGTCGACCGGCCCCGACCCGACCGATCCGCCGGACCCGGACCCGACCGACCCCGACCCGACCGATCCGCCGGACCCCGACCCGACCGACTCGCCGGACCCGGACCCCACCGACCCGGACCCGACCGACTCGGCCGATCCCGATCCGACCCCGACCCTGACGGTGGACCCGACGCCCACACTGGACCCGACGCTGGGGCCGACACCCACGCCGACCGACGACGCGACCGCGACCGCCGTGCCGACCAGCACCCGGTCCGTCCCGGCCCCCACACCCACGCCGCCCGCGATACCGACCCGCCGACCCAATCCGGCGATCCCGTCGCCGTCGGCCGTCGCCTCGAAGCCCCGCGTCAGCCCGGTGCCACTGGCCGGACCGACGTACCCGGTGGTGTCGCCGACGGTACGGTGACGATCAGGCGCGGCCCGTCCGGCGACGGCGGCGTCCGGCGGTAGGCGCGTACCGGAGGGGGTGGCGTGGGCGGCGGTGCGGAACCCCGCCCGGTCACCACCAGGCCCGGCCCGGGGTTGCGGATCGCCCGGCTGGTCACCGAGGTGACCGCCCCGGCGGTGCTCGTGTCGCTGCTGATCATCACGGTGAGCTGGCACAGCGCCAGCCGCCCCGGTCAGGGCCTCGTCTGGGGTCTGCTCGCCACTCTCTTCGTCACCGGCATTCCGTTCGCCTACATCGTCGGCGGGGTCCGCCGTGGCCGGCTCACCGACCACCACGTCGGCCGCCGGGAGCAGCGCCGGGCGCCGCTGCTGGTCGGCCTCGGTTCGGTTGCGGCGGGGCTCGCCCTGCTCGCCGTGCTCGGCGCGCCCCGCCCGGTGCTGGCACTGGCGGTGTCCGGCCTCGTCGGCCTCGTCGTCGCCGTGTCGGTCAGCCACTGGTGGAAAATGTCGATCCACTCGGCGGTGGCCGCCGGCACGCTGGTCATCCTGATGCTGACCTTCGGGACGCGGCTGGTCGTCGCCGTACCGCTGCTGGCGGTGGTCGGCTGGTCCCGGGTACGGCTGCGGGACCACACGGTGGCGCAGGTGCTGACCGGAGGTGCGCTCGGCGCCGTGATCGCCGCGGTGATCTTCGGCCTGCTGCGCTAGCCCCATCCAGGGTCCGCTGTGCTGACCCGCCCCGGGTGGGCGGCGCGTAGCCGCCCACCCTCGGACGCCGTCAGGCGCCGTCGTCGGCGAGGCGGTGGCGGTTCGCCTCGATCCACGCGTCCAGTGCGGCCGGGTCGTCCGGGTCAACCCCGTCGGCCATCAGCTGCGCCACCGCGGCGGTGGCCGCGCTGCGCCGCTCACCGGTCGAGTAGAGGCGGGCGAACTCCGGCACCATCTCCTCGATCGCCTCGTCGGTGCGCGTCGCCGCCGCCTCGGGCAGCCCGCGCTGGCGCGACGCGTACCGCGCCCAGGCCCGCAGCACCCGGGGGAGCATCGCCGCGTCGTCCATGTCCAGCACAGCCCGGCGGTGCACCCAGTCGAGCAGGAAGAGCCCGGACACCGCGGGACTCCAGCGCATCGGATCGGCATCCGGGAAGCTCGCCGAGTGGTCCAGCAGCAGGCTCAGGCAGAAGTGCAGGGAGGCCAACTCCGGGCCGTCGACGGCGTCCAGCCCGAAGCGGGCAGCCTCCGGAGCGGCGAGGAACCGCCGGACCAGGTCGGTGCGCTCGGCCGCGGAGAGCGGCTCGACCTCCGCCGGACCGGTCGGGGCGGCCGCGGTGGGCAGCATCGCCAACCGGGCCCCGACCAACGCTCGGTCGGTGGCGAGTGACCCCTCGCCGGGCAACTCGCCCAGGTCGTCGGTGACCGCCAGATGGCGAGCCACCTCGCCCCGGAACCGGGCTGGATCTTCGGTACGGAACCAGGTCAGCTCGTCGTCGGCGCACATCTGCCGGACCTGGTCCAGGATCCGTTCGGCCGGCCCGCCCACGAAGATGTCCTTGGTGATCCCGATGTTGTGGTCCACCAGGGCCACCAGCGCGTGCTCCGAGCCGCCCGACTCGTCGTCGTAGGCGAAGGTCGCGAGGTAGGAGGTCTGGTCGCCGTACACGTCTCCGTACGCCCAGGTGCCGGTGAGGTGCACCCGGCCGAGCTGGGCCGTCCAGGTGGGCGCCTGGTTGCCCGGGCGCACCCGATCGGTGCCCTCGGCAGTCGGGACGAGCGTGGCGAAGACCTGCCGGATGGTGGTCGCCGCTGCGACCCTGCGGCGGGCGGTGGCGGCGAGGAAGCCGGTGACGAACTCCCGTACGGCGGCGTCGCGGTCGGTCTCCGCGATCGCGTAGACACTGCCCAGCAGGGCGCTGCCGAGCATCTCGGCGTCGAGAGCGGACTCCAGCTTGGTCACGTCGCGTGCGGCGTGCAGCACCGCGTCGTAGGGGGTCTGAGGCGTGGCCATGCTCCGACCCTACGCCGCCTGAGGCGTACGCAGAGCGGTAGCGAGCCGCGCGGAGCGTCAGCGGCGTGCGGCGTCCCGCAGCGCGTCGCGTGCCTGCGCGTACGAGCCGAGCACGATCCGTACCGGTGTCAGCACGTACTCGTCGCCCACCTGGGCGACCCGCGCCGTCAGCCGCTGGTCGGCCCGGGCCCGGGCGCGCCGGGCGGCCCAGCGCACCACCGGCCGGGTCAACGCCGCCACCAGCAGCCCGGCCAGCAGTCCGCCGAGCAGCAGCACGGTCGGCAGCGGCACCTGGCCGACCATCGGGTTGTCCAGCGCGGGCAGGCCGAGCGCCCGCAGCGCGTAGCCGAGCACCAGCCAGCCCAGCCCGATCACGGCGGCGAGGGTGACCAACCACTGCACACCGCCGACGACCCGCCACCACAGCGGGCGACGGTCGAGGCCGAGGTCGGTGCCGGCGATCGTGCGATCCAGGGCGTCCGGTAGGTCGCCGAGGCGGGACCGGGCGGCGGAGGTCACCGCCCCGGGCCAGGCGGCGGGCAGGTCGGCGGCGGCCCGGTCGGCCACCGCGCGGATGGCGAGACCGAGCGCCGAGCGCTGGGCGGCCGTCGGGTCCGGTACCGAGGTGGCCGCCACCAGGCTCTCCGCCGGGTCGGCCTGGTCGCCGGTCGGGCCGGGCAGGTGCAGCCGACGCAGCGGGTCGGGCCGCAACCGCCGCCAGCCCCGCACCACGGGCCAGCCGGTGGCCGCGCCGGCCCGGTGCCGGTACGCCCGCTCCACGGCCTCGGTCACCGCCGGCACCCCGGCCGCCCCGGCCAGCGCCCGGTTCAGCCCGTTGACGGCGGTGTCGTCCGGCCCGCCCGACGGCCGGGCCGAACCGACCAGCTCGTCCAGGCCGGCGACGACCGTGTCGACGTCACCCGCGAGCCGACGCAACGCGGCCTGCCGCTCGGCGACCGTGCGCTCCAGCGCGTTGCGCAGCCCGACCATCCCGGCCGGATCGATGGCGGTGGTGGCCAGCAGGGGCACCCCGGTCAGCCCGTCGGTGTCGAGCAGCCGACGCAGGTCGTCCAGGACTCGGGGCACCTCGGCCGGGGGCAGCCGGTCGGCCTGGTTGAGCACGACCACTGTGACCTCGCGGTGCCGGTGGAACTCGCGCAGGTAGCTGTCGTGGATGACCCGGTCGGCGTACTTCTGCGGGTCGACCACCCAGACCACCTGGTCGACCAGGCCCAGGAGTCGGTCCACCTCGAGCCGGTGCGATCGCTGCACCGAGTCGAAGTCGGGCAGGTCGAGCAGGATCAGCCCGTGCAGGGCCGTCTCGTCGTCCGCGTCCAGGGCGCTCTCCCGGACGAAGCGGTGTCGGGGCAGTACGCCGATCCAGTCGAGCAGATGGTTGGCGCCCTCCAGCGGCCCCCACACGCAGGCGTGGGTGACGCCGGTGGTCGGCCGGCGGACCCCGACCGGCGAGAGTTCCAGTTGGGCCAACGCGTTGAAGAGGCTGGACTTGCCGCTGCCCGTGGCACCGGCCAGGGCGACCACTGTGTGGTCCCGGGACAGCGCTAGCCGGGTGCCGGCCCGTTCGACCACTGTGTGCGCGGGCACCAGGTCGGCGTCCGGCAGCAGACCGTCCACGGCGGTCAGGAACCGGCGTACCGCGTCCAGGCGGGCGATCAGCGCGTCGGCGTCGACCCGCTGGTCCCCGCGGAACACCTCGCGTACCCGGCCGGCGATGTTGCTCACCGGGAACCCTCCTCGTCGGCGGCGGACAGGCCGCTGCGGTGCCGGGCCAGCTCGACCCGGCCGGCGGCCCGGCGCAGCCCGTCGCCGGCGTCCTCGGCGGGGCGGGCGTCGGCGGTGCGGCTCAGGAAGCGGTCGGCCTCCGCGTCGAGCAGCGTCCGCACCCGGTCCAGCAGGTCGGCGCGGGCCTTGGCGGCAAGGGTGCGCACCGCCTGGTCGCCGAAGATCGCCTGGAGGACGGCCTGCGCGGCGACAGTGGTACCGGCCCCGGTGGCCAGCTCCAGCCCGGTCGGGATGAACGCGGTGGAGGCGAAGACGGCGATCATCACGGCCAGCCCGGTGGCGTTCACAGCGTACGCGGCGGTGCGGGCCACGAACCGCTTGTCACCGCCCTCGACCCGGACCAGTTCCAGCACTCCGCGCTGCCAGTCGCGGACCATGCGCTCGGCGCGTTCGGGCAGGTCGTCGCTCGGGTGGGCGAGCGCCGGGTCGAGCAGCCCGGCGCCGGCCGGGTGTGCCTTCCACCCGGTGTACGCGGACTCGGCGGCCTCCGAGGCCACCCCGCGCAGCAGCGTCACCAGTTGAGACTCGATGGCGTTGCGCAGCTCGGCGGCGGGCGCCGGCCGACCGGTGACGGCGGCCACGACCCGGTCCCGGAGGCGGCCGATCCGTGCCTCCAGCGTGCGGAACAGCTCGCCGGTGCCGACGAACTCCTGCCAGCGGGCGAGCACCTCACCCCGGAGCAGCCGGCCGTCCTGGAGCCCTTGCTCGACGGTGCGCTCGGCACCCCGGTACGCGGCCCGGACCCGTTCGTCCAGCCCGTCGGCGGCGGCGAGCTGCTCGTCGGCGGCGTCGGCCAGATCCTCCACGGCGGGGTGGAGTGCCGCCAGCGCCCCGTCGAGGGTCTGGCGGACCACCGCCGCCCGCGCGTCCACGTCGGCGGCCAACCGGGCGAACCAGTCGGCCAGTGGGGCGGTGACTCCCTCGGGCAGCAGCCCCTGACCGTCGACCCAGGTCTCGGGCAACACGAACAGCGGCGCACGCCCGAGGTCCTGCTCGGCGAGCATTCCGGTCAGATGCGCGGCGATCTCGTCGGTGGCCTCGGCGGGCACCCGGTCCAGCACCATGGCGATCACCGCGCCGCGCGTCCGGGCACTGCGCAGCAGCTCCCAGGGCACCGCGTCGGCGTACCGGGCGGCGGTGGTGACGAAGAGCCACAGATCGGCCGCGGCCAGCAGCTGGGTGGCGAGCGCCCGGTTGGCGTCGACGACCGAGTCGATGTCGGGCGCGTCGAGGAAGGCCAGCCCGGCGGGCAGGGCCGGGGCGGTGACGAGGTGCAGGGCGCGCGGATCGTCGCTCGGCTCGGTGGTGCGGGTCAGACCGGGCAGGAGGTCACCCTGCCGAAACCACGCCGCGTCGGACGGGTTGCAGACCAGCACCGGTGAGCGGGTGGTCGGCCGGAGCACACCGGCGGCGCTGACCCGGGCCTTGACCAGGCTGTTGACCAGGGTCGACTTACCCGCGCCGGTGGAGCCGCCGACCACCACGAGCAGTGGGGCGTCCAACCGGGCGAGCCGGGGCAGCAGGTAGTCGTCGAGTTGGTCGGTGAGTGCTGTGGCGCTGTGCCGGGCAGAGTTGGCGGAGGGCAGCGCGAGGGGATACCGGGTCGCGCCGATCGCCTCCCGGAGGCCCGACAGTGCGCCGGGGAGGCTGTCGTCCCCGGTGGTGGCGGGCGGCTCCTCCGCGGCGTCCGGCGGGTCGGTGCGGGCTGCGACGGCGGGCGCACCGGAACGGGTGGCGGGATCGCCGTGCGTCGTCACCGCTAAAGCGTGCCCGACCGATGCAAGGGAAGACAACCGGACGGTAATAACGGCTGGGTTGCGTCGGGTTGACTCAAGTCAACTTGACGATTGGCCAACGCGTGGCACTATTGAGTCAAGTTCACTCAACTTGTGGTGGGGCCCGCTGCGGGCGGTGCTCGCCAGCAGCCCACGGGCGATGCCCGTCACCTGCACAACCTTACGAAGCGAGGAAGCGAAGATGGCACGTGCGGTCGGTATCGACCTCGGCACGACGAACTCCTGCGTCAGCGTTCTCGAGGGCGGTGAGCCCACCGTCATCGCCAACGCTGAGGGGTCGCGGACGACTCCTTCGATCGTCGCGTTCGCCCGCAACGGCGAGGTGCTCGTCGGTGAGGTCGCCAAGCGCCAAGCGGTGACCAACCCGGACCGGACGATCCGGTCGGTCAAGCGCGAGGTCGGCACGAACTGGTCCGTCGACATCGACGGCAAGAAGTACACCCCGCAGGAGATCTCGGCCCGGACGCTGATGAAGCTCAAGCGGGACGCCGAGGCGTACCTGGGTGAGCAGATCACCGACGCGGTGATCACCGTTCCGGCCTATTTCAACGACAGCCAGCGCCAGGCCACCAAGGAGGCCGGTGAGATCGCCGGCTTCAACGTGCTGCGGATCGTCAACGAGCCGACCGCGGCCGCCCTGGCGTACGGGCTGGACAAGGGCTCCAAGGAGCAGACCGTCCTGGTCTTCGACCTCGGCGGCGGCACCTTCGACGTGTCGCTGCTGGAGCTGGCCGAGGGCGTCGTCGAGGTCAAGTCGACCAGCGGTGACAACCAGCTCGGTGGCGACGACTGGGACCAGCGGATCATCGACCACCTGGTCAAGACGTTCCGCGGTGAGCACGGCATCGACCTGGCTCAGGACAAGATGGCCCTCCAGCGGCTCCGCGAGGCAGCCGAGAAGGCCAAGATCGAGCTGTCCGCCGCCACCACCACCAACATCAACCTGCCGTACATCACCGCCGGCGCGGCCGGCCCCCTGCACCTCGACGTGACGCTCAGCCGCGCCGAGTTCCAGCGGATGACGCAGGACCTGCTGGACCGTTGCAAGGGCCCGTTCGAGCAGGCCGTGAAGGACGCCGGGATCAAGATCTCCGACGTCGAGCACGTCATCCTGGTCGGCGGTTCGACCCGGATGCCCGCCGTGACGGACCTGGTCAAGCAGCTCACCGGTCGCGACCCCAACAAGGGCGTCAACCCGGACGAGGTGGTCGCCGTCGGTGCCGCCCTCCAGGCCGGTGTGCTCAAGGGTGAGGTCAAGGACGTCCTGCTGCTCGACGTGACCCCGCTGAGCCTGGGCATCGAGACCAAGGGCGGCATCTTCACCAAGCTGATCGAGCGCAACACCACCATCCCGACCAAGCGTTCCGAGGTCTTCACCACGGCGGATGACAACCAGCCGTCGGTGCTGATCCAGGTGTTCCAGGGTGAGCGGGAGATCGCGGCGTACAACAAGAAGCTCGGCACCTTCGAGCTGACCGGCCTCCCGCCGGCGCCGCGCGGCGTGCCGCAGATCGAGGTCGCCTTCGACATCGACGCCAACGGCATCGTCAACGTGCACGCCAAGGACCTGGGCACCGGCAAGGAACAGAAGATGACGATCACCGGTGGCTCCTCGCTGCCGAAGGACGACATCGAGCGGATGCGCCGGGACGCCGAGGAGCACGCGGAGGAGGACAAGCGCCGCCGCGACGACGCCGAGACCCGCAACGTGGCCGAGGCGCTCCAGTGGCAGACCGAGAAGTTCCTCGCCGAGAGCGGCGACAAGCTGCCCGGTGAGAACCGTGAGCAGCTCAACGAGGCGCTCGGCGAGCTGCGTGGCGCCCTCGGCGGTCAGGACATCGAGAAGATCAAGTCGGCGCACGAGAAGCTGGCTCAGGTCTCCCAGCAGGCCGGTTCGCTGCTCTACTCGCAGCAGGCCGAGCAGGGTCAGCAGCCGGGTGGCGAGCCCGGCCCGGGTGCGACCGGCGCGACCGGTGCGACCGGTGCGACCGGCGCGCAGGCCGGCGGCGCCGACGACGTGGTCGACGCGGAAATCGTGGACGAGGACGGCAAGAAGTGACCGTCGGCCTCCGACACGTTTCCACCGCGAAGGGGATGAGGTAGCCGCATGACGCAGAAGCCACGAGCCGCCGACCCGGGCGACACCGGGTCGACGCCGGGTGGCTCCGCGACCACGGAGCCGACCGGCGACGGGGAGCGGGTCGTCATCCGCAACAACCGCAAGCTCGTCGACACCGCCGAGCCGGAGGGGACCGCCGCCGACGCGGAGACCGGTGTGCCGGCCGAGGGTCTGGTCGAGGACGCCGAGGTCGTGGTCGACGAGATCGAGGTCGAGGTCAACTCCACCGACGGGCCGGAGCCGTCCGGTCCGCCGGTGGTGGACGCCCCGGCGCAGCCGGTGGACGGCGGCGGCACGGGCACCTCGCTCGGCGCCGAGCTGGAGGCGCTGCGGGCCGAGCTCGACGAGCGGACCCGGGATCTGCAGCGGGTGTCGGCCGAGTACGCCAACTACCGCAAGCGGGTCGACCGCGACCGCAGCCTCGTACAGGAGCAGGCGACCGGCTCGGTGCTGGCCGCGCTGCTGCCGATCCTGGACGACCTGGACCGGGCCCGGGAACACGGCGACCTGGTCGGGCCGTTCGGCACGGTGGCGGAACAACTCACCACCGCGCTGGGCAAGTTCGGCCTGAACGCCTTCGGCGAGCAGGGCGACCCGTTCGACCCGACCCGGCACGAGGCGGTCGCGCACCAGACCTCGGCCGACGTCAGCGAGCCGACCTGCGTACAGGTCATGCGACGCGGCTACCAGCTCGGTGAGCGGCTGCTGCGCCCCGCGCTGGTCGCGGTCGCGGATCCGGAATAGTGCCAGACAGTGACCGGGCCGTCCCGCCCACCGCTCAGCGGTGGGCGGGACGGCCGGGCCACCAGGGTCGGAAGGAGGTGGACCGGTGAGTTCGAAGGACTGGATCGAGAAGGACTTCTACGCCGTGCTCGGCGTGGACAAGGCCGCCTCCGCGGATGACATCAAGAAGGTGTACCGCAAGGTGGCCCGGGAGTCGCACCCGGACCACAACCCGGGCGACCCGAAGGCCGAGGAGCGGTTCAAGGCCGCGTCCGAGGCGTACAACGTGCTGTCGGACAGCGGCCGCCGTCGCGAGTACGACGAGATGCGTTCGCTGTTCGGCTCGGGCGCGTTCCGGCGCAACGCCCGGGGTGGGGGTCAGCCCGGCGGCATGCCGTTCGACGTCTCCGACATGTTCGGCGGCGGAGGCGGAGGCGGCGATCGTCGCTTCGGCGGCGCCGGCTTCCAGGACCTCTTCAGCTCGATCTTCAGTGGCGGTCAGGCCGGTGGGCAGGCCGCACCACACGGTCCGGCCCGTGGTCGGGACGTGGAGACCGAGGTGGCGCTGGACTTCGGCGACGCGGTGCGTGGAGTGACGCTGCCCCTGACGCTGCGCGCGCCGGGAGTCTGTGACACCTGCCACGGCAACGGGGCCAAGCCCGGCACCCAGCCGCGTACCTGCCCGGTCTGTCATGGTGCCGGCGTCACGACCCGCAACCAGGGGTCGTTCAGCTTCTCCGAGCCGTGCCGCAACTGCCAGGGCGTCGGCACCGTGGTCGAGGAGAAGTGCCCGGAGTGCCACGGCAGCGGCGGTGTCACCAAGACCCGCACCATGAATGTGCGCTTCCCAGCCGGTGTGGCCGACGGTCAACGCATCCGGCTGGCCGGGCGTGGCGAGCCGGGCGAGCGCGGTGGCCCAGCCGGCGACCTCTTCGTGCACGTCAAGGTTCGGCCGGACGAGCTGTTCGGGCGTACCGGAGACGACCTGACGCTGACCGTGCCGGTCACCTTCGCGGAGGCCGTGCTCGGCACGGACCTGCGGGTGCCCACGCTCGACGGCGCGGTGACCCTGCGGGTGCCGCCGGGGACGCCGAGCGGGCGGGTGCTGCGGGCCCGGGGCAAGGGTGTGGTCCGCCGCGACGGGCAGGCTGGTGACCTGCTGGTCACGCTGGACGTGGTGGTGCCGGCCCGATTGTCGGACGAGGCGCGCACGGCGCTGGAGTCGTTCGCCGAGCAGACCCCGCCGGCGGCCCGGGAACATCTCGACGCACGGGTGCGTCGAGTCAGTTAGTCCGGTGGAATGGACGCGGAGGTGAGCGGGATGTCGGGCGAGTTCCTCGGTTCGGGCGACCCTGCCTACGAGGCCAAGGTGCTGATGATCTCGGTAGCGGCACGGATGGCGGGGATGCACCCGCAGACCCTGCGCCAGTACGACCGACTGGGGCTGGTGCAGCCCGGCCGGGCCGCTGGTGGCGGGCGTCGTTACAGCGTCCGGGACGTGGTGCTGCTGCGCGAGGTGCAGCGGCTCAGCCAGGACGACGGGATCAACCTGGCCGGCGTCAAGCGGATCATCGGGCTGGAGCGGCTGCTGGAGCAGGCGCAGCAGCGGGTGGCCCGGCTGGAGGCGGAGCTGGACGCCGCGTACCGCCGGGTGGCGGAGCTGGAGTCGCTGGCTCGCTTCCCGGGCCGGGATCTGGTGCCGACCAACCGCACGTCCACCGCCCTGGTGGTGTGGCGTCCCCGCCGGACGCCCGATCGCTGACCTGTCGCTCACCCGGATCTGTCTTCTCGGCCCGGACCGCGCTGGATTCCCGGCGCGGTCCGGGCCGCTTCGGTTAGCCTGTCGATAAGGGTCCAATCGGCTTAATCCGGACCTACCGGCATGGCGAGGGGGAGCGATGGCGGAACCGGCGAAGAAGGTGGCCCAGCAGACCGAGGACCGGTTGGAGAACCTGGCCGAGACCGTCCGCAAGAAGTTCGACAAGGTGACCGACGGGACCTACCGGGACCGGGTCATCGCGGGCCGGTTCGCCGAAGACGGCGACCATGCCGGCGAACGGGGCCGAGCCGAGACGGAACGCAAGCAGGACTGACCGGTGACCGACGTGCGGGCCGGGACCCACGGGGGGTCCCGGCCCGTTCGCCGTGATCGGGGGTCCCGGCCCGCGGCCGTAATCGGGGGTCCCAGTTCGTTCGCCGTTTCCGACCGAGGACCGGTGACGCCGACTCCTGGGCGTCAGGCCGACTCGCAGGTCCTTTCGAGCTGAATCGTTTGCGACATCAGCTTCAAAGGGCTGCAAACAGCACAGCCATCCCACAGCCGCTGACGAGGGAGCCGTCTCAGCCGAGGCGGCGGTTCTCGCGGACCAGGCCGCCCTCGCACCAGTCCCGGTAGACGAAGAGGTCCGGTCGGGCCAACAGCACCCGGCCGTTGTGTGCCCAGACCTTCATCAGCTCGTCGCCGTCACGCTCGGCCTGTTCGACGAGCTTGCGGAAGCGGCGCTTGGGGTGGGCGCGGAAGTTCGTCCGGATGCCGTCGGCCGCGTAGATGTAGAGGCAGTGCAGCGCGAAACGTCGGGCCGGGCAGGTTGGATCCATCGCTAACTCGAAGAGTGTCAACACCAGCCGGTCGCCGGAGACCAGCAGGTCCCAGTCGGGTGGCATCGAGGCCAACGGCACCGAATCGGGCTTGTACGCCCAAGCTCGCAACTCCGCCGGAGTCGGATCGACGGGGTTGGCGAAGCCGTGGAACGTCGACTCCTGCACGCTCACCGGCCAACCTTCCGCTCTCGCCCGCGTTTGGCAACGCTGCCTGCGGACCCTGGCTGCTGCGGCGAAACGGTAACCCGCCGTCGGGTGCTGCGGTAGTACCCGTGAGGAGCAATTCCGCAACCGTTGGCACGGGCGGGTCCATTGCATCGACAGCACGGCCGATGATGCTCCTGTGACAGTCCACGTCAGACTGCGGCGTTCAGGTGAAGCTCACTGCAGTGAGTCGACGACTGGGATCGGCTCCCGCCGTTGGGCCGCCGCGCGGTTGCGCAGCCACCGCTTGAACCACGGGAAGTCGGGCAGTCGAGCCAGGATCGGCCCGGTCACCACGGTGATCAGGACGTACGTCGCGGCCAGCGCTGCCAACCGCGGCTCGACGCTCCCGGCAGCCACCGCGAGACCGGCGATGACGATGGAGAACTCACCTCGGGGTACGAGTGCCAGGCCGGCCCGCCATCGACCGGGTTCCGCGATGCCGACCCGGCGGGCGGCGAGGTAGCCGGTGAGCGTCTTCGTCGCCATGGTGACCACGGCCAATGCGAGCGCCGGCAGCAGCACCGGCGGGATGTCCCGTGGGTCGGTGACCAGGCCGAAGAAGACGAAGAACACCGCCGCGAACAGGTCCCGCAGCGGCGAGAGCAGCTCGGTCGCGTGGTGCGCCACCGGGCCGGAGAGCGCGATGCCGACCAGGAACGCGCCGACCGCCGCCGAGACCTGGAGCTTCGCCGCGAGCCCGGCGATCAGCAGGGTCAGGCCGAGTACGCCGAGCAGCAGCGCCTCCGGGTCCTTCGCCGACAGGGCGGAGGAGATGAGGTGGCCGTACCGGATGGCGACGACCAGCACGAGCAGCACCGTGCCCACCGCGACGGCGAGTGCGATGCCGCCACCGAGCAGGCCGGTGCCGGCCAGGACGGCAGTGACCAGCGGCAGGTAGAGCGCCATCGCCAGGTCCTCGATCACGAGGACCGACAGGATCACCGGGGTTTCCCGGTTACCGAGTCGTCCCAGGTCGGCTAGGACCTTGGCGATCACGCCGGAGGAGGAGACCCAGGTGATGCCGCCGAGCACCAGGGCGGCGATCCAGTCCCAGCCGAGCAGCAGGGCGAAGGCCGCGCCGGGCAGCGCGTTGAACACGCCGTCGATCAGCCCGGCCGGGGCCGCCGAACGGAGGTTGCCAACCAGTTCGTTGGCCGAGTACTCCAGGCCGAGCATCACCAGCAGCAGGATGACGCCGATCTCGGCGCCCACCGCGAAGAACTCCTCGCTGGCGGCGAGCGGAAGTAGCCCACCGTGCCCGAAGGCCAGCCCGGCGAGCAGGTAGAGGGGGATGGGTGACAGGCCTACCCGGCGGCTCAGCCGACCGAGGACGCCAAGCAGTAACAGCAGCGCGCCGACTTCGACGAGCAGAGTGGTGGAATCGTGCATCCGCCTCAGCCGTCCGGGTCACTGTCGGCGAGGATGGCGGAAACGCCGTCGAGACCTCTACGGGTCCCGACAACGACCACCACATCGCCGGCCGTGAAGCGGAAGGAGGGGAGTGGCGAGACGATCACTTCGCCTTCACGCAGTACAGCCACGATGGAGGCGCTGGTGCGGGTACGCGCCTTGGTGTCCCCGAGCTTCCGGTTGACGTACGGGGAACCGGCCGTGATGGCGATCTGCTCGGTGAGCAGACCGGCGGCCTGCTCGCGGAGCCCGGAGAGTTGGCCGAGCATCAGCGACGCGCCGAGGATGTCCGCCAGAGCCTCGGCCTCGTCGTCGGTCAGCGGAATGTCCGACTGGCAGGCGTCGGGGTCGTCGGGATCGTAGAGAACGAGATCACGGCGGCCGTTGCGGTGGGAAACGACGCCCAGGCGACGTCCGGACTCCGTCACCAGATCGTGACGTACCCCGATCCCGGGTAAGGCGGTCTGCTCGACACGTACTCGCACCCTCCAAGGCTACCGCTTTGTGAACAGAGCGCAGATCTTGGCGGGACAGCCCTCCTCGGACCGACGCCGGCGCAGCTCAATGGCCATGATCCACTCGGGTCATTGAAGCCGGGTATCCGGCGGAGCGGGACACCCCGACTTCCTGAAAGTCGAGTGGATCTTTACGACTTCTCTGCTACGAACACGCCGACACCTTCCAGCGTCTCGGTCAGCCCGGTCGCGCGGAGAATCATCATGGCCTTGCCGACCACGGTGTCCGACACGCCGTACTCGTTGCAGAGCTGCGACCGGCTCGGCAGTTTCGTGCCGGGCGGCCACTCGCCTGATTCAATCTTTCCCCGCAGTTCGTCTGCGAGGACCTGGTACTGCTGCTTGGGCATACACACTCCCCGGATGGCACGCCCATTCGATCACGCGACCGCCTCCAACCTCAAGCAATCGGAGGCCGATCGTTGACCTACAACCGCTACCGATTGTAGGTTCGAGGCGAACGCTTCCGGATGGCACTGGGGCGCTCAACGGGCCGGGACGAGCTTCCCGTGGTTCGTCCCGGCCCCGTTCTTCCGCGCGCAACGAACTGCACCGCCGAGGAGAGGGGTACCGCTGATGGTGGACCGAGGGTGGCGGCGATGACCGGGCGGTTCGTCATCCACCTGCCGATATCCGCGCCCAACCTGGCACGCGCGAAGATGCTGGGGCGGACCGCCGGTCGATCGCTGGCCTTCCTGGCCCGGATCGACCTCGGCGGGATCACCGTCTCGACCGAGGACAACCAGGGGGTACGGCACTGGGTCTTCTGCGACCGGCGGCTGGACGGTGGCCATCGCTGTTTGCTCCGCGCCGACCACGAAACCCCGTGCACCGCCCGGCTGCCCCGGCGAATCGGCCCTTAGGAGCCGTACAAGACCGTGATCGACTCGGTTTTCACGAAGTCGCGGGGTCATGGCGGCCCGGATACCCCGACTTCCTGAAAGTCGAGTGGATCAAGCGGTCGGTGCCCGCTCCGGTCAAGCGGAGCGGGCACCGATCGATCGCACCGGGAACGCCGAGGTCAGCGGAGGCTGGCGAAGAATTCGCGGATGTCGGCGACCAGCACCTCGGTGGCCTGGTGGGCCGCGTAGTGGCCGCCGACGTCGCCCCGGCCGTCGACGTCGGTCTCGTACGCCGTCCACCGGACGATGTTCGCGTGGTCCCGATCGGCGAAGCGGCGGATGGACTGGAAGTCGCCGGGGAACATGGCCAGCGCGGTCGGGGCGGTGGTCGGCTCGGTCGGCGGCTCGCCCGCGTGTGCGTCCTCCCAGTAGAGCCGGATCGCCGAGGCGGCCGTGCCGGTGAACCAGTAGAGCGCCACGTTGGCCAGGATGAAGTCGGCGTCCAGGCTCTCGTCGAAGAGCTGGGCGTTCCAGGCGAGCAGCCCCACCGGCGAGTCGGCCAGCGCGAACGCCAGGGTCTGCGGCTGCTGACTGTGCACCTGGTTGAAGGAGAACTTGTTCTCGTAGAACCACTGGAGGTGCCCGAGCGCGGCCTGGTCGGCCTCGGAGAGCCCGGCGAACTCGGCCGGGTCGCCGGAGGGAAACGAGAAGAGCTGGGTGACGTGTACGCCGAGCATCCGCTCCGGATCGACCCGGCCCAGCTCCGGCGCGATCATCGAGCCGGCGTCGTTGCCGACCGCGCCGTAGCTGTCGTACCCCAGTCGGTCCATCAGCTCGGCCCAGGCGCGGGCGATGCGGTACCGGTTCCAGCCGGCGCTGCGGGTCGGGCCGGAGAAGCCGAAGCCCGGCAGTGACGGAACGACCACGTGGAAGGCCGGCGCGTCCGGGTCGGTCGGCTCGGTGAGCGGGGTGATCACGTCGAGGTACTCCAGCACCGAACCGGGCCAGCCGTGGGTGAGCACCAGCGCCGTGGCGTCCGGCCGGGACGACCGGACGTGCAGGAAGTGCATCTGCTCGCCGTCGATCTCGGTGACGAACTGCGGGTGAGCGTTCAGGCGGGCCTCGACGGCACGCCAGCCGAACCCGCCTCGCCACCGGTCGACGAGGTCGCGCACCCGGTCGTTGCTCATCCCGTACGAGTCGCCGGCGCCGGGCAGGTCGGCGGGCCAGAGGGTGCGGTCCAGCCGGGCGGCCAGGTCGTCGAGGGCGGTCTGCGGGATCTCGGCGCGGAACGGGCGGATCGCGATGTCGCTCATGCTGGAACTCCTTCGGAACGGAATGTTTCGTTCTGCGATCACCATAGCAGAGCGGAACGATCCGTTCCACTGTTAGGCTGGGGGCATGTCAACGACTTCCGGCAAGACGCTGGGCGGTCGACGCGCCCAGGCCGCCCGCAACGACGAGGTCATCCTCGAAGCCGCCCGCGCCGTCTTCCTCGACGATCCGAAGGCCCCGATCGCCGCCGTCGCGGAGCGCGCGGGCGTCGGCATCAGCGCCCTTTATCGGCGCTACGCGGGCAAGGAGGACCTGCTGCGTCAGCTCTGTCACGACGGGCTGCGCCGCTACGTCGCGGAGGCCGAGACCGCCCTCGACGAGCAGGACGACTGGGCCGCGTTCACCGGCTTCCTGACCCGGGTGGTCGACGCCGACGTGCACTCGCTCACCGTCCATCTGGCCGGCACCTTCACCCCGACCGAGGAGATGGGCCGGGACGCGATGCGCGCCGGCGAATTGGCCACCGCCCTGGTCGACCGGGCCCACGCCAGCGGGCGGCTGCGCCCCGACGCTGTCGTACACGATCTGGGGTTGTTGTTGGAGGCGTGCGCCGCGGTCCGCGTACCCGATCCGGAGCGGACCCGCCAACTGCGCCGCCGGCAGCTCGCGGTCCTGCTGGCCGGCCTGTCGTCGGTGCCGGGCGCGGACCCGCTGCCCGGCCCGCCCCCGGCGGCCGGCGAGTTCGACTGGCGGTGGCGGCGTCGGGAGTGATGGGCGTCACGCGCTAAGGTTGAGCGGAATACGCTCAACTCTGGTTGTGTCCAACCCAATGGACAACGCCGATCCGGGGGAGCCCATGAACACCGAAAGACTCACCACCAAGAGCCGCGAAACCATCACGGGCGCTGTCGCGCTGGCCAACCAGCGTGGTCACGCCACAGTGGAGCCCTGGCACCTGCTCCTGTCACTCCTGGACACCGACGGCTCGACCGCCACCGGCCTGCTGCGCGCCGTCGGGGCCGACCCGACCGAGCTGCGCCAGGCCGCCCAGCGCGCGGTCGACAACCTGCCGGCCGCCCGCGGCTCCAGCATCGCCGAGCCGACGTTGGCTCGGGAGTTCGTCAACGCCATCGGCGCCGCCGAGCAGATCGCCCGGCCGCTGGGCGACGAATACACCTCCACCGAGCACCTGCTCGCCGGCCTGGCCCGGGTGGGCGGAGCGGTGTCCGGCGCGCTGAAGACCGCCGGTGCCACCGAGGAGGCCCTGGTCGCCGCCTTCCCGACCGTCCGCGGTGGGGACCGTCGGGTCACCACAGCCGACCCCGAGCAGACCTACCAGGCCCTGACCAAGTACGGCGTCGACCTCACCGCCAGCGCCCGGGACGGCAAGATCGACCCGGTCATCGGCCGGGACTCCGAGATCCGTCGGGTCATCCAGGTGCTCTCCCGGCGTACCAAGAACAACCCGGTGCTGATCGGTGAGCCCGGCGTCGGCAAGACCGCGATCGTCGAGGGCCTGGCCCAGCGGATCGTCACCGGCGACGTGCCCGAGTCCCTGCGGGACAAGAAGCTGATCTCGCTGGACCTCGGCGCGATGGTCGCCGGCGCCCAGTACCGCGGCCAGTTCGAGGAGCGGCTGAAGTCCGTCCTGGAGGAGATCAAGAACTCCAACGGGCAGGTCATCACCTTCCTCGACGAGCTGCACACCGTCGTCGGCGCCGGCAAGGGCGAGGGCTCGATGGACGCCGGCAACATGCTCAAGCCGATGCTGGCCCGTGGTGAGCTGCGGATGGTGGGCGCCACCACGCTGGACGAGTACCGCGAGCACATCGAGAAGGACCCGGCGCTGGAGCGCCGTTTCCAGCCGGTGCTCGTCGGTGAGCCGACCATCGAGGACACCATCGGCATTCTGCGCGGGCTCAAGGAGCGCTACGAGGTGCACCACGGCGTACGGATCACCGACGCCGCGCTGGTGGCCGCCGCGACGCTGTCCGACCGTTACATCACCGACCGGTTCCTGCCGGACAAGGCGATTGACCTGGTCGACGAGTCCGCGTCCCGGCTCCGAATGGAGATCGACTCGCGTCCGGTCGAGGTGGACGAGATCGAGCGGGCGGTCCGCCGGTTGGAGATTGAGGAGATGGCCCTGGCCAAGGAGCCGGACGCCGCCTCGGCCGAGCGGTTGGAGCGGCTCCGCAAGGAGTTGGCCGACAAGCGCGAGCAACTCACAGTGCTCTCCGAGCGCTGGCAGACGGAGAAGAGCCACATCACCAAGCTCTCCACCGCCAAGGAGGAGTTGGAACGCCTCGGCGGTGAGGCCGAGCGGGCCGAGCGCGACGGCGAGCTGGAACGCGCCGCCGAGCTGCGCTACGGCCGGATCCCCGCTCTGAAGGTCGAGCTGAAGCAGGCCGAGGAGGAGCTGGCCCAGCTCCAGGCCGACGGCGCGATGCTCAAGGAGGAGGTCGGCGCGGACGACATCGCCGCGGTGGTCGCCTCCTGGACCGGCATCCCCGCCGGCCGCCTGCTGGAGGGTGAGACGGCCAAGCTGCTGCGGATGGAGGAGTCGCTGGGCGGCCGGGTCGTCGGCCAGACCGAGGCGGTCGGCGCGGTCTCCGACGCGGTACGCCGTGCCCGGGCCGGTATCGCCGACCCGGACCGCCCGACCGGCAGCTTCCTCTTCCTAGGCCCCACCGGTGTCGGCAAGACCGAGCTGGCCAAGGCGCTCGCCGAGTTCCTCTTCGACGACGAGCGAGCCATGGTCCGCATCGACATGAGCGAGTACGGCGAGAAGCACTCGGTCGCTCGCCTGGTCGGTGCCCCGCCCGGCTACGTCGGTTACAACGAGGGTGGTCAGCTCACCGAGGCGGTGCGCCGACGGCCGTACTCGGTGGTGCTGCTGGACGAGGTGGAGAAGGCCCACCCGGACGTCTTCGACGTGCTGCTCCAGGTGCTCGACGACGGCCGGCTCACCGACGGTCAGGGCCGCACTGTGGACTTCCGCAACGCGATCCTGATCCTCACGTCCAACCTCGGGTCGTCGGTCATCAGCGACCTGACGCTCGCCGATGAGCAGCGCCGGGAGGGCGTGCTGGCCGTGGTCCGGTCGCACTTCAAGCCGGAGTTCCTCAACCGGCTGGACGACATCGTGGTCTTCGCCTCGCTGCGCGGGGACGACCTGCGCTCCATCGTCGACATTCAGTTGAACCGGATGCGAAACCGTCTTGCGGACCGCCGATTGGCACTGGACGTCACCGAGTCCGCCGGTCAGTGGCTGGCCGAGCACGGCTACGACCCGATCTACGGTGCGCGACCGCTCCGTCGCCTGGTCCAGACCGCAATCGGAGACCAACTGGCGAAGGCCCTCCTGTCCGGCCAGATCCGCGACGGCGAAACGGTGAAGGTGGACCGCGCCACCGATACCAACACCCTCTCCGTAACCGCCGCCTGATCCGTCGCACCCGGGCCGATCCCGCCTCGCAGGCGGGGTCGGCCCGACCCGTTCTGCGCCCCCACCGGCGCCCCGCCGGGACGCTCCGTAGCTGCCGTATCACCAGACAATGATGTGTTTCTCCAGGTGCGCGGGGTTGTTACCGTTCCGGCCGACGCACTTGGGGAGGTGGTCGGCATGAACGGTCCCGTGGCTTACCTGGTGACGACGCTGGGGTGTCTGATCGGAGTCGCCGGGGTCGTGGTGGCGGTGGTGGCGGTGCGCAAGGGCCGCAAGGCCGCCCGACCGGCGGCACCCGTGGACCCGTTCCGGGACACCGACAGTGACGCGCTCCGCGGCGACCCGCGCAGGCTCAAGCCCGGCGACATCGTCGAGATCCGCCGGGTGTCGTACGCGGTCCGGGGCTCGGTGCATCTGGATGAGGGCGGCTGGAGCTGGGCCGAGCACCTGCTGGACACCGTCGAGGGCGACAAGCGCTGGCTCTCCGTGGAGGAGGACCCGGACCTGGAGCTGGTGCTCTGGACCGCCGAGCCGGCCGCCACGATCACCCCGGGTGCGTCCACCCTCGACTTCGCCGGCCGCCGCTACGCCTCGGAGGAGTCCGGTCAGGCCCGCTTCACGGCCACCGGCAGCACCGGCCTCGACCCCAGTGGCACCCTCCGGTACCACGACTACCGGGCCCAGGGCGGCGAACGGCTTTCCTTCGAGGCGTACGGCCAGGCCGGCTGGGAGGTCGCCCGGGGCGAGCAGTTGCACCGCGCCGACGTGATGGTGTACCCGCAGGCCGGGCCGGAGGCCAGCTGACGTGTTGGTGAGCCTCCACACCCCGTACGTCGACACCTGCGCCGCCGACCTGAGCCTGGCACTCGGCGGCCCGGAGCGGCCCGCGTTGCACGTCCGCGACCTCACGCTGCCCGGGGACGTCCGGCTGCGGCTGCGCCTGCTCGGTGCGTCCCACCAGGTCGTGTTGGCCGAACCCGGCGGTGCGGCCGGACTCACCGAGACGGTCGCCTGCCTGCCTGGTCGGCCGCCGCACCTGCCCGGCGCCCTGCACGACGAGGCGGGCGGCTACCGCTTCACCGCCAGCGTGCTGCGCCCCGCCGACGGTGAGTTGCACACCCGGATCGCCGGGCTCCGCGCCGACCTGGCCGACGATCCGTACGCCCTGGTCGGAGTCTTTCCCGGTGACCCGGACGCGGTCACCGCGCTGGCCGTGCGCACCGACCTGCCGCACCGGTCGGTCGGCTGGCGTACCTGGCACGCGTACCCCCAGACCAATGAGCTGGTCCTGACCGAGACGGTGGTGGCACTGCCATGACATACCGACGCTGGTTCGTGGTGGGCGCGGCGACGGCCGTGGTCGGCGTGCTGGTCGCGGCCTTCGCGCTCGTCAACGGCACCTTCTCCCCGCGCGCCTACGTGCAGGACAGGTACTCGCGAGCGGCCAGCCGGGACGTCGGCCGGGAAGCGACCGCGTACACCTCGTCCAAGTCACCGACCAGTGTCGCCAAGGAACTGACCGACGCCTGGAAGCCGTCCGACCGGTACGCCGACAGCAGCGGCGTCTACCTGCGCTACGACGACGACTCGGTGGTGATCCTGCCGATCGCCACCGGCTCGGTGATCCTGCTCGAGGACATGGACACCGCTCACCCCCGCTACCACTCGACCGTCGGGTCGTACTGGGGCTGGGGACGCGGCAGCAGCGTTCGGGGCGGCGGCCCCGGCGCCGGCAAGTAGCCCGACGCCCGACCCCTTCACCTGGAGCCCCTCCGTGCAGAACCTCGTCACCGATCTGCTGGCCACCCTCGCCTTCGGCGCGGTCGGCGTCGTCCTCATGGGCGTCGGCTACGCGCTGGTCGACCTGACCACTCCTGGCAAGCTTCACGAACTGATCTGGACCGAGCGCAACCGCAACGCGGCGCTGCTGCTCGCGTCCAACCTGCTCGGCGTCGGCACCATCGTGGTCGCGGCGATCGTCGCCAGCGACGACGACTTCGCCCTGGGGCTGGTCGGCGCGGCGGCGTACGGGATCGTCGGCCTGGTCATCATGGCCGCCGCGTTCCTGCTGCTCGACGCGGTGACCCCGGGCCGGCTCGGCGAGCTGCTGGTCGACCCGGAGCCGCACCCCGCCGTGTGGGTGTCGGCCGTGGTGCACGTGGCCACCGGCGCGATCATCGCCGCCGCGATCCTTTGATGACCGGGGGACCGCGACCGGGCGGTGCCGGGCGGCCGTACCCGGGGCGGTCATGAGCACCGGGGCGCCGCCGGTGGTCGACGGCGGCACCGAGGCCCGGCCGCACTGGCGGCTGGCCCGTGCGGCGGTGCTGGTCGCGGTCTTCGTCTGCGCCGCCTGCGGGCTGGTCTACGAGCTGGCCCTGGTGGCGCTCGGCAGCTACCTGATCGGCGACACCGTCGGGCAGGCGTCGATCGTGCTCGGCGTGATGGTCTTCGCGATGGGGGTCGGCGCGCTGGTCGCGAAGCCGTTGCAGCCCAGGGCCGCCGCTGCGTTCGCGGTGATCGAACTGACCCTGGCCCTGCTCGGTGGTCTGTCCGTGCTCGGCCTCTACGCCGCCTTCGCCTGGCTCGACCTGTACGGCCCGGCGCTGGTCGGCACCGCCTTCGTGCTGGGCCTGCTGATCGGCGCGGAGATTCCGCTGCTGATGGTGATGCTGCAGCGCATCCGGGAGCAGGCCGCCGGCAGTGCGGTGGCCGACCTGTTCGCCGCCGACTACGTCGGCGCGCTGCTCGGTGGGCTCGCCTTTCCGTTCCTGTTGATCCCCGTGTTCGGCCAGCTCAAGGGTGCCCTTGTGGTCGGCGCGGTGAACGCGGTGGCCGGTCTCGCCCTGGTCTGCACGGTGTTCCGGCGGGAGCTGAGCCGCCGGGCCCGGCTCGTCCTCGGCGCCGGCTCTGTCGTGGTCGCGCTCTGTCTGGGGTACGCCTGGGTGACCGCCGCCGACTTCGAGGTGACCGCCCGGCAGCAGCTCTACCGGGACCCCGTGGTGTACGCCGAACGCTCCCGTTACCAGGAGATCGTGCTGACCCGGTCGGTGCGGGAGGTCGGCCACGCCGACACCGACCTGCGGTTGTTCCTCAACGGTGATCTCCAGTTCAGTTCGGTCGACGAGTACCGCTACCACGAGGCGCTGGTGCACCCGGCGATGCGCGGCCCGCGCGGCGACGTCCTGGTCCTCGGTGCCGGCGACGGCCTCGCCGTCCGGGAGATCCTGCGGTACCCGGACGTCCGCCGGGTGACAGTGGTCGACCTCGACCCGGCGGTGGTGGCGCTGGCCAGCACCGTGCCGCAACTGCGGGCGCTCAACGGCGGCTCGCTCGACGACCCCCGCGTACGGGTGCTGAACACCGACGCGTTCGGCTGGCTGCGTACCGCCGCCGAGCGCTTCGACGTGGTGGTCGCCGACCTGCCCGACCCGGACGAGACCGCCACCGCCAAGCTCTACACCGTCGAGTTCTACGCGCTGATCAGGTCGGTGCTCGCCGAGCAGGGACGGCTGGTGGTGCAGTCCGGCTCGCCGTACTTCGCGCCCCGCTCATACTGGTCGATCGATGCGTCGGTGCGGGAAGCCGGCTTCGCCACAGTGCCGTACCACGTCGACGTGCCGTCCTTCGGCGACTGGGGTTTCCTGCTGGCCACGGCGGGAACCGTCCCGCCGGTGCTGGAACTGCCGGCCGACGCGCCCCGGCTGCGTTTCCTCGACCCGGGCGTGCTGCGGGCGGCGGGGGCCTTTCCGCCCGACCGCGCCCGCCTGAACGTGCCCCCGAGCACCCTCCTCCAACCGAGGGTCCTCGACTACGCCCGCACGGAGTGGCGCGGCTACTGACCCCACCAGTTGGCGCCTGGACACGGCGGCTGAGTCAGAAGAGAGTCCGCTCATGGCGCAAACCTCTTGATTAACGGGATGGAGTGGGGGTGCACGGGGAAAGGGTGGAGGCATGTTTGGGATGCGGAAGGCTTGGGAGCGCGAATTGAGCGCCGCCGTCGACGAGTTGGTGGCGGCTGACACGCTCGCCTTTGGTGGGGTGGGGATCGCGGGCACGCTGTTGCCGGTGACGGAGGCGTACCACCGGGTCGAGGCCGCCCTCAGTGACCACCCCGAGGAGGTACGCCGCCAGCTCGACCGGGTGCTGGCCGACGGCACACCCGCCGGCCGGGCGTACGCGGCCACGCTGTTGGAGCGGGTCGACCCGGAGGCGGCCCGAGCGGCCTGGACGTCGCTGCGGGACGACCCGAGCGAGTTCACCACCTTCGTCGGCTGCGTGATGGACCGCGAAACCCTCGGCACGTACGCCAGTCGGCGGCTCGCCGCAGCATGATCCATTCGCCGGTCGGTGCTGCCCGATTGGTTCTGCCGGTCGCCGACGCCGCGCCGTACGTTGCGAGCCATGAGCCCGCCCGCCACCGCGCCGCGTCCGCCCCGCCCGGCCACCGTGACCATCGCCTTCTGGTTGCAACTGGCCGTGGTGCTGGTGCTGCTCGGCCTGGCCGCGCTGACGGTGGCCCAGGCGGTGCACTTCGACGGCCAGATCGACCGCGCGGTACGACTGGTGCCGGACGCCGACCCGGACGAGGTGACAGGCGAGCGGCAGGGCAACGTCGCGACGGCGCTGATCTTCGGCGTGCCGGCGGTGCTGCTCGCGGTCTGGCTGGCCGCCACGGTCGTCCCGGTCCGGCGGGGCGGCAACGTCGCGCGGATCCTGGTCTTCGTGGCCAGTGGCGGACAGCTGCTGGTCTGTTTCGCGCAGTGCTGTTCCGGAGGGTTTCTCGTGCCGCTGCTGGCCATGCCGGAGATCGCGGCGGAGCCGCCACCGGATTGGGACGACGAGTGGGAGACCTCGACGTTCTTCGACACGCTCTACGCCGGCACCGATCCCTGGGACGACCTGTTCTTCCCCGCGGCAGGGCTGGGTGTGCTCACCGTTCTGGCCCTCTCCGCAGCCGTGGTCCTGCTGCTCGCGCTGCCGCCGGCGAACCGTTGGTTCGTGCCGCGTACCGCGAACGAGGCCTTGCCCGGCCCGGCCTGGGCGATGCCCGTTCCTGCCTACACCCCGACCGGTTACGGATATCCGACAGCTCCGCTCGTGCCGGGCTTCCTGCCGCCGAACCAGCCACTCCCACCCGGCTACCTGATCTGCCCCGACCCGGCCGCGCACCTGACGCCGGGCGCGTCGGGCACCTCACCAGGGCCGACCGAACCGCCGCCGGCGCCTCCGATGGACCCACCCGACCACCTTCGCTAGCTGAGCTGTCGGCCACAGCGCGGGCCTTCCTGGTGCCGAGGGTTGTTACCGTCTGCGCCGACGTACCTGGGGAGGTGGTCGGGTGGACGCGCTGGTGACGTGCCTGGTGGCGGCTGTTGCCGTACTCGCGGTGGTCGTGGTCGTAGTGCGGGCACGCCGACGGCCGACGGGCCGGCCCGACGGCCAGCCGGCGGAGCCACCGCGCGACGGCCCGCTCCGCCTGACTCCTGGCGACCGCGTGCGGATCCGCGAGCGGGAGTACGCGGTGAGTGCCACGATTCGCCTGGTCGAAGGCGACTGGAGTTGGGTTCAGCACCTCCTCGACGACGACTCCGGCACCCGTCACCGGCTCTCCGTGGAGGACGGCCCCGAGCTCGAGCTGGTGTTCTGGACCGCCGAACCGGGCGCCACCGTCACCCCGGGCGCCCCGACCATCGAACTCGGCGGGCGGCGCTACACCTGGGCCGAGACCGGGCAGGCGCGTTACACCGCCACCGGAGAGACCGAGTTGCCGTCGACCGGGACGATGCGCTACCACGACTACCAGTCCGGTGGCGCTGCACGGCTCTCCTTCGAGGCGTACGGCGAAGAGGGTTGGCGGGTCGCCCGCGGTGACCTGCTCGACCCCGCCGACCTGACGATCCGCCCGCCCCATGCCTGAGGCTCGCTGAGCCGGACCGGACGGACGCGCCGGGCTCGTCACGGCATGCCGAACTGGCCGGTTGTCGATACGGTGTGGGCGCGATCTTAGGGAAGGAGAATCGTGGTCGATTCCCAGAGCACGCCGGCCCGTCAGCGGCCATCCATTGTGTCGATTTCCAGTTATCTGCTCTTCCTGTTCCTGGCACTCCAGGTGATCAGTCTGATCATCACGCTCAGCACCTTCGGCAAGACGCGGGACGCGCTCCGTGCGGCGTACGAGGGCAGCACCACCGACGGTGAGCAGGTGGCCGACGTCTTCGCCGTCATCGGCATCGGCGGGAGCATCGTCCTGCTGCTGCTCGCGGTCGTGCTGGGCGTGCTGGCCCTGTTCAACAACCAGGGCCGCAACGGCGCCCGGATCACCACCTGGATCGTCGGCGGCATCATGGTCTGCTGCGTGGGCGGTGGCCTGCTCAGCAACGCGGCCGGCGGCTTCAACACCGGTGGCGGGACGACCGACGGCGGGCCGAGCCCCGAGGAGATCCAGCGTCGCCTGGAGGAGGCCCTGCCCTCCTGGGTCACCCCGGTCAGCCTCCTGCTCGGCGTGCTCAGCCTGATCGCGCTGATCGCGGCGCTCGTCCTGCTGGCTCTGCCGAAGGCCAACCCGTTCTTCCGCAAGCAGACCGCGGGCTGGGAGCCGCCGACCCCGGGCGCCAGCTACCCGGGTAACCCGCAGGCGCCCGGCCAGCCGGGCTACCCGCAGGCATCGGGTGAGCCGGGTTATCCGTCGAGTGGGGAGCCCAGCTACCCGCCGCCACCGGCCGCGAACCGGCCGGACGACACGCCGCCCACGGATCGGCCCGGGTCAACCCCGCCGCCGACCAGCTGACGGCTCGATAAGCACGACGCCGACGATCCCTCCGAGTAGGTTGCAACCCGACGCCTACCGGAGGGATTCGTCGTGTCGTACCCGGAATCGGCACCGGCCCGCCGGCCCGCCGCCGTCCTGTCGGCCACTGCCGTGCTGTTGGTGATGGCGGTCGCGGCGCTCGCGTACGCCGTGGTCGACCTGGTGGTGCTGGGCGGGACTGTCGACGCGTTCCGCTCCGCCGCCCGCGACACCTCGGCGAGCCCGGAGCAGATCGACGACGTGGTGACTCTGCTCCGCGCTTCTGCGGTGCTGTCGGCGGTGGTGGCGGTGTTCTCCGCGCCGTTGCTCGCCGGCCTGGCCCTGGGGCTGTCGACCGGTCGCAACGGCGTCCGGGTGGCGACCTGGGTGGTCAGCGGGCTCGGCCTGCTCGCCGGCTGCTGCAGCGTGGCGGTGGTCGTCGGCGAACGGTCCGCGCCACTGCAACTGGGCTCCGGCGAGCAGGCTCTCGCCGAGTTGCTGGGTCTGATCGGCGACGCCTACCCGTCCTGGTGGATCCCACTCAACGCCGGGCTTTCCGTCGCACAGGCGCTCGGTTACCTTGTAGTAGCTACGCTGCTGGCGCTGCCGACGGCGAACAGCTGGTTCGGCCGCCACCGCTCGACCGCGCCAACCGCACCGCCCATGTTCACGCCAGCCACGCACCAGCCCCCGTCGGCGCCGCATACGCCCCCGTACCCGCCCAGGTGAGGACCACTCCGTGACGCTCGACCCCACGACTGCCGAGCGCCGAGCCCTGATCACCGGGGCCACCGCCGGCATCGGCGCGGCGTTCACGCGACGACTGGCCGCCGACGGCTGGCACCTGGTGCTCGTTGCCCGCGACGCGGCGCGGCTGACCGAGTTGGCCACCGAGCTGGGTTCCACGTACGGACGCGAGGTGGAGACGATCCCGGCGGATCTGTCCACCGACGACGGCTGCGCCATCGTGGAACAGCGGCTCGCCGACGGCAGCCCGGTGCACCTGCTGGTCAACAATGCGGGGATCAGCCTGAACAAACCGTTCCTGCGCTCGACTGCGGAGGACGAGGCGCGACTGTTGCGACTCAACGTGCATGCGGTCATGCGGTTGACCCTGGCGGCGCTCCGACCGATGACTGAACGGCGAAATGGGGCAGTGATAAATGTCTCTTCGGTCGCCGGTTTCGGTACGGCGATGCCCGGATCGACGTACTCCGCCAGCAAGGCGTGGGTCACCAACTTCAGTGAGTCCGTCGGGCAGTCGGCGCGGCCGTTCGGCGTTCGGGTGATGGCCCTCTGCCCCGGCTACACCCGCACCGAATTCCATCAGCGGGCCGGCATCAACATGTCCAAGACGCCCGAGTGGCTGTGGCTGCGAGCCGAGGATGTCGTGGACGAAGCCCTGCGTGACCTGCGCAAAGGCAAGATGGTCAGCATCCCGGCGTGGAAGTACAAGGTGGTCGTCGCCGGCATGCGACACGCGCCGCGGCGGCTGCTCCAGGCGGTCGCGCGGGACACCCGCGGCCGGATCGGTCGCGACGAGCGCTGAGCTTCGACCGGCCCGTCGACACCGAGCGAATGATGGGACGGCGTTGGCGCGCCGCTGTCGGGCCAGTTGCTGAGCGTAGTTGAACATCGCCAGTCATCGGTTCCCCTCGGGGCTGATCAGGGTGGACCCCGCACGCGGCGTTCAGAGTTGCGCAGTAACCTCTATCGCCATGGGGGACCACGACGACCTGCGTAAATTCATTACCGACCTGGCTGTGGTCCACGGGCGGGTCGTGCTCTCGTCGGGGCGCGAGGCAGACTGGTACGTGGATCTGCGGCGCGTCACGCTCCATCACCGGGCCGCTCCTCTGGTCGGCCGGGTGTTGCTCGACCTCACCGCCGACTGGGAGTTCGACGCCGTTGGGGGCCTCACCCTGGGCGCGGACCCTGTCGCGCTCTCGATGCTGCACGCCGCCGCTCCGACCGGCCGGGCCCTGGACGCCTTTGTGGTGCGCAAGGCGGGCAAGGCCCACGGTCTTCAGCGGCGGATCGAGGGACCGGAGGTGGCTGGCCGCCGAGTGTTGGCGGTGGAGGACACATCCACGACGGGCGGAAGTGTTTTGACCGCTGTCGAGGCGCTTCGCGAGGCCGGGGCGGAAGTCGTGGGCGTGGTGGTTATTGTTGATCGAGGCGCCGGCGACGCGGTGCGAGCCGCCGGATTGCCGTACCGGGCGGCCTATACGTTGGCTGACCTCGGCCTTGTGGCGTAAAAGTCTGCCGATTCGGATCTGCTGATATGCAGGCGGATCGATGCTGCTGGTGGAAGGATGGAATACGTGGGAACTGCGTTGGCCGAAATGACTATGCCTCAGATCTCGCCGCTAAACGGCGAGCCGATCGAACGTGCCGATGCCGAGCGTCTCGCCGGGGTCCTCAAGGCCCTTGCTGATCCTGCTCGGTTGCGGCTGCTCAGCCTGATCCAGTCGGCCCCCGAGGGCGAGGCGTGCGTCTGTGACCTGACGGCGCCGCTCGGCCTCTCTCAGCCGACGGTCAGTCATCACCTGCGTATCCTCACCGAGGCTGGCTTGTTGCAGCGGGAGAAGCGCGGTGTCTGGGCGTACTACAGCCTGGTCCCGAGTGCGATCGCGACGATCGCCGACCTGCTGACCCCGCCGCGTAAGCGGGCCACCAAGAAGGCCCGCTGACGTAGGCACTACACGCCGTCCCGAGCCGGGGCGGCGTCCGGTGGCGAGCCAGGGGTGGCGCCACCGGTGGTTGACACCTGCTCGTCCCCGGTCGCACCACCGGAGGCCGGGTTCGACATGCCGACGGCCGACCCCCTCACCAGGGGGCCGGCCGTCGTCGTACCGCTCAACGGTCCTGACCGTGCTCCGGGCGCTGATGGCCGTGCTGGTGCCCGTCGTGGTCGAACGCCTCGCGGGCTGCCTCCACGGCACCGGCGGCACTGGCCGCCGCGACCACCGCGACCGCCTCGCCGCGCTTACGAGCCCGCCTGTCGCGCAGGAACTCGAAGAAGATCGGCAGCACCGAGATCAGAATGATCAGGGCCACCACCGGCAGGATGTAGTGGTCGATCTTGTCGCCGATGGCCTGGTAGATCTGCTCGGCCAGCAGGTAGCCGATCAGCAGGATGCCGTCCACCCAGAGCACCGCGCCCACGATGTTCCAGAGCAGGAACTTCTTGGCCGGCATGCCGAGCGCGCCCGCGACCGGGTTGAGGAACGTCCGGACGATCGGAATGAAGCGCGCCAGCACGACGGCCTTCGCCGGGCCGAACTTCTGGAAGTAGTACTCGGCCTTCTCCACGTACTCCTTCTTGAAGAGCCGGGAGTTCGGCCGCTCGAACATCGGCCGGCCGTACCGCGCGCCGAGCCAGTGCCCCAGCTGGGCGCCGACGATCGCGCAGATCGGCCCACCGATCAGCAGGCCGGCAAGGGAGAGGCGGGTGCCGTCGCCGAAGATCGCGTCCGCCACCGGTGACGAGGCGACCCCGGCGAGGAACAGCAGCGAGTCACCCGGGAAGAAGAAGCCCACCAGCAGGCCGGTCTCGGCGAAGAGGATCACCCACACGCCGATCAGCCCGAAGGTCTGCAACAGATCCTTGGGATCGAGCGGGTTCAGGGCGACGCTCTCCACGAGAGCGCGGGTCTTCTCAGCTGTGTCCACGGCCACAAAGGGTACCGAAGCCCAAGGCCCCGGCCGCGCCGGACCGGCCCGTCACCACCCGCCCGCGCCGTGGGCTCCAACGACGGTGCCCCGCCGACCGTGGTGGTCGGCGGGGCACCGGTGGTGCGGGGTGGGTCAGGCGACGAAGCGGGTCCGGCGGCGCTTGGCCACCAGGTAGCCGCCGACGCCCGCGGCGAGCAGCAGCGCGCCGAGGCCGGCGATCAAGCCGGTGGACTGACCGGTGATCGGCAGCGAGCCGCCGTCACCGTCGCCGTCGCCACCGCCCGTGCCGCCGGCCGCGTTGACCAGGATCTTGGCGACGTCGTTGGCCGGCTTCAGGTCCTCGGTGAAGCCCTCGCACTCGCACTTGGCGTTGATGGTGACGGTGCCCGCCGCGTTCTCGATCACCTTGTCGATCCGGAGGCCGATGTCGACCAGCTGCTTCTCGCCGACACCGATGAAGATGTCCGGGTAGCAGCGGTAGAGCTTCGCGCCCGGCTTGCCGGCGTTCTCCCAGTCCTGCTGGTCGCCGTCGAGCGGCGCGCAGAACTCGGGAACCTCGACCGCGGTGGTGCCCTCCGGAACAGCGATGTCGATCTTGGTGACTGGCGAGCCCGAGCGACCGAAGTCCAGCGCGGCCGGTCCGTCGTTGCGGACTCCGACGGAGGCCGTGACCACGTCGCCGGCCTTGCCGGTCAGCTGGCCGCCGACCGCCACCAGGTCCGTGCCGTTCTTGCCGGTGACCTTGACGGTCATGCCGGACCAGTTGTTCATGGGGTCGGTGTCAGCCTGGAAGCCGCGCGCCCCCATCTTGGACGGGACCTCCGGAAGGCTCAGGACCGGACCGTTGCCGGGCTTCCCAACCGAGATGCCCCCGGCCTGGAGGTAGGCGTTGAAGTCCTCGAACTCGGCGATCGTCATCCAGTTGTAGTAGCCGTACTCGCTGCCCGGCGCGTAGGTGTCCTTGCCGAGCACGTAGGACAGCGAAACCGAGCGGGCCGCTCCGGCGGCGGTCACCTCGTCGAAGGCGCAGGTCCGCAGGTGACCGTCCTCGTAGGTGCAGTTGCTGTACTGCTTCTCCGGGCGGATCGCGTAGTCCAGGTCGAAGACCACGGCCGCTCCCTTGGCGGCGGTCTTGCCAGCGTTGCTGAGCGTCAGCGGAGCGCTGAACGTGCCGCCAGGAGCGGACGAGATGTTGGTCTCCTCGCCCGGGGCGGCCAGGTCGACGCCCTCGCCGATCCGCAGCTTGGCGGTGTGGCTGGCCGGAGCGAGACCCTCGGCGCTGACCGTGACCTTGAGGTTGCCGGTGTCGCCGTCGGCAGCCTTCGCGGCCGGCGTCAGGGCCACCTCGAAGAGGCCGCCGAAGGCCCACTCCTCGAGACCGATCTCGAAGGGGTCGGTGCAGACCAGAACGCCGGCCTCCGGCGACTTGCAGTCGAAGCTCGACGATTCGGGCTTGACCTGGACGACACCGTTCAGGTCCCGGTAGTCGTAGGTGACGGTGAGGCCTTCGACCACTACCGGCTCGGAGGCGAACAGGAGGGGGGAGTCGATCTTGCCTTCGGACCCCGCGGCGATCGTGGTGTCGCTGAAATAGACGCCCAGTTCGATGGGCGCCTCCGGGGCGGCGACGGCCGGGCTGGCGGCGGCGACGAACGCGCCTGCTACGCCCAGTCCGGCGAGCCAACGCCGGGTGGAGTGGGTGAGCATGAGGGGGGTTCCTCCAGTTGGGGGATCAGGTGGAGCCTGCGGATCTTAAGGAATTGCTAAGGCTGACGGCAGCCCCCAAAGCCGCCGGCTGGGCAAGACGAACCAAAAGGTTGATCAGAGTCACCGCAATGTTCGGTCGGTCCGCTTCCGTCATCTGAGGCAGGAACCCCGGGAGGTGCAGTGACGTACGAGGAGTTCGCGGACACGCGGCTGGCCCCGCTACTGCGGTACGCGGTGATGCTGACCGGCGAACCACACCAGGCCCAGGATCTGGTCCAGGAGACCATGGTCCGGGTCCAGCTCAACTGGCGTCGGGTCGCCCGCGCGGACTCGCCCGAGCGATACGTACGCCGGATGCTCACCAACCAGTACGTCGACTGGCGGCGCGGCTCGTGGGTGCGCCGGGTGCTGCTGCGCGGGGAGCCCGACGCGTCGGTGCCGGTGCCCACCGATCATGCCCAGTCCGCCGTGGACCGGGACCAGGTCTGGTCCTGGCTGTCCCGGCTGCCGCGTCGGCAGCGGGCCGCTCTGGTGCTGCGCTACTACGAGGACCTGCCCGACGTCGAGATCGCCGACATTCTCGGCTGCGCCGTCGGGACCGTCCGTTCGTCCATCTCCCGGGCCCTGGCCACGCTCCGGGCCGAGTACGTGGAGGCGTGAACATGATCGAGGATGACCTGCGTGCCGCGTTCGCCCGGCACGAGACGTTGACCCCGTCGACCGGCCCGCTGCGGGTCGCGATCGATCGGCTCGCCGCCGTCCGCCGTCGCCGCCGACAGCGGTTCCAGGCCGCTGGCGTCACGCTCGCCCTGCTCGGCGCGCTCGGAGTCGGGGTGCCGCAACTGCGCCCCGATCGGCCAGCGGAGGGCACGTCGTTGTCCGGTCAACCGGCTGGGGGGCAGTCCGGGGCGTTGAACGTCCTGCTGCTCGGGGTGGACGGCTTCGGCGAGCAACCGTCCTACCGGTTGGCGGACTCCGTCCTGCTGGTGCACATTCCGGCCGACCGGAGCCAGCCGTACCTCATCTCGTTGCCGCGCGACCTGGAGGTCTCGATCCCCGGCCGGGGGGTCGAGAAGCTCAACAGCGCGTTCTACAGCGGTGCCGGCGAGCCCCGGCCCGACCTGGACGCCGGCTACGACCTGACCCGCCGGGTGGTCGCCGACCTGACCGGGGTACGCGTCGACGCCGGCGCGGTGCTGACCTTCGCCGGACTGCGCCGGATCACCGAGGCGGTCGACGGGGTGGAGGTGTGCCTACCCAAGGAGGTTCGGTCCTGGCACACCCGCCGGACCTTCCCGGCCGGGTGTCAGCGGCTCGACGGGGCTGCCTCCGTCGACCTGCTGCGGCAACGGCGCTATCTGCCCGACGGCACGTTGGACCGGGACCGTAACGCCCAGCGCTACGTCGCCGGGCTGGTCCGGCGGGCGGCCGCGCAGGATGTGCTGACCAATCCGGTACGGCTCGCCGCGCTGCTGTCGGCCGCCGGCAAGGGCCTTGCGGTCGATGACGACGGTCTGCCGCTGACCAGGCTGATGGCGGTACTACCCGAGCTGAAAGACGTCGACCCGGTGGGGCTCAGCCTGCCGGTCGGCACCCCGGTGGGCAACGCTTCACGGCTGCCGCTGGACCCGAAGCAGGGCCCGGAGTTCCTCGCCGCGCTGCGCGAGGATCGGTTGGCGCAGTGGGTGGCGCAGCACCCGGAGCAGGTCAATCCCGTGCGCTGACGGACGGGGAGTCCACGACGACGCCCCGCGGGCCCGGTACGGGCCGGCGGGGCGTCGGTCGGGTCGGGGTGAGTCAGGCGGCGAAGCGGCTGCCTTGGCGTCGGGCGAGCAGGTAGCAGCCCACACCGGTGACGAGTAGCAGGGCGCCGATGCCGGCGATCAGGTTGGTGGGGGCGCCGGTGATGGGCAGCGAACCGCCGCCGCCACCGCCACCGTCTCCATCACCATCGCCCTGGCCACCGCCGCCCTGGGCCGCGTTGACCACGATGGTGGCCCTGTCGTTGGCCGGTTTGATGTCGTCCTGGAAGCCGCCGCCGGCGGGGCACTCGCACGGCGCGTTGACCCGCACCGCGCCCCGGGCGTTGGGGATGACCTTGTCGATGCGAAGCCGGAACTTCATGGTGTAGGTCTGCCCGGCCACCAGGAGCATCTCCGAGGCGCACAGGTACGTGCGGGTGGTGTCCTGCCGCAACCAGCAGTTGTCGGGAACCTCGACGGCGGTGGTGCCCGGCGGTAGCTCGACGTCGGTGTGGGTGGCGGCCTCGAAGTCTCCGTTCGTTCGGTCGAGCGTCGCCGGGCCGTTGTTCAGGAAGCCGACGGTCGCCGTGACGACGGTGCCGGCCGTGCCCTTGAGCGTGGCGCCGATCGCCGCGAGGTCGGTGCCGTTCTTGCCGGTGGCCTTGACGGTCCACCCGGTGTAGTCGTAACCCGGGCCGACGTCGGTCTGGTCGGCCTGCCGCACCCTGCCGGGCGCCTCGGCCAGCGTCAGTTTCGGGCCGCTGCCGGGGGCAGCCGCCCGTGCGCCGACGGCCGCCCGCACCCGGGTCAGGTCCTCGAAGTCGGCAGTGGTCATGAACTGGGCGTAGCCGGAGTGGTTGGCCGGCGCGTAGGTGTCCTTGGCGAGTTCGAGGTTCAGCGTGGTGGCCAGCCCGGTGCCCACCGGAATGTCCTCCTCGAAGTGGCAGGAGACGAGGTGGTCGTCGGAGTAGCGGCAGTTGCTGAACCGGTCCTTGGTTCGGATCGAGTAGGGGAGGTCGAAGACCGCGACGAATCCGGTGACGGTCTTGTCGCCGGCGTTCGCCACGACCAGCGGCACCGTGAACTTCCCACCCGGTTTGGCGGAAAGGCTGGTGAACGGCCCACCGGCCAGGTCGACCCCCTCGCCGACTCGGACCCGGGAGGTGTGGCTGCCGCGCCGCCCGCCGGCCGCCTGGAAGCTGACCGCGACGTCGCCGGAGTCGCCGAGCTGCGCGTCTTCGGTGAGGCCGAGGTGCACCCGCTTGGCACCGTTGCGGTAGATCCCGCTGCCGAGCGGCGGCATCTCGTACAGGACGACGTCGGAGGGTTCCGTGCAGACGAGAACGCCCGGCTCCGGCGCTGTGCACTCCTGGCCGTCGGCAGGAGTCACAGTGACCTTGTTGGCCAGGGAGCGGTAGTCGTACCGCACTGAGACGTCGCTGAGGACCGTCGGCTCGTCGGCGTACAGCAACAGGCCGCGGATGGTCGCCTCCGAGCCGACGGCCAGGGTGGCGTCCTGGAAGTAGGGCTCGATCGTGGGTGCGGCGACGGCGGGGGTGGCGGAGGCGGCGATCAACGCGCCTGCGGCGCCGAGCCCGGTCAGCCAGCGGAGCGAGTGCTTGAGCATGGGGGTCCTCCCGTGGGGGTACAGGTGGCGCTCGTTCAACCTAGGGACGCCCAGACTCCTCCGGTAACCCTCTTCGGATCGATATTTGTCTAATGACCCGAACGGCTGAGCACCCCTGTCGCAACGGGCAGCCGACCCCGCGACGGAATCAGCGGTAGTCGTCCTCGTCGCCGGTGACCACCCGGGCCTGCTCCATCGCGTCCCAGTCGTCGACCTCCAGGCCGCGGTGCGGCTCACTGTCGACGTCGGCCGGGCCGGCGACAGTGGCCTGCTCGACCGCGTCGGCCGGGTCGGCCTCGGGGTCGCGTTCGTCGGGCGCGAGGTGGTCGCCGGGGGTGAAGTCCTCGTCGGGCTGACCCATCATCCCTCCCGGGGGTCTCGGGGCACGGTTTCCACCCACCGTACGGGTTGGGCCGGCGCGCCGCCCGGAAGCGGAGTAGGCGGAATCAGCCCTCGGCGACGCGACCCGGTGCCAGGATGGTGCCGTGGGCTTCCTCATCAGACTGGCGATCACCGCGGTCGCGTTGTGGATAACCACGCTGATCGTCCCCGGTGTCGACGTGCACGGTCGCTCGGGTGGCAACACCGTCCTCACCCTGATCGTGGTAGCCCTGATCTTCGGCGTGATCAACGCGGTGCTCAAGCCGGTGATCCGGGTCGTCGGTTGTGTGTTCTACCTGCTGACCCTGGGCCTGTTCGCGCTGGTGGTCAACGCGTTGCTGTTCCTGCTCACCGACCGGATCGCCCGCGGGCTCGACCTGCCGTTCCAGGTGGACGGATTCTGGCCGGCGTTCTGGGGAGCCATCGTGATGACCGTGGTGACCTGGTTGATCAGCGTCATCGTGCCGGACAACCTGGACCGCCGGTGAACGGCTAGCACCCGGGTCGGTTGTTCCGGCGCACCTCACCTACGGGATACTTCCGAGCGGAGGACAGCGCGGTCCGGCGCACAAATGAAGAACAGCGGCCAGCACGGCCGAGAGTGGTAAGTAAGGAGCGCATCACATGCCCATCGCTTCCCCCGAGGCTTACGCGGAGATGCTGGACCGCGCCAAGGCTGGCCGGTACGCGTACCCCGCGATCAACGTGACCTCCTCCCAGACGCTGAACGCGGCGCTCAAGGGCTTCGCCGACGCGGAGAGCGACGGCATCATCCAGGTCTCCACCGGTGGCGCCGAATACCTCTCCGGCCCCTCGATCAAGGACATGGTTACCGGCGCGGTGGCGTTCGCTGCGTACGCGCACGAGGTCGCCAAGAAGTACTCGGTGAACATCGCCCTGCACACCGACCACTGCCCAAAGGACAAGCTGGACGGGTTCGTGCGTCCGCTGATGGGCATCTCGCAGGAGCGCGTGAAGCGCGGCGAGGAGCCGCTGTACCAGTCGCACATGTGGGACGGCTCGGCCGTGCCGGTAGCGGAGAACCTTGAGATCGCCGCGCAGCTGCTCGACGAGGCCGCCAAGGCCAAGATCGTCCTTGAGATCGAGGTCGGTGTCGTCGGTGGCGAGGAGGACGGCGTCGAGAACGCCATCAACGACAAGCTCTACACCACCACCGATGACGGCCTGGCCATGGTCGAGGCGCTCGGCCTCGGCGAGAAGGGCCGCTACATGGCGGCGCTGACCTTCGGCAACGTGCACGGCGTCTACAAGCCGGGCAACGTCAAGCTGCGTCCGGAGATCCTCAAGCAGATCCAGGACGCCGTCGGCGCCAAGTACGGCAAGGACAAGCCGCTCAGCCTGGTCTTCCACGGCGGCTCGGGCTCCCTGCTGAGCGAGATCCGCGAGGCTCTGGACTACGGCGTGGTGAAGATGAACATCGACACCGACACCCAGTACGCCTTCACCCGCCCCGTCGTGGACCACATGCTCCGCAACTACGACGGCGTGCTGAAGATCGACGGCGAGGTCGGCAACAAGAAGCAGTACGACCCGCGCGCCTGGGGCAAGGCCGCCGAGGCCGGTCTGGCCGCCCGGGTCGTCGAGGCGTGCGAGCACCTGCGCTCGACCGGCACCACGATGACCAAGTAACGACGTTCCACCCGACGGCCGGCTCCCCGCACGGGGGGTCGGCCGTCGTCGTCAGGTCGTCAGGTCGTCAGCAGGCGTACCGCCTCGCGAACGTCGTCGGTGAGGTGGATCGTCGACGACAAATCACCGAACGGGGACGCGGCCAGCAGCGGACGCAACAGCGCCTCCACCGGCAGCTCCACGGTCCAGTAGGCGCGGTCCAGGAAGATGTACGCCCCGCTGGCGCCGTCGGTGCCGTAGTAGGTCTTGGTGGCCGCCTGGAACACCTCCTGCACCGTGCCCGCCCGCCCCGGCGCGAAGACGATGCCGCCCCGGGCGAGGCGCAGGATGGTGTCCTCCCGGATCGCGTTCGAGAAGTACTTCGCGATCCGCCCGGCGAACAGGTTCGCCGGCTCGTGCCCGTACAGCCAGGTCGGAATGGCCAGACCACCCGCACGCGCCCAGCCCAGGTCGTCGCCACGTTGCCGGGGCACCCCCGCGTACCGCTGCCGGACCGTCAGCGCCGTGGCCGTGTACCGGTGGTGGTCGGTGAAGTCGGGGGCGGTGGCCAGCAGGTCGATCGCGGCCGTCACATCGGTCGCCGGCCGGTCCGCCAGGTAGGCGCCGAGGTTCGCGGCCTCCATCACACCCGGGCCGCCGCCGGTCACCACCAGCCGGTCGGCCCGCGCCAGCTCCCAACCCAGCACGGCCGCCATCCGGTACGCGGGACTGCCGCGTCGCACCGCGTGCCCGCCCATGATGCCCACCACCGACTGCGGCCCGTGTGCGGCCAGCCAGACCCGGGTGGCGTCGGCCAGCGCGTTGTCCACTCCGTGGTCGTGCAGCCGCTGACCCAGCGCCTCCTTGACGTCCGGCAACGCGCCGCCGTGCGCCCGGTAGTGGTCGTACACCCGGGTGTCGTACATCCCGGTGAACCCGCCCTCGGCGAACCCGGCGGCCAGTTCGTCCGGGGTGTAGAGGTGCGTCGGCTGGGTGGGATACGGCAACCCGGAGAACGGCGGCACCACGTTCGCGCCACGCCGGACCAGGTCGGCGCCCACGTCCCGGGACGCGAACCGGCAACCGACGAAGAGGGTGCCGGCGACGTCGACGCTGGTCAGGTCGGGCACCGGCGCGAGGTCGAGCCGCAGGCCCTGCACGGTCAGCCCGGTCAGCCGACCGGTGGTCAGCTGTCTGTCGAACTCGGCCCGGGTCTGGATTTCACCGGCGTGCAGGTGCGGCTCGATGACGTCTGCGGGAGGTGGGGTCGGCACCCGGCCATCCTGCCCCTCCGCCGGGGCCGGTCAAACCTCGGGCCAGGGGTGGAACAGACAGGAGCCCGGTGGTCGTGGCCACCGGGCTCCTGCATAACCGGTTCCTGGGGAGGCTCCGGACCATTAGTTGTAGTGGAAAACACCAGGCAGCGGCATAGGCCGCAGGCGTGACCAACTCCTCAGCCGTTCAGCGGGACACGTCGGCCGACCCGCTCGCGTGTCGCCCTGTCCAGCGGGTTGAATGGGGCGATGCAGAACCTTTTGCCAGAGCCACCGGCCACCCGCCTGCCCGTGAACGACGAGGCCGACGCCGCCCTGGCCGCCGCCGACGAGGCCGGCACCGATGAGGCGTACGCCAACGTGGCGGCCGGCTTCCCGACCTACAGCGCGGCCTGGGCGGAGCTCGCGGCGCGGGCGTTCGCGCAGGGCCAGGTGGTGACGGCGTACGCGTACGCCCGCACCGGCTACCACCGGGGCCTTGACCAGCTGCGCCGCAGTGGTTGGAAGGGGCACGGCCCGGTGCCGTGGTCACACGAGCCCAACCGGGGCTTCCTCCGCTGCCTCTACGTGCTGTCCCGCGCCGCGGACGAGATCGGCGAGGCCGACGAGGCGGCCCGCTGTGCCCAGTTCCTGCGCGACTGCGACCCGGAAGCGGCGGACGCGCTGGCGAGCAACTGACCCCGCCCCGACGGCCGGCCCGACATCGGGCCGGCCGTCGGCTGGTTACAACCCTTCGGCGACCGCCGCGGCGATCTTCAGCCAGGCGTCCCGGGTGGCCGAGGAGAGCCCGCCGTACCGGATCGGCTCGCCACTGTCGATGAGCCGCTCGTACGGGGCCAGCAGCACCGCCCGGGTGCGGGCCGCGAAGTGCTCCTGGATGGCCGGCAGGTCGATCTCCTTGCGGGACGGCGGCATCGACACCACGGTCACGGCCTGACGGACCAGCCGTTGCCGGCCGCTCTGCTCCAGGTGGTCGAGCATCCGGGCGGCGGTCTCGGCGGAGTCGTTACGGGCCGACATGGTGACCACCAACTGGTCGGTGGCGTCCATCGACGCCTGCCAGTTCTGCGCCCGGACGTTGTTCCCGGTGTCCACGAAGATCAACTTGTAGAACCGGCTGACCACCTCACGGATCTCGGCGAACGCGGCAGCCGTCAACATCTCGCCACCGGTGGCCGACTCGTCCGAGGCGAGGACGTCGAACATCCCCTCACCCTGCGAGCGGACGTACTGCGACAGGTCGCCGACCCGCCCGTGCGCACCCTGGAACTGCCCGAGATCACGCAGCATGTCCCGCACCGTGCGGGAGTGGAAGTCCTGCTGGGCGCGCATCCCGAGGGTGCCCTGGGTCTCGTTGTTGTCCCAGGCCAGCACGTAGCCGCCACGCTTCTGACCGAACGTCATCGCGAGCAGCAGAATGGCCACCGTCTTACCGGCGCCGCCCTTCGGGTTGACCACGGTCACCTGCCGCAGGCCGCCGAAGTTGCGGCGCACCATCTCGATGTCCCGCTTGAGCTCCTGCTCGTGCCGCCCTGGAGAGAGCCGGAGCAGGCCCATCTTGTTGACCACCGCGCGTACACCCATGGTCGCCACCGGGTCGGCGGGTCGAACCTGGCGGCGTCGGGCGAAGTCCTCGGCGGTCGGCGCGGCGGTGGTGTCCGGTGTCCAGCTCGCGTCCGGGTACGCGGTCGCGTCCGGGTACGCGGGGGCCGGCACCCGGGTCACCCCGTCGGCCTCCTGGTACGACTGCCCGGGCGTGCCGCCGGGCGAGCCCTGCTGCCAGGGCGGTGGGTACCAACCCGGCGAGGGCGGGAACGGCCCGGGCGGTGGGGTCGCCGGCCCGGCCTGCCCGGGAGTGTGCTGCGGTGCGGCAAGGCCGTGCGGTGGGTTGCTGAACTGCGTCACGTCCGGCGGCGGCGGAATCTGCGCCGGGCCAGCCTGGCCGGGGATGGTCGGGGTGAACGGCTGCCCGGGGTGTGCCTGCGCGGGACCGGCGTGCGGGACGACCGGCGGAGGCGGAATCGGAGGCGTCGCGCCGGCCTCGTCCTGAGCGGGCGCGGCCGTTCCGGCCGGGCGTTGCGGCGGGTACGCCCACGGCGACTCGGCAATCGGCCGCGCCGGCCCGTCCGCACCGGGCCCACCAGCCTGCTGCACCGGCTGGCCGGGCTGTGGTGCCGGGCCACCAGCGGTCCCACCAGTCTGCGGTGTCGGCCCGCCAGCCTGGGGCACGGGCCCACCGGGCTGCGGTGCCGGCCCGGCCGCCGCGAGGGCTGCAGCCGAGGGGTCGGTCGGCGCGGGGCCGGCGGCCGTCGCGCTGTCGCTGGCGTTCGGGCCGGCGACGGACGCGGTGGCCGCTGGGATGGGCCGGTCGGTGGCTGCGGCCGTGGTGGGGCGGTCGACGGGTGCCGACGCGGCGGGGCGGTCGGCGGTCGGATGGTCCAGGGTGAACGGCAGGTTCAGGTCGACGCCGCCCGGGGTGATCGGCGCGGCGCTCGGACCCCGGTCGCCGGGCTGTACCTGCGCCGCGCCGCCGGCCTGGCTGGCCGCATCGGGCGCGGCACTGCCCGCGTCGCTCGCGGCGGGTCGGTCGTCCCTCGGCGCGGAGGTGGTGCTCGGTGTAGCGGCGGAGACGCCGGGGGCGGCTGGCCCGCCGTTGCTCCCCGGGCCGGCCGGCGGCGGCGTCGGCTGGGCACCGGTCGCTGGCGGCGCGGGCGGTGACGGAGCGGCGGGGCCGGTCGGCGGCGGCCAACTCGGCTGCGCCGGTGCCCAACCCGACCCCGCGCCGGACGGGCCGCTGGGCCCCCACCCCCCGGGCGCCGGGACGGCGCCGGTGAGCGACGGGTAGTCCGACGGCGAGGGCGGCGACTGGGCCGCAGCGCCGGGCTGTCCGGGAACCGGCGGTCGCCCGATCGGCGGCGCGGCCACCGGTGGCGTGACCGGTGGTGTGACCGACGACGGCCCACCCCGCTGCTCGGCGACCGCAGCCCACGGCGGCACCGCGCCCCGGTCGCCCGGATCCGGCGGCCAGAGTGGTTCGACGTCCCGCTCCGGCACCGGCTGCTGGCCGGGCACCTGCGCCCGGTCGGCGTTCTCGTCCATTACGGCCCTCCCCATTCCTCCTGCGAGGATAGGCCCAATCGCCCAGCAGGGCCGATCGGCGCAGGCAGGTCGGCCGGTCGGTGCCGGTCGAGGTCAGATCGACCAGACCGCCCAGGCGCCCGGCTCGACCCACCAGGAACGCTTACGGGTCAGCTCGCCCTCGACACCATCGTCGAGGTACGGCACCTTGCCCTCCCTGGGCAGCACCGACACCGCCCGCCCACGGGCCCGCCGAACTTCGAGGCGTACCCGCTTGCGCCCCCACGCCGAGCGGACGACCACCGGCACGGCCACCGCGACCTCGACCTGGCCGTCGCCCGGGTCCGGCGCGGTCAGCAGCGTCACGTCGTTGAGCGTCGCGTACCCGCCGGCGTTGCCGACCGCGCAGGCCAGCAGCGGTTCCGTACCGTCGGTGAGGATGCTGTCGTCGACCTCCACCCGGGCGCGCCAGTGCAGCGGCCGGCCGGCGTCGTCGGCCGCGCCGAGGAGCGCGCCGTCCAGGGTCACCGAGCCGCCGTCGTTGCGCAGCAGGTCCAGCCGGCGCGGCGTGCCGTCCAGCACCGCGGCGGCCACCGCCGCCGGGTCACGGGGCAGCCCGAGCTGCGCGGCCAGGTCCCGGTGGGTGCCGCCACGGGCCGGGTCGAGCGGGAGTACGGCCACCGGCGGCAGGTCGGGCAGGGTCCGGTTGCCGGGCAGATCCGCCGGGCGCTTGCTCGGCGCCGGGGCGTACCGCTTGACCAGTCGGCGCAGCACGGCGCGTAACTGCCCGTCGCTGGCCGTGGCGACGATCAGCCGGGTCTTGCTGTCCGGGTCCGGCCAGGTGAGGCCATCCGGGCGGGCCGGGCCGTCGAGCCGGGCCAGCACCGCGTCGATTTCCGCGTCGGAGCGGGCGGTGACCGTCTCCACCCGGGCGCCCCGGGCGTTCAGCGCGTCGGCGCAAGCCAGCACCGGCACCCGTGGCCGTTCCGTCGCGCACTGCTCGGTGTCGGTCTGGCCGCTGCTGGCCTGGTCGGTGTTGGCCTGGCCGGAGTCGGTCTGGCTCGTCGGGGCGCTGTCGGCCCCGGTCGCGCCGCCGCAGCAGGCCCCACCGCTGCCACAGCCCCCGGGAGCGTCCCGCTCCGAACCGAGGGTGAGCAGCACCACGTCGTACACGGAAGGAGCCTCCTGCCTCTCGACGCGACCCCTGCCGGCCACGCCGTCACTACTTGTTAACCTGACACCCCGGGCTCGCCGAGCGGTCGCCACCTGGCACCCGAGCCTTCTGGAGGCGGAAAAGATGCCAGCGATCGTGCTCATCGGCGCTCAGTGGGGCGACGAGGGCAAGGGCAAGGTTACCGACCTGCTGGGTGAGCGGGTCGACTACGTCGTGCGCTACTCCGGCGGCAACAACGCCGGGCACACGGTGATCACCCCGGACGGCCAGAAGTACGCGCTGCACCTGATGCCGTCCGGCGCGCTCTCGCCGGACGCGATGATCGTCATCGGTAACGGTGTGGTGGTCGACCCGAAGGTGCTGCTCGCCGAGATCGACGGCCTGGCGGAACGCGGTGTCGACGTGTCCCGGTTGCGGATCTCCGGTGACGCGCACCTGATCATGCCGCACCACCGGGCGCTGGACCGGGTCATCGAGCGCTACCTCGGCTCGTCCCGGATCGGCACCACCGGCCGCGGCATCGGCCCCGCGTACGGCGACAAGGTCGCCCGGATCGGCATCCGCCTCCAGGACCTGCTCGACCCGGGCATCCTGCGCAAGAAGCTGGAACTCGCGCTGCGCGAGAAGAACCAGATCCTGTTCAAGGTCTACAACCGCAAGGCGATCGACCTCGAGGCGACCGTCGAGGAGTACCTGGCGTACGCGGAGCGGCTCAAGCCGTACATCGCAGAGACCCGGGCGATGCTCTGGGACGCCCTGGACCGGGGCGAGACGGTGCTGCTGGAAGGCGCCCAGGCCACCATGCTCGACATGGACCACGGCACCTACCCCTTCGTGACCTCGTCCAACCCGACCGCCGGTGGTGCCTGCGTCGGCGCGGGCATCCCGCCGACCGCGATCAACAAGGTCATCGCGGTGAGCAAGGCGTACACCACCCGGGTGGGTGCCGGGCCGTTCCCGACCGAGCTGTTCGACGCCAACGGTGACCACCTGCGCAAGATCGGCGCGGAGTACGGCACCACCACCGGGCGGGAGCGCCGGTGCGGGTGGTTCGACGCGGTCGTCGCCCGGTACGCGTGCCGCCTCAACGGCGTCACCGACCTGGTCATCACCAAGCTGGACGTGCTCACCGGCCTGCCCAAGGTGCCGATCTGCGTCGGCTACGAGATCAACGGCGTCCGGGTCGACGACATGCCGATGAGCCAGACGGACTTCCACCACGCCAAGCCCGTCTTCGAGGAACTCGACGGCTGGTGGGAGGACATCACCAAGGCCCGCACCATCGATGACCTCCCGGAGAACGCCCGCCGCTACATCGCGAGGGTCGAAGAACTCTGCAACACGAGGGTGAGCGTCGTAGGCGTAGGCCCAGGCCGAGAAGAAAACGTGGTCCTCCACCCCCTCCTCCCCTAACCCGACCCCCCAATGCGTTGATCATGAAGTTATTGCCAGCTTCGCCGGCGTGTCGTGGCAATAACTTCATGATCAACGCGCGCTGATCGCCTGGTTATCCACAGGTGTTCGGTCGTTGTCCACAGGGGGGTGTTTCGGGTTTCGGGTTGAGCCAGGGTGGCGGGGTGAATGCCCTGGA